>PMPX01000143.1 GCA_003169235.1 Acidimicrobiaceae bacterium | reverse complement strand
GGCGAGAAGCGGCCGCCGCTGGGATCCTCGGCGTTGATCCGCACCTCGATGGCGTGCCCGTGCCGGCGGACGTCCTCCTGGGCGAAGTCGAGCGCTTCGCCCGACGCGATGCGGATCTGCCACGCGACGAGGTCCAGCCCACCGACGAGCTCGGTGACCGGGTGCTCCACNNACCTGCAGCCGCGTGTTCATCTCGAGGAAGTAGAACTCCCCGTCCTGGTACAGGAATTCCACCGTGCCGGCGTTGTAATAGCCGCACGCTTCGGAGACCTTGACCGCCGCGGTGCCCATGGCGTGGCGGACGTGCTCGGGGAACGCCGGCGCCGGGCTCTCCTCGACGAGCTTCTGGTGGCGCCGCTGGGCCGAGCAGTCGCGCTCACCGAGCCAGAGGGTGTTGCCGTGCTGGTCGGCCAGCACCTGCATCTCGATGTGGCGGGGCCAGGCCAGGTAGCGCTCGAGGTAGATCTCGGGACGACCGAAGTAGGCCTGGGCCTCGCGGGCAGCCGACTCCATGGCCTCGGCGGCGTCCTCGGCCGTCGCGACGACCTTCATGCCGCGCCCGCCGCCGCCATAGGCGGCCTTGATGGCCACCGGCCAGCCGTGGAGGTCACCGAAGGCCACGACCTCGTCGGGCGACGTGAGAGGCTCCGAGCGGCCGGGGACACCCGCTACGCCGGCCTTCTCGGCGGCGAGGCGTGAGCTGATCTTGTCGCCCATGACCTCGATGGCCTCGGGCGGCGGACCGATGAAGGTGACGCCGCGCTCGGTGATGGCGCGGGCGAAGTCGGTGTTCTCGGAGAAGAACCCGTACCCGGGGTGCACCCCGTCGGCACCGCTCTGCTCGATGGCCTGGAGGATGGCCTCGGTGTTCAGGTAGCTCTCGGCCGCCGTCTCGCCGCCGAGCGCGTACGCCTCGTCGGCCATGCGCACGTGCAGCGCATCACGGTCGAGGGTGGAGTAGACGGCCACCGTCGCGATGCCGAGCTCGCGGCACGTCCGGATCACCCGGACGGCGATTTCGCCGCGGTTTGCGATGAGGACCTTCTGGAGCACTCTGAGCCTTTCCTGCGTGAGGTGGGCCTTCACAATTGCACGCGCCGTATGGTGTCTGCCATGTGGGGCGGGGAATGGCGGATCCAGTGGCTGGAGGAGGTGGACTCGACCAACACCCATGCCCGGGACCAGGCGCGTCGTGGGGTCGACGAGGGGTTGGTGGTCGTGGCCGACCACCAGACGGCCGGGCGGGGGCGCCTGGACCGCCGGTGGCAGTCGCCGCCCGGTACGAACCTGCTGGCCTCGATCCTCCTGCGGCCCGGGTGCGACGCCACCGACGTGCACCTGTGCACTGGGGCGGTGGCCCTGGCGGCGGCCGACGCCTGCCGGGAGGTCGCCGGGGTCGAGCCGGTGCTCAAATGGCCCAACGACCTGCTCGTCGACGGTCGCAAACTGGCCGGCATCCTCGCCGAGGCGGAATTCTCCGGGGGCACCCTGGTCGCCGTGATCGTCGGCATCGGCATCAATGTGGCCTGGCCAGGGCCGGAGGAGGCCGGCGGGGCCTGCCTGGACGACGTGGGCACGGCGGCGCAGCCGGTGGACCGCCAGGTCCTCCTCCAACGCCTTCTGGGTGCGCTCACGGGGCGCCGGGCGCTGCTCGACGACGCCTCCGGGCGGGGCACCCTGGCCGACGAGATCCGCCGGCGCTGCGCCACCCTCGGCCAGGCCGTCCGGGTCGTCCTGCCCGGGGGGGAGTTCACCGGGCTGGCCGCGGCGATCGACGACGAGGGAAGGCTGGTGGTGGAGACGGCGTCGGGTCCACGACGGGTGACGGCGGGCGACGTGGTGCACCTGCGGCCGGGCTGACGCCGGGGACGGTCCGGGTCCCCGGGCTAACATTGGCCTCCATGCGCCTTCTCGTCACGGGAGGTGCCGGTTTCATCGGGTCGAACTTCGCCCGCTACTGGGTCGAGCAGCACCCCGAGGACCATGTCGTCGTCTACGACGTGCTCACCTACGCCGGCAACCGCCCCAACCTGTCCGACATCGAAGACCGGATCGTGTTCGTCCAGGGTGACATCTGCGACCCTGCCGCCGCGGAGAAGGCACTGCGGGGCGAGGGGATCGACACGATCGTCCACTTCGCCGCCGAGTCCCACAACTCCCTGGCCGTCCTGAACCCCGGCCTCTTCTTCCGGACCAACGTCATCGGGACCCAGACCATGCTCGAGGCGGCGCGCCAGGTGGGGGTGTCGCGGTTCCACCACGTCTCGACCTGCGAGGTCTACGGCGACCTGCCGCTCGACACGGACGAGATGTTCACGGAGGACTCGCCGTACCGGCCTCGCACCCCGTACAACGCCTCCAAGGCGGGGGCCGACCACGCGGTCCGCGCCTACGCCGAGACGTACGACCTCCCCATCACGATCACCAACTGCGCCAACAATTACGGGCCGTACCAGTTCCCCGAGAAGTTGATCCCGCACTTCTGCGCGCTGGCGCTCGACGACCGGCCGCTGACCCTCTACGCCAGCACCGAGAACCGCCGGGAGTGGCTCCACGTGTACGACCACTGCACCGCCATCGACGCCGTGCTCGCCCGTGGCAGGGTCGGTGAGACGTATCACGTGGGGAGCGGTATCGAGGCTTCCATCATGGAGGTCGCCGACCGGATCCTCGCCGCACTGGGCAAGCCGGATTCCCTCAAGACGATCGTGCCGGACCGTCCCGGCCACGACCGCCGCTACATCCTCGACTCCTCCAAGCTGCGCCGCGAGCTCGGCTGGAAGCCCTCCATCGAGTGGGAGCAGGGGCTGGCGGACACGGTCCACTGGTATGCGGCGAATCGAGAGTGGTGGGAGCCGCTGCGGGCTCGGGCCCCGATCGCCGAGGGATCCTGGGGAGCCGGAGGCGCCTGAGCGGTGCGGATCCTCATCACGGGGGCCAACGGGCAACTGGGGCATGACCTGCGGGAGGCCTTGGCGGGGCGGGTCCCGACGGCGGGGCGCCGCTGCGCATTGCTCGGGCCCGAAGGGCCACGCCCGGGCCTCGACCACGAGGTCCTGGCCACCGACGTCGACACCATGCGGGTGGACGACCGGGACGCCGTCCTGGCCACGTTCAGCGACTTCCGTCCCGAGCTCGTGCTCCACGGGGGCGCGCTCACCGCGGTCGACCTGTGCGAGACCGAGACCGACACGGCCTTCGCCGTCAACGCCATCGGCACCCGCCACGTGGCCGAGGCGGCCGCCCTGGTGGGGGCGCACATGGTCTACGTGTCCACCGACTACGTGTTCGACGGCTCGTCGAGCCGGCCCTACTGCGAGTGGGACCCCCCGTCCCCGACCTCGGTCTACGGAGCCTCCAAGCTGGCCGGCGAGCGGGAGTGCCGTCCCGGTACGACGATCGTGCGCACGAGCTGGCTCTGCGGGGCCCATGGCGCCAACATCGTGGCGACGGCGCTGCGGCTGGCCCAGGGCGACGGAGTGCTGCGGTTCGTCGACGACCAGCACGGCTCGCCGACGTTCACGGCGGACCTGGCGCCCGCCGTCGTCACCCTGGGCCTCGACCGGAGGCCCGGCACCTTCCACGTGACCAACGGGGGTGCCACGACCTGGTGGGGCCTCGTGCGGGCGGTGCTGGCCGAGGCGGGCGCCGACCCGGAGCGGGTCCTCCCCATCGGCACGGCCGAGCTCGACCCGCCTCTCACTGCGCCGCGCCCGGCCTACTCCGTGCTGGACAACATGGCGCTCCGTCTGAGCGGGCTGCCCGCCCTGCCCGGCTGGGAGGACGGACTGGCCAGGCTCGTCCGTGCGCTCCGGTCCGCCGCATGACCGCACGCAGCGACGCCCGCACGACCCCGCACACCGTGGCGGTGATCGGCGCCGGCTACGTGGGCCTGCCGACGGCGGCCACGCTGGCCCACTTCGGGCACTCCGTGGTCCTGGCCGAGCACGAGCGCTCCCGGCTGGCTGCGCTGCGGTCCGGGCGCATGCCCATCGTCGAGTCCGGCCTCGACGAGCTGGTGGCGGAGTGCGTGGCGTCGGGCACGCTCTCCTTCACCGATTCGGCCGTCGCGGCGGTGTCCGGAGCGGAGTTCGTCTTCCTCTGCGTGCCGACGCCGCAGAGCGCGGACGGATCCGCGGACCTGTCCTACGTCGAAGCGGCGGCCAAGGAGATCGCAGCGGCCTTGGACCCGGGCACCGTCGTGGTGAACAAGTCGACCGTGCCGGTCGGCTCGGCCACGATGGTCGAGGCGGTGATCGGCCGTCCCGACATCTGCGTCGTGTCCAACCCCGAGTTCCTCCGGGAGGGCACCGCCGTGCTCGACAGCCTGAACCCGGACCGCATCGTGGTCGGCGCCGACGATCCCCAGGCGGCCGCCAAGGTGGGCGCGCTGTTCGCGGCGACGGGTGCACCGCTCATGGTGACCGACGCCACCACCTCGGAGACGATCAAGTACGCCTCCAACGCCTTCCTGGCCACCAAGCTCAGCTTCGTCAATGCCCTGGCCGGCCTGTGCGAGGAGGTGGGCGCAGACGCCCGCGACGTCCTGCTCGGGCTCGGCTACGACAAGCGGATCGGCTTCGAGTTCCTGCGGCCCGGTCCCGGTTGGGGCGGTTCGTGCCTGCCCAAGGACACCAGGGCACTGCTGCACATCGCCCGCGGCGTCGGCTACGACTTCGCGTTGCTGGCCGGGGCCATCGCGTCGAACGACGAGCAGCTCTCCCGGGTGGTCTCCAAAGTGGAGGTGGCGTGCGGCGGGACCGTCGACGGGGCCACCGTGGCCGTGTGGGGCCTCACCTTCAAGGCGAACACCGACGACCGGCGCGACTCGCCCAGCCTGCAGATCTGCCACCGCCTCGGGGAGCTGGGCGCGACGGTGCAGGCCTTCGACCCGACCGTCGAGGCCGAGGGGGAGCAGCCCGACGACCTGCTCGGTCTGGAGCTGCGGGCGGACCCCTACGAGGCGGCGACGGGGGCCCGGGCCCTCGTCGTGCTCACCGAGTGGGACGAGTTTCGCTGGCTCGACTTCTCCCGCGTGCTCGCCATCATGGACGAGCCCTGCATCGTGGACGCCCGCAACCTCCTCGACCCCGCCGCGGTGCGACGTATGGGCTTCCGCTACTCGGGCATCGGACGCCAGTGAGCCGGACCGTCGTGGCCGGTGGTGCGGGCTTCCTCGGTTCGCACCTCTGCGACCGGCTGGTCGGGCGGGGTGACTCCGTGATCTGCATGGACAACCTCTCCACCGGCTCGAGGGAGAACGTGGCGCACCTGCTGGGACACGAGCGTTTCAGCCTCGTGGTCTGCGACGTCAGCGAGAAGGTGGAGCTCGAGGACGGGGTCAAGGTCGATGCCGTGTGCAACCTGGCATCACCGGCGTCGCCGCCCGCGTATCTGGCTCGGCCCCTCGACACGTTGGCCGCCGGGAGCGAGGGCACGCGCCGACTGCTCGAGCTGACCAGGGCGCACGGCGCCCGGTTCCTCATGGCGAGCACCAGTGAGGTGTACGGGGAGCCCGAGGTGCACCCCCAGGTCGAGTCCTACCGGGGCAATGTCGACCCCGTCGGGCCGCGCAGCGTCTACGACGAGGCCAAGAGGTTCGCCGAGAGCCTGACCATGGCCATGCACCGTACGCTCGGGGTGAACGTGGGCATCGCACGGATCTTCAACACGTACGGCCCGCGGCTCTCGCCGGGTGACGGCAGGGTCGTCTCGAACTTCATCGTGCAGGCCCTACGGGGCGAACCCTTGACCGTGTACGGGGACGGCAGCCAGACGCGCAGCCTGTGCTTCGTCGACGACGAGATCACGGGTCTGGTGGCCCTGCTCGACTCCTCGCTCACGGGTCCGGTCAACATCGGGAACCCCGACGAGCGGTCGATGCGGGACCTGGCGCACTTCGTCCTGGAGGTCACGGGGTCGAGATCCGACGTCGTGTTCGAGCCGCTGCCCACCGACGACCCGACGCGGCGCTGCCCCGACATCACCCTGGCCCGGCGCGAGCTCAGGTGGGAACCGACGATCGGCCTGCGGGAGGGCATTGAGCGAACGATCGACTACTTCGCACAAATGGTGGAGGGCCCATGACAGAGACCGACCTGAACGGCCTGCCCCCGCGGCGGACCTACGAGACGCTGACGGTGATCTGCCCGGTGTACAACGAGCGCAGGACCGTCGCCGAGGTCATCCGGCGCATGCGGGCCGTCGAGCTCCCGATGGTGCTCCAGATCATCGTCGTCGACGACGGCAGCAGCGACGGCTCCGACAAGGTGCTCGGCGCCCTCGAGGACTCGACCGTGCGCGTCATCAGTCACGAGGTGAACCAGGGCAAGGGTGCGGCCATCCGCACCGGTCTGGCCGAGGCGCGCGGTGACCTCGTCCTCATTCAGGACGCCGACCTCGAGTACGACCCCAACGACTGGCCCCGGCTGCTCGACCCGATCCTGCGGGGGAAGGCACGCGTCGTCTACGGCAGCCGCTTCACCGGTGAGCGCAAGAACATGCTGCCCCTGCACTGGATGGGCAACCGTCTGCTCTCGCTCGTCACCAACGTGCTCTACAGCTCCACCCTCTCGGACATGGAGACCTGCTACAAGCTCTTCGACGCCGACGTTCTCGAGGGGCTGACCATCGTGTCGAACAAGTTCGACTTCGAGCCCGAGATCACCGCCAAGGTGCTGCGGCGTGGTCATCGTATTTATGAGGTGCCCATCTCCTACGCGGGCCGTGAGCCCGACGAGGGGAAGAAGATCACCTGGCGCGACGGCTTCAGCGCCCTGAAAGCCCTGGTCAAGTTCCGCTTCACCCGGGAGTACTGAGGACGCTGGTGCCGAACGGGATCGGTGCGGTCGTCGTCGACCACGACGCGGGGCCGCTGCTCGAGGGATGCCTCCGCTCCCTCCTCGACGACGGCGCGGCACCGGTGGTCGTCGTGGAGAACGGCGCCCCGGGAAGCGTCCGGGCAGCGCTGGCGGATCCGGTCGCACCACGGGTGCACATCGTGCGTCCGGGTCGCAACGTCGGCTTCGGTGCCGGGGTCAACCGGGGCCTGGCCGCCCTGGCGGGAGAGTCACCGCCTCCGGAATGGATCCTCGTCTGCAACCCCGACCTGGTCGTGCACGCGGGTGCGGTGGAGGCGATGCGCCAGGCCCTGGAGTCCCACCCCGCCTGGGCCATCGTCGGGCCGCGCATCTTCACCGAGGCGGGTGAAGTCTATCCCTCGGTGCGCAGCTTCCCCTCGTTCACCGACGCCGCCGGGCACGCGCTGCTGGCGCTGTTCAATCCCGAGAACCCGTTCACCCGGCGCTACAACCCCGGGACGCCCGAGGGCGACGTGGTGACCGCGGCCGGCTGGGTCTCGGGTTCGTGTTTCCTCGCCCGGCGCAGCGCGCTGGAGGATCTCGGCGGCTTCGACGAGGCGTACTTCATGTACCTGGAGGACACGGACCTGTGCTGGCGTGCCCACGACGCCGGCTGGGGCGTGGGCTTCGCCGGGACGGCCGAGGTGACCCACGTCCAGGGCGTGAGCACCGCCCGCCATCCCTACCGCATGATGGTGGCGCACCACCGTTCGGCCCTGCGCTTCACGTTCCGGACCACGAAGGGCTGGCGACGGGCTGCGCTGCCACTGGCGGCGGTCGTGCTGGGGGCGCGCATGGCGATGGCGACCGTCCGGATCGCCCTCGCCTCGCCCGCCCGTCGGTGACCGGCCGCCGGGGACTGCTGATCGCCGCCCTCGTGGCCATCGGCGCCGCCGTGCTGGTGCTGGCCCTGGCCGCCGCCGTGAGCGGCCCGAAGCACCCGACGGTGCACGTGGAGCCGCAGGTGACGTTCGCGGTGCCGCCCGCCTCGAGCGGGTGCCGGGGGGCCACCGCGCTGGCCGGCGGAGCGACCCGGGTGCCGCTCACCGTGAGCACCGTGGCCGGCCAGGTGGCCGAGTCCCTCGACGTCTGCATCGGCCGCCAGGGACCGTTCCCCTTCGTCCTCGACTCCGGCGCCGGGCAGTCGACCATCGACGCCGGACTGGCCAGGCGACTGCACCTCTCGTCGGCCGGTCCGGCGACTGAGTTCGCCGGCGTGGGCTGCACGGGCACGGCCAGGCCGGTGGCGGTCGGGTCGTGGTCGCTCGACGGGGTCACCCTGGCGCCGCAGCAGCTGACCGCGGCGACCCTGCCCCAGATCGGAGGGAAGGGGGAGCCGGTCGGCCTGATCGGCTCCGACGTCCTCTCCCGCTTCGGCGCGGTGCGCATCGACTTCTCGCCGGGTGCCCTCGTGCTCCCCGGGCCCGAGGGCACCCCGCTGACCGGGAGCACGTCGTTCACGGGACCGTCGGGGCCGCCGCCCACCGCGCTGACAGGCGGCCAGGGGACCACGGTGCCGCTGACGGTGACACCCCTCGTGGGTGACGTCTCACTCAACGTCACGGTCCGCTTCGGCACCGGGCCCAGGCGGAGCTTCGTGGTGGACACCGGGTCCTCGCAGAGCGTCGTGGGCACCTCCGTGGCCCGGGCGTCGTCACTGGCGGGCACCGACCTGGCGCAACGCCAGTCAACCGTGTGCTCGGTGATCACCGTCCCACTCGTGCACAGTGGCCCGTGGTCCGTGCCGGGGCAGCCGCTGCACCCCCAGGTCATCGGCGAGACCGACCTGGGCGCGATCAGCGTCACGGGCATCGACGGCCTGCTGGGCTCCGATCAGCTCATTCGCTTCGGCTGGGTCGTGTTCGACTACACCGGGGGGCGGCTGGTCCTCGGCTGACGCGGCTCACCCCGAGGCGGGGCGGGCGGCCGCCGCCGACCGTCAGGGGGAGGGGAGCGGCTGTGGCTCGGGCCCCGACAGCCCGAGCATCTCGGTGACGCCGTGGTCGCGCCCGGCGGTGTAGCCACCGTCGACCGGCAGCGCGTGGCCGGTGACGAAGGACGAGTCGTCCGAGAGCAGGAACGCGGCGACCGAGGCGATCTCCTCGGGCCGGCCCATGCGGTGGCCCAGCTTGTGCTCCCGGACGATGTCGGCGAGCGCCGCCTCCATGCCGGGACCGAACACCGAGTCCGTCATCGGGGTCTGGATGAAGCCCGGGCAGATGGCGTTGACCCTGATGCCGCGCCCGGCGTAGTCGATCGCCATGTTCTTGGTGAGCAGGACCACGCCACCCTTCGACGCGCTGTAGGCGCTGCCGCCCGCCGTCCCCTCCAGCCCCTCGATACTGGCCACCGTCACCACCGAGCCACGCAGGCCGTCGTCGCCCACCGGCTGGCCCAGCATCTGCGCGATGACGTGCTTGGCGACGAGATAGGTGCCGGTCAGGTTGACCGCGATGACCCGGCCCCATTCCTCCGCCGGGAGCATGTGGACCGGGCCGCCGCCGGCCACGCCGGCCGCGTTCACGACCCCGTGCAGCGCGCCGTCGCCGAACTCGACGGCGGCGCGCACCAGCGCGGCCACCGACGGCTCGTCCGTCACGTCGACGTGGGTGAAGGCCCAGCGGCCCGACTCGTCCCTGCCCTCCGCGACGTCGTCGGGCGGCACGACGAGGTCGGCTCCCATCACGAGCGCACCCTCGTCGAGGAGCCGGGCGGCCGTGGCCCGGCCGATGCCCGACGCCGCGCCGGTCACGATGTAGGTCCGGCCGCCCAGTCCACGCATGGCACCTCCAGGGTTCGGTTGCGCCCGGCCGACCCGGGCTGATAGGAGCAGGGCACAGTTCTAGCCCGGGTCGTCCCCGGTGCCACCGTCTTCCCGGGGGGAGCCCAGACCATGAAGTTCGCGCTGTTCTACGAGATCCCCGTCCCGCGGCCCTGGGGGGAGGACAGCGAGCTGGTCGCCTATCGCAACACCCTGGAGCAGGCGATCGCCGGCGACCGCTTCGGCTGGCACGCGGTCTGGACGGTGGAGCACCACTTCCTGCAGGAGTACTCGCACTGCTCGAACCCCGAGGTCTTATATGGGGCCATCGCGGCCCGCACCGAGCGGATCCGCCTCGGCTACGGCGTGCGTCTCATGCCCAAGCCCTACAACCACCCGGTGCGCACCGCCGAGTCGGTGGCGGTGCTCGACCTGCTCTCGGGCGGGCGGGTCGACCTCGGCACCGGCCGGTCCGCCACACGGGCCGAGCTCGAGGGCTTCGGCGTCGACCCGGCCGAGAGCCGCCGGATGTGGCAGGAGGCCATTGAGCACGTCGTGGGGTGCTGGACCAACGAGGAGTACGAGTTCTCCGGCGAGTTCTGGCAGATGCCCCGCCGCCGCGTGCAGCCCAAGCCGTGGCAGAAGCCCCACCCGCCGCTGTGGGGCGCCACCACCAGCGACGAGGGCCACGCCCAGGTCGGCGACCTGGGCCTCGGCCTGTGCTCCTTCGCCGTCGGGTTGCCGCCCTCGGAGGTCAAGCGCAAGATCGACATCTACCGGGCGGCCGTCGCCGGGTGCAGCGCCCCGATCGGCGCCTTCGTGCACGACCAGGCGGCGACCTTCACCATGGCCATGTGCGCGCCCGACCGTGACGCGGCGATCGCCGAGGCCCGCGAGTCCTTCGAGTGGTACCCCAAGACGGGGGCCCGACAGATCGGCACGCTGACGGACTGGATGGCCGAGCGCAACCAGGATCTCGGCTCCTACTCGTATGCCGCCGACATGAAGAAGACGGACGACGAGGGCACCCTCGACCTGCTCAGCCTGGAGTACCTCATGGACGCCAACGCCTGCGTGCTCGGCACGCCCGAGGAGTGCGTGGAGGCCTGTCGTCAATATGAGGCGGCCGGAGTCGACCTGCTGCTCTGCCTGGTCAACCCGTACAAGGTCTCCCACGAGTCGGTCATGCAGACGATCGAGCTGATGGGGACCGAGGTCATCCCCGCCTTCGCGGACTGACCCGCGTCCAGAGGGAGCCGGCGCGTCGGGCAATCTGGGGGGATGGGGAGAGCACCGGGGGGACGGTGGGCGGCTGGGCTCGTGGGCGTGATTGCGCTGGTGGCGACCGCACCGGTCCCCGCCGGAGCGTCGAGATCGGGTGCGCACGCCGCCCCGAAGCTGGCGCAGGTCGGTCACGCAGTCTTCTGGGAGTGCCCGGCCAAGACGACCGAGCTGCTCGTGGCGGTCAACACGCTGACCCTGCATCCGGGGGCGACCCTCGACATCAGCTTTACCGTGCGCAACACCGGGACCACGGCGTGCCACTACACGGCTCCCTACGCCGGGGTCGCACCGGGTCCCACCGCCACCACCCTGTCGGCGGGTCCCTGCGGCTCCGTCGGCTACCTGATACGGGGACCGCACAACAGCAACGTCTGGCCGGGGCCGCAGCTCGTCAACTGCCCCGCGCTCGGCGTCGCGCAGCTGGCGGCGGGCAGCACGGTGTCGGGCACGGGCTCGTGGAACCAGACGAAGCCCGACAGCACCCGGCGCGTCCCAGTGGGCGACTACACCCTCGTCGTGAACGACAACCGGCACTTCAGCTTCCCACTCCGCGTCGAGAGATCCTGAGGTCGGCCCGCCGCCCTGATTCTGCCCACGTTCCTCCGGCGGACGGGACCGTTCCTCCCCGATGGTCGAAACTCCTCGTGGCGCCGACGTCATCGCCGGGGCAGCAGCGATGTCGAACGACGAGATCGTCAGCCGCCTCGATGCGCTCTTCCGCCAGAAGGCGGCGGTCGATGGGGCGATCGTCGTTCTCCTCGGCGAGGTCGGCCGGCGCCAGGCCTACCGCGACGAGGGCGCGACCGCCTCTGAGCCCTGGGCCGTCGAGCGCTTCGGGGTCTCGATGCCGACGGCACGGGCCTATGCCCACCTCGGGGAGAGGGCCTGGGACATCCCGCACCTGGTGGAGTCGCTGTGCTCGGGTGAGCTGTCCTTCGACAAGGTCCGGGCCGTGGCCAACGTGGCGACGCCCGAGACGGACCGCCGGCTTCGAGACCAGGCCCGCGAATGCTCGGTGCGGCAGCTCGCCGACGTCGCGGCTTCACTCAACCCACCTCCGACGCACGCCTCCGAGCACGACGGGCGGTTCTTGCGCTTCAACGACCGGGTGCGCACACTGAGCGTCCAGCTCCCCGCCGCCACCTATGCCGAAGCCCGGACCTGCCTCGAAGCCCGGGCGCGCGCCGTCCCTTCCGACGGGGAGACGCCCTGGGACGAGCGCCTGTGCGATGCCTTCGTGGAGCTGATCCGTTCCTCGGCGACGGGGTCGCCCGCACCGGCCAGTCCGTACTTCGTCGTCGTCCACGTCCCCATCGCCGCCCTCGTCGGGGAGTCGGGCGAGCAGAGCGGCCTGGCCGGTGAGCTCGAGCGGGACGGGCTCATCAGCGTCGAGACCGTGCGCCAGGTCGCCTGTGACGCCACCATCGCCATCGGGGTCGACGACGACGTCGGCCGCACGATGTACGAGGGCCGGGCCCGGCGGGAGCCGACCGCCGCCCAGCGCCGCGAGGTCATGCGCCGGGATCGTCACTGTCGCTTCCCCGGGTGTACGAACGTGACCTTCACCAACGCCCACCATGTGGTGCCCTGGATACCGGGCGGCCGCACCGATCTGCAGAACCTCGCGCTCATGTGCCTGCACCACCATCGCCTGGTGCACAGCAACGCCTGGACCATGACGGGCAACGCCAACGAGGAGCTCACGTTCGTCGGCCCGAGCGGCCGCGTCATGACCACGCGCCCCTCGCCGAGGTGGACCGCCGTCACGTCGAGTGTGCCCCGCCGTTAGGGGACCAGGGCGATCTTCCCCACGGCGCGCCGGCCCAGCAGGTCCTCGAGGGCGCGGGCCACGTTCTCCAGCGGGTACTCGGCCGGGTGGACCGGGTCGAGGCTCCCCGCCGCCACCATCTCGAGCAGGTTGTCGAGCAGGGCGCGTTGCTCCGCCGGGTGGGTCATGGCCCAGATGCCCCAGTCGATCCCGAGCACCGTCCGGTTCCGCAGCAGCACCTGGTTCAGGGGTACGGAGGGGATGTCGCCCGACGCAAAACCGATGACCAGGTAGCGGCCGCGGTCGCCCAGCGCCCGCAGTGACTGCTCCGCCAGCGGCCCGCCGACGGGGTCGACGACCAGGTCGACACCGGTCCCTCCCGCCCAGGCCCGCGCCGCCTCCTTGAGCGGCTCGGCCGCCGGATCCACCACGGCCTCGGCGCCGGCCGCCAGCGCCGCGTCGCGCTTGTCCGCGCTCGATGCGGCCCCGAGCACCCGGCACCCCAGCGCCCGGGCCACGCCGATGGCGGCCAGCCCGACGCCGCCGCCGGCCCCGAGGACGAGCACGGTCTCGCCGGGTGCCGCATGGGCGCGGTCGCGCAGGGCGAAAAGGCTCGTGCTGTAGCTCTGGGTGAAGGTGGCCGCCCGGGGCGCGTCCAGGCCCTCGGGGAGCACGATGGCCGCAGTCGCCGGCACCACGACGCGGCTGGCGAACCCGCCCAGGCCCACCGAGGCCAGCACACGGTCGCCGAGGGCCAGCCCGCCGACGTCGGGCCCGACCGCCACGACGTGCCCGGCCACCTCGCTGCCCGGCACGAAGGGGAGCGAGGGCTTGATCTGGTACTGCCCGGCCACGAAGAGGCCGTCGACGAAGTTCACGCCCGCCGCCTCGACGGCGACCGCCACCTCGCCGGGGCCGGGCTCGGGATCGGGCTGCTCCTGCACCCGCAGCACCGATGGTGGACCGAGCTCGTGACAGACGGCGGCGCGCACGGGTCGAGACGCTACCGTCGCCGCGTGCAGCGCATCGGGTCCACGCCGCCGGTCCGTCCGGTCCGTGTCGACGAGCTGGCGCAGCTCCCCGCCCTCGAGGCGGCAGCCGACACCGTGTTCGAGGCGCTCGGCATCGGGCCGCTGCCCGCACCCGCCACCGCGGAGGAGTACGCCGCTGCGCTCGTCGTCCTGGTGGCCGGCGACCCGCCCGTCGGGCTGTGCCGCATCGATGCCGTCGGGGGCGGCGCCCACCTGGAACAGCTCGCCGTCCACCCCGACCACGCCCGGCACGGCCTGGGCCGGGCCCTGCTCCGCGCCGGGTGTGCCTGGGCCGCCGGCGAGGGCTATGACGCGCTCACCCTGGCCACGTACCGCGACGTCCCGTGGAACGGGCCGTTCTACGCGTCGGAGGGCTTCGTGGAGGTCGGGCCGGTGGACGACTGGCTCGTCGGCCATGGGCGGCCGCCCGAGGATCCCGTGATGGGCCGATTCGGCGTGCGGGTCCTCATGCGCCGGCCCCGGCCCCGGCACCTGTGAGCTCCGCGTAACGGAAGCAGCTCACCAGGTGGTCATTGACCAGCCCGGTGGCCTGCAGGTGGGCGTACACGGTGGTGGGCCCGACGAAACCGAAGCCGCGCCGGCGCAGGTCGGCGCTCACTGCCTCCGAGGTGGCCGTGACGGCGGGGACCTGGCCAGTCCGCCGCCACTTTCCCACGATCGGTTGCCCGCCCACGAAGCCCCAGATGTAGGCGTCGAAGGAGCCGAACTCCTCCTGGACCGCCAGGAAGGCCCGGGCGTTGCGCACGGTCGCCTCCACCTTGGCCCGGTTGCGGATGATCCCGGGGTCGGCCAGGAGCTTCTCCACCCGGGCCGGCGTGAAGCGCGCCACCTTGGCGGCGTCGAAGCCGGCGAAGGCCTTGCGGTAGCCGCCACGCCGGTTGAGGATGGTCGACCAGCTCAGCCCGGCCTGCGCGCTCTCGAGCACCAGGAACTCGAAGTGCGTCGGGTCGTCGTGCACGGGCACACCCCACTCCGTGTCGTGGTAGGCGATCATCGCGGGGCTCTGGGCCCACTCGCAGCGTCGGGGCTCGGTGCTCATCGCTCGACGGCCACGGTGGGGCGGGGGTGCGACGCCACGGCGCGGTACACCACGTGCCGGCGGAGGGGGCTGTCCTCGGGCAGCCCGGGGTGGTCGAAGTCAGCATCGAGGTCGCGCACCATGCCGATGCGCTCCATGACCGCCTGCGAGCGGGTGTTCACCGTGGCCGTGAACGCCACGATCTCCGCCAGACCGGACTCGTCGAAGCCGAAGCCCAGCGACGCGGTGGCGGCCTCGGTGGCGTACCCGTGCCCCCAGTGGTCGGGATGCAGGCGCCAGCCGACCTCGACACCCCCCGCGCAGGGGAGGGCGGCGTCGACCCGGCGGAGGCCGACCATGCCCACGAACGGCTCGCCGCCCTTGACCCCGACGGCCCACCGGCCCCAGCCCTCCAGGGCCATCTCGTCGACGTAGCGGTCCGCGAGCGCGTCGCTCTCGACCCGGCTCGGCGACGACCCCATGGTCTCGACGACCAGCGGGTGGGTGTCCATCTCGGCGAGGGGCGTCCGGTCCACGTCGGTGAACGGTCGCAGCACCAGGCGCTCCGTGACGATCCTGGGACCGGTCGGCCCGCTCACCGTCGTGGCTACGCCGCCCCGGCGCCCTTGACCGCCGTCTCGGCCGCCCAGCGGTAGTCGGCCTTCCCCGAGGGCGAGCGCTGGATGCTCTCCACGAACACGACCTCCTTGGGCAGCTTGTAGCGGGCGATGTGGGCCGAGGCATGGTCGATGACGGAGGCCTCGTCCGCAGAGGCACCGTCGGCCAGCTGCACCACGGCGACGACCTCGGAGCCCCAGCGCTCCGACGGCCGGCCCGTCACGACGACGTCGGCCACGGCGGGATGCCCGGCGATGGCCCGCTCGACCTCCTCGACGAAGATCTTCTCGCCGCCCGAGTTCACCGTGACCGAGTCGCGCCCGAGCAGCTGGATCTCACCGTTGGCCAGGTGCCGCGCCCGGTCACCGGGGATGGAGTAGCGGACGCCGTCGATCACGGGGAAGGTGCGCGCCGTCTTGTCGGGATCACCGAGATACCCCAGCGGCACGCTTCCGCTCTGCGCCAGCCACCCGTTGCCCTCGTGCCCCGCCGGGAGCACCCGGGACAAGGACTCGTCGACCACGACCGTCCCCGGCCCGGGCAGGAACGTCCCGACCTCGACGTCGTCGACCGAGGTCACGTGCATCTGCGCCCCGGTCTCCGACGAGCCGGCCGAGTCGGAGATGACGAGGTTGGGCAGCCGCTCGATCGCCATGGCCCGCACCGCCGGGGTGAGGGGCGCCCCCCCGTTGCCCACGGCGAAGAACGACGAGAGGTCGTAGCGCTTCTTGTCGAGCTGCATGAGCAGCGGCCGCAACACCGCGTCCCCGACGACGCTCATGGTGTTGGCGCCCTCACGCTCGACGGTGGACCAGACGTCGTCGGGGTCGACCCGCCGGGTGTCGTCGGGGAAGATGATCGTGGCGCCCTGGGCCATCAGCATGAAGGCCGCCCACTGGGCCGCGCCGTGCATCAGCGGGGGCAGGAGCATCAGCTTGAGCGGGACGCTCTCGGCCAGCCGCTCGGTGATGCCCTCGTAGCTGGTGACGATCTCCCACGTGCCCACCTTCCGCCCGCCCATGGCGGCCATGAAGATGTCGTGCTGGCGCCACAGGACGCCCTTGGGCATGCCGGTGGTCCCCCCCGTGTAGAGGACGTAGAGGTCGTCGGGGGACGGCTCGACCGGTGCGCCGTCGGGCGAGGACGCGGCCAGCGCCTCCTCGTACCACTCCGCCCCGGGGAGGAGGGGGTGGCCCGATTCGTCGCCGACCTGGAGCAGCACGTCGGGGGGTGAGTCCAGCGTGGGCAGCACGTCGGCCAGCGTGGGGGCGAGCGAGGAGTGCAGGATCAGCGCCCGCGGGCGGGCGTCGTTCAGCAGGTAGCGCAGCTCCTCGCCGACATAGCGGTAGTTGACGTTGAACGGGGCGACTCTCGCCCGGTACGAGCCCAGCATCGCCTCGAGATACTCGTTGCCGTTGTACAGGGCGAGCGCCACGTGGTCCTGCCCCGACTCCCAGCCCTCGAGCTCGCTCCGTTCACGGTGCAGGCGCAGGCCCCGGCCGTGGAGGTAGGAGGCCAGGCGCTTGGAGCGCTCGGCCACGTGGGAGTAGCTGAGGCGCCGGTCGCGCCACACGATGCACTCCCGGTCGGCCAGGGACTCGACCAGCGTGTCGAAGGCCTTGGCCAGGTTGAATTGGACGGTTGAGTCGGGCACGGTCCCGCACTGTACCGGCGGGCTGGTTGGGGGACGAGGGCCGCCATCGGCAAAGATCGGGCCATGGACGTCCGCAACCCCGCCACCGGAGACGTGATCACCACGATCGAGGGGCTCACCGCCGAGGAGACCGACGCGGCCATCGACCGGGCCGCCGCCGCCTTCGAGCACTGGCGGGCCCTGGCCCCGGGCGACCGGGCCCGGCTGCTCCGGCGCTTCGCCGCCGAGGTGGACGCCAACCGTGACGAGCTCGCCGCGCTCGAGGTGGTCAACGCCGGCCACGTGATCTCCAACGCACGCTGGGAGGCCGGCAACGTGCGGGACGTGATCGAGTACTACGCGGCCGCCCCGGAACGCCAGAGCGGCCGGCAGATCCCGGTCCCGGGCGGCCTCGACGTCACCTTCTACGAGCCGCTGGGGGTCGTCGGGGTCATCGTGCCCTGGAACTTCCCCATGGCGATCGCCGCCTGGGGGTTCGCACCGGCCCTGGCCGCCGGCAACACGGTCGTGGTCAAGCCGGCGGAGCTGACCCCGCTCAGCGCGCTGCGCATCGGCGAGCTGGCGCTCGAGGCCGGCCTGCCCGAGGGGGTCCTGGAGATCCTGCCGGGCAAGGGCAGCGTCGTCGGTGCCCGCTTCGTGGCCCACCCCGCCGTGCGCAAGGTGTGCTTCACCGGTTCGACCGAGGTCGGGCGCTCCGTCATGGCGGGGTGTGCGGAGCAGATCAAGCGGGTCACCTTGGAGCTGGGCGGCAAGAGCGCCAACATCGTCTTCGCCGACGCCGACCTCGAATTGGCGGCGGCCCGCGCCCCGTACGGGGTGTTCGACAACGCCGGCCAGGACTGCTGCGCCCGCTCGCGCATCCTCGTCGAAAGGTCCGTGTACGAGGACTTCATGGCTCTCCTCGAGCCGGCGGTGCAGGGCGTCGTCGTCGGTGACCCGATGCACGCGTCCACGGAGATGGGGCCGCTGATCTCGCCGGCGCATCTCGCCACGGTGGCGTCGTTCGTGCCCGAGGGCGCGCCGGTGGCGGTGCGCGGCTCGTGCCCCGACGGCCCGGGCAACTGGTTCGCCCCCACGGTGCTGGCCCCGGTCGACCCCGCCGACCGCGCCGCCACCGAGGAGATCTTCGGCCCGGTGGTCGTGGTCATCCCCTTCGAGGACGAGGCGGATGCCGTCCGGCTCGCCAACGACACGCCCTACGGGCTCTCGGGCTCGCTGTGGACGCGTGACGTGGGCCGGGCGCTCCGGGTGGCGCGGGCGGTCGAGACGGGGACGCTGTCGGTCAACTCGCACTCGTCCGTGCGCTACTGGACGCCGTTCGGGGGGGTCAAGCAGTCCGGGATCGGCCGGGAGCTGGGACCCGACGCCCTCGATGCCTTCTGCGACATCAAGAACGTCTTCATCAGCTCGGAATAGGAGAGACATGACCGAGACAGCGCCCTACGCCCGCCGCCTGGTCGATCGCGTCGCCGTCGTCACCGGCGGCGCCAGCGGCATCGGCCGCGCCATGTGCGATCGCTTCGCCGCCGAGGGGGCCACGGTGGCCGTCGTCGACCTCGACGAGGCCGCCGGGGGAGAGGTGGCCGCGGCGGTCGGCGGGATCTTCGTCCGCACCGACGTCACGTCCTCCGACGAGGTGGAAGCCCTGTACGCCGAGGTGGCCGGCCGCCTGGGCGGGATCGACGTCTGCTGCAACAACGCCGGCATCAGCCCGCCCGACGACGACTCCATCCTCGACACGGGGTTGGACGCCTGGGAGCGGGTGCAGCGGGTCAACCTGACGTCGGTCTACCTCTGCTGCAAGCACGCGTTGCCCCATCTGCTGGCGCGGGGCAAGGGGTCGATCATCAACACGGCGTCCTTCGTGGCCGTCATGGGCGCGGCGACGAGCCAGGTCAGCTACACCGCCTCCAAGGGTGGTGTCCTGGCGATGTCGCGCGAGCTGGGCGTGCAGTTCGCCCGCCAGGGCGTGCGGGTCAACGCGCTGTGCCCCGGCCCGGTCAACACGCCGCTGCTCCGGGAGCTCTTCGCCAAGGATCCCGAGCGCGCCGCCCGGCGCCTCGTGCACATCCCCATGGGTCGCTTCGGGGAGGCCTCGGAGATCGCCGCCGCGGCGGCCTTCCTCGCCTCCGACGACTCGTCGTTCATGACGGCGTCGACGTTCCTGGTCGACGGCGGGATCTCGGGGGCCTACGTCACGCCCCTGTGAGCGGGGGCGCCGGATGAGGTTGCTCCTCGGCGCTCTCGCCGTCTGCCTCCCGGTGTGCGTCCCTCGCCTCAGCCGGTAGAGCTCGCTCGTCTATGAGATCAAGACCTACAGCGTTGTCTGACCGGCCTCACCGCCCGGGGGTTCAGCCCCCCAGGCTCCGGCGGAGTTCCTCGAGCTCGTGGCGGAGCTGGGCGACCTCGCCCTTGAGGGAGTCCAGCTCGGAGCGCAGTTCGTCGTCGGGGGGGTAGGCGAGCCGCGCCGGTTCACCCACGGCGGCCGGGGGCTGCACGGCACCGAGGTCCTCGACGTCGTCGGTGCCGACGAGAAGGCTGGCCCAGCGCTCCTCCTTCTGGCCCGGCCGGCGGCCCACGTTCCTGACCAGCGGTTCGTCACGCGAGGCCAGGAGCTCGAGCTCGTGCTCCACCTCGACGAGCCCGTCGAAGCGCGCCATGCGCTCGGTCCGCGTGCGCAGCTCGCCCACCGTCTGCGCGCCGCGCAGCATGAGGACGGCCAGGACGGCGCACTGCCGGTCGTCGAGCCCGAGCGCCTCGTCGAGCACCTGGCGGTAGCGGACGACGGAGCGGCCGTGCGACGGCAGGACGAAGCGGACGAGCCGCAGGCCCTTGAGCTCGTCAAGGGCCGATTGCACCGTCGCCTCGTCGTAGCTCACGACGGGCTCCCGGTTCGACGCCTGGTTGCAGGCGGTGAGGAGGGCGTTGACGGTCAGCGGGTACTGCTGGGGGGTGGTGAGGCCCTTCTCCACCAACGATGCCAGGACCCGCGCGCATTCCACGCTCAGCTGCATGGGACGGAGCTTACGGGCCGGGAAATCGCCACCCGGGCCCGGGCCCGGGTCGCTCAGGCCGGCCCGGCGACCTCGAGCGGCGCGGCCAGGTAGGGCCCCGAGGGCCCGAACCCGAGATGCGCCATGGCGACGGGACGCGGCGGCCCCGGGAGGGGGAGGGTCGAACGAGACGGGGTGTAGAGCAGCCACACGCCGGCCGCGTTCGAGAAGACCGACTCCTCGCCGGGTCCCTGGCCCTGTGCGTTCGAGGCCAGCAGCGGCGAGGGGGACACGTCCGTGCAGGGGCCGGTCGGGCCGGCGCAGCGGGCCGCCCCGACCGAGTAGCCAGGCTGGTTGAACCAGCCCCCCGAATAGAACAGGTAGTACGTGCCGCGCACCAGGACGAGCTGCGGGGCCTCGACGATGTGGCCCTGCCAGGACTGGTCGGGGCGGAAGATCGCAGTGGGCTGCCCCAACAGGTGCATCCCGTCGGCGCTCAGGGGCTGGATCCAGATCTCGGTGTCGGTGGTGTAGGACCGCGCGTTCTGCTCGGACTTCCAGACCATGGACGGCTTGCCGGAGGCGTCGACGAAGACGCGGGGGTCGATCGACCCACCGAGCGACTGCTGGCAGACGAACGGCTGCGGTGACGCGAGGTAGGGGCCGGCCACGGCGGTGCTGATGGCGTCGCCGATGCACATCGTGCCCGGTGAGACGCCCCGCAGCATGGAGCTGAAGTACAGCATGTAGTGGTCGCCGAACCGGGCCACGTCGGGAGCCCACATGACGCCCGGCTGCGCCCACGCCGGCGGGTCGGGCAGGGCGTCGGTGGGCGGGCCCCAGCGCCCCACGACGGTGCCCGAGCGCACCGGCACGTTCGTCGGCACCAGGTCCTGCGAGGTGAAGAGGTAGTACCGGCCGCCCGCTTGGTACATGAACGGATCCGGCTGGTCGGCCCCCGAGTTGATCGTGAAGCCGGGCTGCGCCGGGTCCGTCAGTGCGGGGGGCTCGTAGTACGAGGTGCGGAGCCCGAGCGCGTCGTCGCCCGCCGCCGCGCCGAGCGCGCCGGTCGACAGGTACAGCTGCGGTGACACGCCGTCCTCGGACGCGGTGCGCGCCCCGGCGGTGTGGGAGTCCAGTCCGACGATGGCCGCCGCGGTGAGGCTGAGTGCCGCCACGGCGGCGGCGATGCCGAGTGCGAGGCGCACGTGGTGGCTGCGGGGCGTCCTCACTTTGGGGAAGAACTGGGGATGGCGGTGGTGCCACTTGGGGATGACCCGAAGAAAGGTGGGGAGAACGTCTGGATTTCGCGAATGCGTATTGACCTTGGTCGACGCGAGGCGCAACCTGTCTCCAGTTCGGAGACGAGAGCCCACCGAACCTCAAGCGAGCGCCGAAAGGTGTGAGTGAGGGAAGCCCGAAGGGAAGCCGTAAGGCGGAACGGGGGGAAGCCGAGAGAACGCTGCAAGGCGGGATCGAGGGAAGGGAGCGAACCCCGCAAGGGGGGCGTGACCGGAGTGGGCGCGAGGATTCGATCTGAGATGGTCCGTGGTGCGTCGCGGTGGCTTCCCTGGAGTCGCCGAGGCCGGCCCGGGCAGGGGTTGTCCGACACGACCCCGGCACGGCGCCAGCGGGTCGTCGTTGACGTGGCCCCGAGGAGCACGGGAGGCTTCGGCCGAACGGTTACTCGGGGTTGCGTCGCGTCCGGGCCCCTTTTCCCCGTGCGTCCGTTCCCCATGGACCGGTAACGGCGGTGACGGGCATTCCCCGCGCCCGGGACGCGAATTCGTTCAGATCCGGCCGGGGCTCAGCCCAGGGAGGTCCAGAGCCCGGCCGGGCGCTCGCCCGCGGCCACCTGGCGGTTCAACTCCTCCTGGACCAGCGACAGGTCGTCGGGATGCGTCACCCCGATGCAGCGCCCCCCGGCCGGCAGCACTGCGAACGAGCTGCTGGTCAGCGACTGGGCGACCACCTCGGGCAGCAGGACCTCGGACTCCTCCGAGGCGTCGGTGGCGGCGTCCATCGCTGCGTGGAGCATCTTGTGGAAGCCCGGTGTGAAGCCCCACAGGTTCATCGACACCCGGGCGTCCGGCGAGAGGGTGGACGGCTCACGCCCGTCGCCGGCGACGAAGCCGCCGTCGGGCGTGGCGGTCACCTGGCGCCGCTCGTCGACGCCCAGGAGCCTCCCGTCGTCCCCGACCCGGCAGATGCCGCGGGTGACCGGCGAGAAGCCGATCACGGCATCGGCCAGGCGGTAGCCCACCAGGGCGTTGAGGTCGCCGTGGGCTCTCAGGTGCCCGGCCAGCAGTGCGCAGGCCTCGCGCCCGTAGATGTCGTCGGCGTTGCCGACGCCGTAGGGCGTGTCACCTACGTGGTCCGAGGCGCTCAGGACGGCGTCGACGGTGCCCCGTGGCGAGGGTTGGACGGCGAAGTGGACGTCGACGGCGCTCGGCCACGTGTGCTCGACGTGATAGCGGATGGCGGGACCTGTGCTCGGCCCCAGCACCAGGACGATCGTGTCGAACCCGGCGTCGAGCGCGTCGGAGGCCACCAGGTCGATGACGGCTTCGCCGTGGGGTCCGACGGGTGCCAGGGGCTTGCAGCCTCCGTAGCGCCTGGCCCGGCCGGCGGCCAGCACGACGAGCGCCAGGCCCGCCTCGCCCGCCCCGTGGCTCATGCGTTCCAGCGGAAGATGGCGCTCGCCCACGTCATGCCGCCACCGAACCCGGTCAGCAGCAGGTTGTCGCCGTCGTGGACGCGGCCGTTCACCAGGGCGTCGTTGAGCGCGAGCGGAATGGACGCCGACGAGGTGTTGCCGTACCGGTCGATGACCACCACCGTGCGGTCCTCGGGGATGCCCAGCCTCTGGGCGGCGGCCTGGATGATCCGCACGTTGGCCTGATGGGGCACCATCAGCGAGATGTCCTCGGGCCCGAGGCCGGCGTCCGCCATGGCCCGCTCGGCCGACTCGACGACCACCCGCACGGCCTTGCGGAACACCTCCTTGCCGTCCATGAACAGCGTGCCCCCGTGCTCGCACTTGAGCAAGTGCTTCAGCGAGCCGTCGGCGTTCATGTTCCAGCTCAGCAGGCCTCCCGGCCCGTCCACCGGCTCCACCACGACGGCGCCGGCGCCGTCGCCGACGATGATGGCGATCTTGCGGTCGTCCATGTCCGTGATGCGCGAGAGCGTCTCGGAGCCGATGAGCAGGACGGGGCCGGACCCGACGGCGATGAGGCCGGCGACGGTGATCAGGCCGTAGACGAAGCCCGAACAGGCCGCGTTGATGTCGAAGGCGCCGCCCCGCATGCCGATGCCGTGCTGCACGGTCGGTGCCGTCCCGGGGACGATGCTGTCCGGCGTGGTGGTCGCGAGCACGAGGTGGTCGATCTCCTCGGGCGTCCTGCCGGCGGAGGCGAGCGCCGCCTGCGCCGCCTCGATCGCCAGGCCCGAGGTCGTGCCTCCGAGGTGGCGCTCCCTGATGCCGGTGCGCTCGACGATCCACTCGTCGCTGGTATCGAGGCGCACGGCCATGTCGTCGTTGGTGACCACCTTGTCGGGCACCGCGATGCCCCAACCGGTGATGCGAATCCCCCTCACGCGGCAGACCCGGCACGGACGGCGTGGATTCCCACGAAGCCCGCATCCCCGTAGATGATGCCGCCCGTGTTCACGGCGATCCCGGTACGTGCGCCGGCGACCTGGCGGGCGCCCGCACGGCCGCGGATCTGCGTGGCCAGCTCGACCACCTGGGCCAGGCCGGTGGCGCCCAGTGGGTGCCCACGGCCGACCAGCCCACCGCTGGAGTTGACGACGAGCCCGGGGGAGTCGATGCCGGTGGCGCCGGCCTCCGTGGCCGGCCCGGCCTCGCCCGGGGCGAAGAACCCGAGCGACTCCAGGGCGTAGAGCTCCTCAGCGGCGGTGGCGTCGTGCAGCTCCACCAGGTCGAACTCCTGAGGCCCGAGCCCGAACGCCTCCCAGGCGGATTCCGCCGCCTGCGTGAGCCGGTCGTGGTAGTCGAGCAGGCCGTTTCCCGAGCGCGCCACCGAGCCGATGATACGAGGCGCCGTGGCGGGGGTCCGCACGGAGGGACCGCCGAGCACGATGGCCGCGGCCCCGTCGGTGAACGAGCTGCACATCAGCCGGGTGAGCACGCCGGCGACCTGCGGCGAGGCGAGGACCTCGTCGACGGTCACGCTGCGTTGGAACTGGGCCAACGGGTTGCGCGAGGCGTGGTTGAACGCCTTGGCGGCCGCCGCCGCGATCTGGCGCACCGTGGCCCCGACCTCGGCCATCAGGCGCTGGGCCCACGAGTTGTTCAGGCCCATCAGGATGCTCCCCGCCGGGTTGTCGTCCTCGTGGCGTCGCTCGTGCAGGTCGTAGCGGTACTCCGCCGGCAACCCGTCCTCGATCCCCGCGATGGTCTCCGCGCGGCTGCCGGTCCACATCTTCTCGACGCCGAGGGCGAGCACCGGGCGGTCCTGGACCGTGGCCGCCATCGTGGCGAGGTGCAGGGCCGAGCTGCCGCCCGCGCACGAGTTGTCCACGTTGATGATCGCCGCCTCGTTGAGCCCCGCCTTGCGCAGCCAGGTCTGCCCGCGCACGCACCCCTGGTCGCTCAACCGCCCGGCCATCGCGTTGCCGACGATGACGAGGCCCAGCTCGTGGGGCGAGATGCCGGCGTCGTCGAGCGCCTCGTGCACGACCTCGTACGCCATGGTGTCGAGCGCCAGGTCGCGCCGGCTCATGTCGGTCATGCCGGTGCCGAGGATGGCCACGTCGGGCGCGCTCACGCGGGCACCCCCGCGAGGACACGCCGCTCGCCGCGGGTGAACGCGTTGCGCAGCAGGGTGAAGTGCTCCACCGCGGGCGACCCGGCCACCATGACCACGATGTGGCGCGCCCCGGCGTCCGCGTAGCGACGGAGGGCGGTGGCGCAGGTCTCCGGGGACCCCGCCACGAGATGGCGCTGGAAGGCCTTGGCCGGCAGCCGGTACAGCTGCGAGAGCCAGTCGGCTCCGAGGGTGGGTGCCTCGGTGTCGTCACCGACGCAGGCGAAGACGACGACGGCGGCCTCGACGGCCTCGGGATCGCGTCCGGCCTCCGCCGTCTCACGCCGCAGCGCCTCCAGGGCGGTCGCGTACTCGTCCGGGTCGAGGAACAGCGGGACCCAGCCGTCGCCCGCGGCGGCGGGGCGNNACAGCGGGACCCAGCCGTCACCCGCGGCGGCGGCGCGCCGGCGCGCTGCGGGGCTCGATCCTCCGAACCACAGGGGGATGGGGGGCGCCGCCGGCTCCTGTATGTAGTCCGAGGTGTCATCGTCGGGTGCGGACCAGGCCTCGCGGATGCGGGCCACCCCCTCGTCCATCAGCCGGCCCCGGCGGTGGAAGTCGACGCCGGCTCGCTCGTACTCACTGTCATGACTGCCGACGCCCAGGCCGAGCACGAAGCGTCCACCCGAGAGGAGCTGGAGTGCCGTGGCCTGCTTCGCCACCGCCGAGGGCTGCCGGAGCGGCAGCTGCAGGATGCACGTACCGAGTGTGACCCGGCTCGTCGCCACCGAGGCCACGGCCAGGGTGGTGAGTGCCTCGCCGATGGGGTGGGGCCAGTAGAGGTGGTCCACCGCCCACAACGAGTCCGCACCGCTCGCCTCCGCCCGGCGGCACAGCTCCGTGAGCTCGGAAGCCGTTCCGGTAGCACTTGAGGTACTACCAAGGCCGGCGGAGAGTTCTCCCTGCGTGGTGGCGGGGAGGATGAGCCCGAGGGAGGGTTCAGGCGCTCCACTTCCTACCGGGGTCACACCGACATAATACGTCGGCCGCGCCGGTGTATCTATTCCAAAACCTCCGAAACCTCCGGAGCCCGCACCGCGCCCGAGGCACCGCCCGGTGCTCCGAGGACGGCCAGGGAGCAGCGTGCCTCGCAGATGACCCGGCCGTCGTCGTCGGTGAGCGTGATGCGCCAGACCTGCACCGTACGGCCCACCCGTACCGGCGTGGCGTCCGCGGTCAGGTGGCCGTCCCGCAGGGAACGCAGATGGCTGGCGTTGAGCTCTATCCCGACCACGCTGCGGTCCGGCCCGGCGGCCAGCGCCGCCCCGAAGCTGGCGGCCGATTCGGCCAGGAGCGCCGAGACGCCTCCGTGGAGGATGCCGTAGGGCTGATGGACCTTCCAGTCCACCGGGAGGCGCAGGACGACGCGGGCGGGGCCCGCCTCGACGACCTCGACGTCGAGAAGTTCGTGGATGCTCTGGCGGCCATCGGGCAGCGAGACCGCGTCACCGCCGGGACTCGAAGGGGGTGTGGTCACCGCCGGATGTTAACGGTGCCCCGTTAGCCTGAGTGCGTGCCCGACGTCGTCGACCTGCGCAGCGACACCGTCACCCGGCCCACGCCGGCGATGCGCCGAGCCATGGCCGATGCCGAGGTCGGTGACGACGACTACGGCGAGGACCCGACGGTGCGGGCCCTGGAGGAACACTTCGCCCAGCGGGTGGGCAAGCCGGCGTCACTCTTCGTCGCGTCGGGTGTCATGGCCAACCAGATCGCGATCCGGGTGCTCACCGAGCCCGGGACCGCCGTGGTGGCCGGGCGCCGCCAGCACGTGGTGGCCTACGAGTACGGCGCCGCCGCCATGAACGCAGGGATCCAGTTCGTAGAGCTCGACGACGTCGACGGCATGCTGCAGGCCGACGACGTCCGGCTGGCGCGCCAGGCATCGGAGCACCATCAACCGACCGTGTCCCTGGTGAGCATCGAGAACACGCACATGGCGGCGTCGGGTGCGCCCTGGTCGACGGAGGGCCTGCGCGCCCTCGTCGCCGCGGCCGGCTCGGTTCCGGTTCACATGGATGGCGCCCGGCTGTTCAACGCCGAGGCGGCCACCGGGGTGCCCGCATCCGAGTGGGTCTCGAGGGTCGCCACCGTGATGTGCTGCCTGTCGAAGGGGCTGTGCGCGCCGGTCGGGTCATTGCTGGCCGGCGATGCTGACGTCATCGCCGAGGGGAGGCTGGCGCGCAAGCGCCTGGGTGGCGGCATGCGGCAGGCGGGCGTCCTGGCGGCGCCGGGCCTGGTGGCCCTGCACGAGATGATCGAGCGACTGCCCGAGGACCACGCCCGTGCGGCGCGGCTGGCCGACGCGGTGGCGCAGCGCTGGCCGGGGTCTGGTCTCGACCCCGCTGCCGTCCGCACCAACATCATCACGTTCAACCATCCGCAGCCGGACAAGCTGCTGGCGCACCTCGAGGGCTACGGCGTGCTGGCGCACGCCATCGCGCCGTCGACGGTCCGCCTGGTGACGCACCACGATGTCGACGACGCCGGCGTCGCCCGCGCCGTGGCGGCGTTGCGCGACGCGCCGGGAGGTGATGTGTCGTGAAGGTCCGCATCGGGATCAGTGCCGGTGGCGAGAGCCTCGGGCCCGAGGCCATGGTCGCCCTGGCCGAGGGGATCACCGACACCGGGTTCGACTCCCTGTGGCTCCCCGAGGTGCTCTCGCGGCCGGGGCCGGACCCGCTGGTCGGGCTGGCCTGGGCGTCCGGCGCGCGACCGCGGCTGAAGATCGGGACCACCATGCTGCTGCCCGGCCGCAACCTGGTGTGGCTGGCCAAGGCCGTCGCAACGCTGGACGTGCTCTCCGGTGGCCGCTTCCTGCTCACCTTCGTCCCCGGGCTCGCCATCGGTGGGGAGGGCAGCGCGATCGGGATCCCGTCCGCCGAGCGCGGCGCGCTCATGGACGACGCGTTGCCGGTGCTGCGCCGCTTGTGGGCCGGCGAGTCGGTCACGCACGAGGGCCCCGCCGGCTCCTTCGCCGATGTCTCGGTCTCGCCCCGGCCCGTCCAGGATCCCTTCGACGTGTGGCTCGGCGGCAACGTCCCGGCCGCGCTGGAGCGTTGCGGTCGTCTGGCCGACGGGTGGATCCCCGCCTTCTGCACGCCCTCCGACGCTGCTGACGGCAAGGCCGTGATCGATCGGGTGGCCGCGGAGCACGGGCGCGCCATCAGCCCCGAGCACTTCGGGGTCAGTCTGGCGTACGCCCCCGAGGGGACGGACGTGTCCGCCCTGGCTTCGTCGCCTGTGGCCCGTCGCGCCCGGGGACGTCCGCTCGAGCAGATCATCCCGGTCGGCCTCACCGGCTTGCGGGCCATGCTCGAGCAGTTCCTCGAGGTCGGCTTCTCCAAGTTCATCGTGCGGCCGACCGCGCCCCCGGCGGAGTGGAGGTCCGAGCTCGACCTCCTGGCCGACGCGGTCGGGAGCCTCCAGACATGACGACGACGGCCCGTAACGCGCGGGGGGCGACGCTGGCGTTCCTGGACGCGCACCAGGCCGGAGTGACGCCCCATCTCTTCGGTGACCTGCTGACCCATCTGTTGGGGACCGAGACCCTGGTGCGCGCCTGGGGCGGATCGGACCTGCTCGCCTTGGCGGCCCTGGGTCACGCGGCCTACGGGACGGACGGCTTCGAGGACCACTTCCTGACGACGGGCGAGCGTCCGGCGTTGGCCGCGGTCATCGGGAGCGAGGCGGAGGCGCTCGTCTACTTCTATGCGTCGTGCGAACGAGATGTCTTCTACCCGCAGCTCGAATCGGGGATCGCGCCGAGCGAGTTGTCCTTCCGCGACAGGTTCACCGGGGACCGTTTCGCACCCTCGCACAGCCTGGTGACGCAATTCGTCGACCTGACCTACGCCAACGAGGGAGAGCTGGCCGCCAGCTCGCCGGGTGGCGCGGCCGAATGGACATGGCTGGCGGACTTCCGCCGGCGGACGCTGCGCTGGGCCACGCCCGCGTTCGCGGCTGGGCTCGGCACGCTGCTCGAGTCCGATCGCTGAGACGGACTGTCCATCCCGTACGCTGCCCGTCATGGCCGAACGACCCCTCACCCTCATGGCGGTGCACGCCCATCCCGACGACGAGGCGATCGGGACTGGCGGGATCTTGGCCCGTTATGCCGCCGAGGGCGTGCGCACCGTCCTGGTCACGTGCACGAACGGTGAGCTGGGTGACGCCCCCGGAGGGCTCAAGCCCGACGATCCGGACCACGACGAGAGCGTCGTGGTCCCGCTGCGCCGCCGGGAGCTCGAGGCCAGCTGCGAGATCCTCGGTGTCTCGCATCTGGAGCTGTTGGGATACCACGACTCGGGGATGGAGGGCTGGCCCCAGAACGAGGCGCCCGACTCCTTTTGGCGCACACCCGTCGAGGTCGCGGCGCAACGGCTGGCGGACCTCATGCGCGAGTACGAGCCGCAGGTCGTCGTGACCTACGACGAGAACGGCTTCTACGGGCATCCAGACCACATTCAGGCCAATCGCATCACGCACGCCGCGCTGGCCGAATGCGGCATCCCCTCCAAGCTCTACTACACGGCAGTGGCGCGGTCGGCACTGCGAGGGTTCCGCGACGTGCTGGCCCAAGCCGGCGTCGAGGGGCCGGACGAGGTGGAGGACAACCCCGACTTCGGCACCCCCGACGAGCTCATCACGACGACGATCGACTGCAGCGCGGTGGCGGGGCGCAAGTACGCATCGCTTGCCGCGCACGCCAGCCAGAGCGACAACATCTTCTTCCTGCAGATGGGCGAAGATCTCTTCTCCACCCTGATGGGATCGGAGAGCTTCGTCCGGGCGGTCGACTCCACGAACGCGCCGGTTCCAGAAGACGACTTGTTCGCCGGGCTGCGCTGAGCCGCGAGGCCCGGGCCGGGCCCGCGTCCGGGCGGGAGAGGGGGGGACGCAGGCCGGGCCCGGTGTGGTCCCTACGTCGCAGTTCCGGCCGGGGTGGAGCCGGTGCGGACGCGGGGCGCCGATCCGATGAGGCAGAGCGCGACGGCAATCACGAGAACGGTCGCTGCGACGATCTCGATCGTGAACGCCTCCTTGGCGAAGGGGGCCATCCACGAGTCCTTGAAGCCCAACAGCCCGTGCGTCACCGAGACGAGGAATCCGGCCGCGGTGGCGACGACGAACCCGATCCCGATCAGCGCCGCCCACACCCGGCGCACGGCAACGACGCCGAGGCCGAGCACGAGTCCGGTGATCGACTGGAGCAGGAACAGCGGTCCGATGGTGGGAATGGAGCGGTAGCCGTCGGTCCCGCTCCACAGGTGGAAGTGGACGTAGGCCGAGCACACCAGGAGGATGCCCCCGGCGGCGAAGGACGTCGTCGCCGCGAGGTCGAGGGCCCGGCGGGAGCGTCCCGGTCCTCTCCACAGCGTTCCCCAGCCAATCTGCACACCCTCCATCCGGAGGCGTTGGGGGTAGCGGATGTCGGGCGTCACGGCGGGCACGGCAGGCATACGGCCCGGAGCCGGCCCGGGATTGAATCCCATCAGCGCGCCCGCTCGTACACCCCGTGGTGCGACAATCGCGTGTGGCCGAGGGCGAACCGTCCGATGAGGGCCTCCTGGCCGGCATGGCCGTGGGAGAGCAGTCGGCCGCGGTCATCTTCACCCGCCGCTACCAGCGACGGATCTTCGGCCTGGCCTATTCCATGACGGGTGACGCCGGGGTGGCCGAGGACGTGGCCCAGGAGGCGATGATCAGAGTCTGGCGCCACGCCCCGGTGTTCGACCCCAGGCGGGGCTCGGTGGCTTCGTGGGTGCTGACGATCACGCGCAACCTGACCATTGATGCCCTGCGCCTCCGACGCGCCGTGCCCACCGACCCGGACGACTTCGCGGCATCGGTCATGCGGAGCAACGAACACAATCCTGAAGACTCCGTGCATCGGGGCGACGTGCGCCAGACCGTGCGCACGGCCCTCGAGGTGCTGTCCGACGAGCAACGGCGGGCGGTGGTGCTGGCTGCCGTCTACGGCAGGACGGCGTTGGAGATCAGCGAGGCCGAGGGCATTCCGCTCGGCACGGCGAAGACGCGCATCAGGACGGCCCTCATCCGACTGCGGGCAGCGGTCGAGCATGCCGAGGGGGCGAACGGTGAGTGAGGACGACGTGAGAGCGAGCGGGTGCGACCCGTTCACGGACGACCTGGCCGAGCTCGCGCTCGGCGTGCTCACCGGAAGGGAGCGGGCACAGGCCCTGTCCCACGTGGAGTCCTGCCCCCGGTGCGCCGAGGAGCTGGAGCAGCTGTCCCGGGTGGCCGACACCGTGGTGCAGGCGGCCCCCGACGTGGATCCTCCGATGGGCTTCGAGGTCCGTCTCTTCGAGCGGATGGGCGTGGCCGACGTCCGGCCGCACCGCCAGCGCCTGCGTCCCTCGGTGTGGGTGCCCGCGGTCGCCGCGGTGGCTGCGGCCGCTCTGGCGCTGGGCCTTGGTCTGAGCCTGTCGTCGTCCCCGGCACCGACCGTCGCCGCCCAGCACGCCAAGGGCACCGTGTCGGCCAGTCTGCTCGAGAACGGTGAGACGGTCGGGCACGTCGTCGCCTTCGGAGGCGCCCACCCGTGGATCTCCATGATGCTGGCCGATTCGACGGCCAAGGGCACCGTGCAATGCATCGTCGTGACCGATGACGGGACCACGCACCATGTGGGGACGTTCGTGGCGCGCCAGGGTTACGGGGCGTGGATCGCGCCCCTGCACGTGAAGCCCGGGGACGTGCGAACCGCCGAGGTCGTGTCGCCCAGCGGGACGGTGATCGCCACCGCCACGCTGGGCTGACGCAACCGCTGCCTAGTACCGGTAGGTGTCGGGCTTGTAGGGGCCCTCGACAGGGACGCCGATGTAGTCGGCCTGCTCCTGGGTGAGCTTCGTGAGCTTGACGCCGAGCGCGCCGAGGTGCAGCCGGGCCACCTTCTCGTCGAGGTGCTTGGGGAGGACGTAGACGTCGTTGACGTACTGCCCCGTCTGGGTGAACAGCTCAATCTGCGCCATCGTCTGGTTGGTGAACGAGTTCGACATGACGAAGCTCGGGTGGCCGGTGGCGTTGCCGAGGTTGAGCAGACGACCCTCCGACAGGACGATCACGGCCTTGCCGTCGGGGTAGACCCACTTGTCGACCT
>PMPX01000201.1 GCA_003169235.1 Acidimicrobiaceae bacterium | reverse complement strand
TGCCATCGGGTCAGTGCCATCGGATCAGTTCCACCGGGGTCGCGCCGCGGGCACGTCGGGCGCCACCGGGCTCAGCGCCAGGGACGTGAGCAGTGTGTTCACCCGCGGCACGAGTTGTCCGCGCAGGACATGGCTGCCGAGGACCGCGTAGAAGGAGAAGGGCCGGCCGGCCTCGGTGAAGAACCACTGCGTGCCGGACTGGCCGACCAGGCCACGGCGCAGCACGATCGGGGAGAAGTCGTCCGGTGCGAACGACGCGGGCCTGCCCGGCCGGGCGAAGAGGGCGGTGCCGAGGCTCTCGGGCCCGTATTCGAAGAGGGTGGCGAAGACGTCCTCGGGCCCCATCAGGTTGACGGCGCCGCTACCGAAGTCCCCGATGTCGTCGGGCAGCGGGAAGGTGCCGAACTGCGCCACCGGGTACGTGGACCCGAGCGCGGACGGGCGCACGAAGATCCGACCCTCGAAGCCCGCGGGCAGCCGGGCCACGATGCCGTGCGCACCGATGGTCGCCATCAGTCGGCGCGAACCGGCAGCCCGCCGCCCACGCCGGGTGGCGCCGCCGCGGGCTGCCCGAACGGGAAGACGTCGTCGAGCGTGCTGGGATACAGGCTCGGATCCCCCGGATGGATCCCCGCGGCGCGCAGCACGTCGTCGGCCGCCGCCTCGCGGGCCGGCCCGTCGAGCGAGACCGGTTCGGGTCGTCGGCGCGTGGCTCCGGGCTCACGGTCGTGCTCGGCCCGCCGCACCAGTTCGGAAAGCTGGGGGACGGTGCTCGCCACCCCCTGCCCGACCTTGCGGCCCGTCGCGCCGTCGACCAGCACGAAGAAGGGCGACCCGGGCACCTGGTAGTCGAGCCAGGCCTCGGTGGACATGACGACCGGGACGCGACCCGTCGCGCGCGCCCGGACCTCGGCCGGCACCTCGCGGTCGGGCCCCTTGGTGACGATCACCACCCGGGTGCCGTCGGGCAGGTCCATGGCCCCGGGCGCCTGGAGGGCCTCCCAGAACGCGACGCACGTGGCGCAGCCCGAGGAGAGGAAGCCGAGCAGGGTGAGCCGGCCGCTGTTCGTCACCGCGATGGCGCGGGCGTCGCCGGCCGGCGTCACGCCCGCCACCGTCGGCGCGTCCCCCAATTGCGGCGTGCCGGCGGTCGGCCCCATCGACACCGGGGCCGGCGGCGCGGCCGCGCTGTCGCGGTGCCCGTCCACGGCCGTGGCGGGGTCGCCCACCCCCACCCCGAGCTCGTGGAGCGACCGCAGGATATCGGCGTGGCTGCGGAGGAGCCCGGCCACCAGGACGCCGAGCACCAGCACCACGAACGTCGACACCACGACGAGAGCGACCACACCGCCTCCTTTGGGGATCCGATCCAAGTATCCCCGGAGAGGGGTGGCAGGAGGGGGACCGCCACGGGCGCGGGGACGGGCCGTCGGGCATACTCCGGACGTGCCCGCGGACGACCTCTTCCTTCCCGAGCCCGAGCCACGGGCGGTGCGCTACACCGTGATCTCCGTCGACGACCACGTGGTCGAGCCGGCCCACACCTTCGAGGGGCGGCTCCCGGCCGCGCTCCAGGACCGGGCCCCCCGGATCGTCGAGACGCCGCAGGGGCACCAGGTCTGGGAGTTCGAGGGTGAGCGCTACACCCAGGTCGGGATGAACGCCGTCGCCGGTCGCCGGCCCGAGACGGTCCGGCTGGAGCCCTTCCGCTTCGACCAGATGCGGCGGGGCTGCTTCGACGCCGACGCCCGGGTGCACGACATGGACATCAACGGGGTGTGGGCGTCGGTGAACTTCCCGTCCATGATCACCGGCTTCTGCGGCCGGGTCTTCTTCGACGCCAAGGAGCGCGAGCTCGGACTGGCCTGCATCCGCGCCTGGAACGACTGGCTCTTCGAGGAGTGGTACACGCCGCACCCCGAGCGGATCGTGCCCCTCGGGATCACGTACCTGGCCGACCCCGCCCTCGCCGTGGACGAGATCCGCCGCAACGCCGGCCGCGGCTTCACGTCGGTCACCTTCCCCGAGCGCCCCCACGAGATCGGCCTGCCCTCGCTGTGGGACCGGGCGCACTGGGACCCCATCATTGAGGCCGTGGTCGAGACGGACACCGTCGTCTCACTGCACGTCGGGAGCTCCGGCCTGACCCCCGCCCCGCCCGGGGCCGGGATCGACCAGCTCCATCTCGGCGCCACCTTGTTCGGGCAGCTGTCGCTCACGGCGTGCGCCGAGTGGCTGTGGTCCGGCTACGCCCTGCGATTCCCGACCCTGAAGATCGCCATGAGCGAGGGCGGCATCGGCTGGGTGGCCATGCTGGCCGACCGGCTCGACAACATCGTCGACCGCTCCGGCTACGGCGCCGGCTGGGAGCTCCGGCCGGCCGAGGTGCTGCGCCGCAACTTCTGGTTCTGCACGATCGACGACCCCTCGACCATCGACACCCGCCACGCCATCGGGGTGGACCACATCATGGTCGAGGTCGACTACCCGCACGGCGACAGCACATGGCCGGACACCCAGGACGTGATCGAGAAGTGCTGGGGCCACATTCCGGCGCACGAGCTGCGCGCCATGTGCTGCGAGAACGCAGCCGCCCTCTACCGCCACCCGCTCCCCGACCACGTCCTGCCGCGCTGAGAGGAGGCGACCGTGTTCACGCCCACCGCCGACAAGCTGATGCCGGACCTCACGCCGCGCCAGGAGCTCGTCGTCCTCGCCCGCGCGCTGTGGCGGGAGGGCTACAACGACCACCTGGCCGGGCACATCACCGTGAACCTGGGCGACGGCACGCTGCTGTGCAACCCGTGGCTGCTCACCTGGGCCGAGCTGCGGCCGTCGCAGGTCCTGCGCATCGACCTCGACGGGCGCGTCGTGGAGGGCGACTGGCCCGTCCCGCTCGGCATCCCGCTCCACCTCGAGTTGCACAAGCTCCGTACCGACGTGGGGTGGGCGGTCCACAACCACCCGCTCTTCGGCACCGTGTGGGCCGACCTCGCCGAGGTGCCGCCGATCCTCGACCAGAGCTCGGCGCTCGGCGGCGGCACGCTGGCCCTCGTGGACGAGTACGAGGGGCCGGTGAACGACGCGGCCAGCGCCCGGCGGGCCGTGGAGCAGATGGGCGGGGCCTCCATGGCGCTCCTCGCCGGCCACGGCGTCTTCGTCCTCGCCGGCTCGGCCCGCGCCGTGCACCAGCGCGCCGTGGCGCTCGAGCAGCGCTGCCAGCACGCCTGGTACGCCCGCGCCGCCGGGGGCTCGGGTGCCTCCCGCGTCCCGCAGGCGTTCATCGACCTGGTGGCCCGGAGCGACGGCGAGGGTTTCCTCGGCTTCTGGGAGGCGGCCGTCCGGGCCGAGCTGGCGGCCCACCCCGACCTGCTCGACTGAGTCCGGGGCGGCCCCCGATCCGCCCCGGCGCCGCCGGTGGCCCCGGGCAAGGTGACCTTCGCCCCTGGTCGCCCGGGCGCTGGGGTGGATAGCTGGAGGGATGAGACCGTCGTCGTTCATGCGCCAGAACGACGCCTTCACCTGGTACATGGAGAGCGACCCCGAATTGCGCTCGACCGTGGTGGCGATCGCCTGGCTCCAGAGCGCTCCCGCCTGGGCGGATCTCGTGAGGCGGATGGAGCGGGCGACCCGCCAGGTTCCCTCGTTCCGCCAGCGGCTGGTCGAGGTCCCCGGTCACCTGTCCACACCACGGTGGACCACCGATGAGCACTTCGACGTGGCCTGGCACCTGCGCCGGGCCGCCGTCCCCGCGCCGCACGGCCGCGACCAGGTGCTCGAGCTGGCCGCGCTCGCGGCCATGAGCGGCTTCGACCGGACGCGCCCCTTGTGGGAGTTCACCCTGGTCGAAGGGCTGGATGGCGGCGGGGCGGCCGTCGTGATGAAGATGCACCACTCCCTGACCGACGGGATCGGGGGCGTGCAGCTCGCGGTGGCGCTCTTCGACTTCGACACCGAGGCCGTCGCCGGCCACCGGTCCGGCGACCCCCTGCCCGCGGCGCCGCCCGGCGAGCCGTCCGGCGGCCACCGGCTCGTCCTGGAGGCACTGGGCGATCGCGCCACCCGCCTGCGCGACGGAGTCCTGGACGCGGTCCGCCGCGCCCCGGCCGCCGGCGTCCGGCTGGTGCGCCACCCGCTCTGCGCCGGTGCCGACGTGGTGGAGACGGCGCGCTCCATCGGGCGCACCGTGCGCCCGCTTTCGAGCACGCTGTCGCCGGTCATGACGCAACGGGGGCCGGGGCGGGTCCTCCACACCATCACGGTCGGTCTGGACGAGCTCAAGCAGGCCGGCGCAGCCAGCGGCGGGACGCTCAACGACAGCTTCATGGCGTCGGTCACCGGCGGCCTGCGCCGCTACCACGAGCATCACGGCGCGACGGCCGAAGAGCTGACCGTGACGCTGCCGATCAGCATCCGCCAGCCCGGCGACGCGCCCGGGGGGAACCGGATCACCCTGCAGCGCCTGCGGGTGCCGCTGAGCGTGACCGACCCGATCCACCGGATGCGCGCCATCGGGGCCAGCTGCCGCGCCGCCCGCGCCGAGCGGTCGTTGGTGTTCACCGACGCCATCGCCGGTGCGCTGAATCTCGTGCCGACGGCATTCGTCGGCGCCATGCTCAAGCACGTGGACTTCCTCGCCAGTGACGTCACGGGGTTCCCGGAGCCGATCTTCCTGTGCGGCGCGCCGGTGACCGACTACTCCGCGTTCGGCCCGACCATCGGCGCCGCCCTGAACGCGACCCTCTTCTCCTACGCCGGGACGTGCTGCATCGGCCTCACGGTCGACACGACCGCGGTGCCGGACCACGAACTGCTCGTCGAGTGCCTGGCCGAAGGCTTCGCCGAGGTCATCGCGACGGCGCACCCCGACAAGGCGGTGGTCGCGTGCTGAGCGCCGCCCTCGACGTGTTCCGGCTCCGCCAGTACTTCGACGTGGTCACCGCCACCCGGCAGTGGGCCGACGGCATCCGCGACGATGCCGGGCTGCTCACGGACGTGCGACGGGCCGCTTTCCGGCTCCCGGGCGAGCGGCCGCGACCGGTGGAGCTCCGACCCTTCCCGGCCCCGCGGGCCTTTCGGGTGGACTGGCTGGAGGGGAGGCGCCTCGCGCTGATGGCGACGGGCGGGAGCGGTGCGCTCGCCTCGGTCGTCGGAGTGGCACGGGCGCTCGAGGAGGCCGGGGTGCGGCCGGCGGTGATCACGCTGTGCTCGGGATCGGCTCTGTTCGGGTTCCCCGTGGCCGCCGGCATCCCCGCCGAGGAGGTGGCCGAATTCGTGCTCGGCTTCCAGCCCGAGGACTACGTCGACGTCGACTGGCGTCGTCTGTCCACGCTGGTCCCGACGGCGGGGCGCGGCTTCGCCGGCGTCATCAGGGGCGAGCGGATCGAGGCGACGTACCGTCGCCTGCAGGGGGACAAGACGCAGGGGGAGCTAGAGATCCCGGCGTACGCCCCGGGGTGGAGCGGGGAGGAGAACCGG
>PMPX01000017.1 GCA_003169235.1 Acidimicrobiaceae bacterium | reverse complement strand
GCTTCGATCCCGAACACGTCGGGGAGAGCACGCTTCAGCGTCGATTTCCGGACGGTCGACGTGGCGGAGCTCAATGCGGGCCGTGGTGCTCCGATGGTGGACGCCCATTGCACGGGCACCGCAATTCGGGACTTCCGCAGGGTCGCGGATGACGCCCCGTTCGACGAGGACGCCGTGATCCGCCTGTTCGGGGCGCCTCCCATCGGATCCACGTTGGTGTTCCCGCAACCCGCCAGGGATCAGATCGGTGTCTGAGATGCTCGACACCGGGCCACGTCGCTCGAACTCGGTTCCGAGACTGACCATTGGGCTGCCCGTCTATAACGGTGAGCAGTTCCTCGGCGAGGCGTTGGATGCGCTACTGGGACAGACCTTCGAAGACTTCGAACTCATCGTGGCGGACAATGCATCTACCGATGGCACCGCTGACATCGGGCGTCGCTATGCGAAGCAGGACTCACGGGTCAGGTACATCCGACACGATCGGAACGTTGGCCTGGTCGCGAACCACGTGTTCGTCCAAGAGCAGGCCAGATGTGAGTTGTTCAAGTGTGCGGCCCACGACGACCTCTACGGGCGTGACCTCATGGAGCGCTGCGTGGATGCCCTCGATGAGAACCCGGACGCGGTGCTCGCGCATTCGTGGTCTGCAGTGATCGACGAGTCCCGAAACGTGACCGGCACCTTCGGGTCCGGAGTGCCGATGGACTCCCCGCTGGCTCCGGAGCGTTTCCGAACCGTGCTTTTCGACGGTTGTCACGACTACGAGTATGGCGTCATTCGAACCCAAGCCCTCCGGCGAATGACCAGACGGGGTAGCTACCACCACGCGGACCGGATGTTCAACGCCGAGCTGGCCCTGCACGGACGTTTCCAACAGGTGCCCGACTGGCTGTACTTTCGCAGGGAGCACGCGGGGCGCCCGCCTCAGACCGTGCGTGACCGCTGTACGATTTTCGACCCCCGACGCGCCGACCGGCTGCGTCACCCGGTCGCCCGCCTCTATGCCGAGTACTTGTGGGCCTACATCCCGGTGATCCGGCGTGCACCCCTGTCGAGCGCCGATCGTCGCGAGTGCTACCGCCTCCTGGCGCAGTGGATGCTGTCCCGGGCACTGCCCGTGGCCGGGCGGAGTCTTCGGGGTGAATATCTGACCGAAGACCCACTCTCGGTGACGCCTGTCATCCCGGTCACCGCCGTCGTGGCCGGCCGAGACAGGGAGTCCGTGTGATCACCCAAGGGGCTGCGTGGCCGTGAGGGTCGACGATGTTCCGCGGATTGCCGGCGCGATGTTGTTCGTTCCGACGCCACACACTGACGAGCGCGGGTTCTTCTGTCGCACCTTCGATATGGACATCATGCGAGCGGTGGGCGTGGATGGTGCCAGCTTCACTCAGGACAGCGTCTCGCGGTCCTCTCGGGGGGTAGTGCGGGGTCTCCACCTGCGGAGCGGCGACGGGGAGACAAAGCTGGTCCGCTGCTCGTATGGTGCGATTTTCGACGTCATTGTCGACCTTCGGCCGTGGTCGCCGACCTACGGCAACTGGGAGAGCTTCGAGCTCGGTGGCGACGCGCAGGTATCGCTCTACATTCCGGCGGGTTGCGCGCACGGCTTCCAGGCGCTCACAGAGCCAGCCGATGTCTCGTACCGCATCGATCGCCCCCATAACCCGATGGAGGACGTGACGATCGCATATGACGATCCGGATCTGGCCATTTCGTGGCCACTCCCGGTGACGACCATGTCGCAGCGCGACCGGCAGGCCCTACCGCTCTCGGCCGTGGGGCAACCGCTGTAGCGACCGTCAGGCGCTGGGTACCGATTGCGCGGTGGGCTGGCGCCGAAGCATCTCGTCGATCAGCCCGGCAGACAGCAGTTCTTGAATTCGCCGAAGCCGCACATAGGTCGACGAGGTGAAGTCGTCCTGCGTGAAGTTGTAATCGGTGTACGCCCGCACGAGCTCGTCCACCCCATCCGGTACGTTCCAACGAAGGCCCAGCTCAGGAAAGGTTCCGATCAGTTTCGAGAAGTCGACGCGGTAGTCACGCAGGTCTGGCCCGGCACCGGCGGCCAGCGAGACGGTCGACCCGGGGACAGCTTGGCGCACCATCTCTGCGATGTCGCGCACCTGCACGTTGTCCTCTGCGCGACCGACGTTGAACGCCTCGTCGTGCACAATCTCGCGCGGGGCCTCGAGGACGGCCAGGAACGAGCGGGAGATGTCCTCCACGTGCACCAATGGCCGCCAGGGCGACCCATCGCTCTCGAGGGAAACCTGGCCCGTCGTCATCGCCACGGCAGTCAGGTTGTTCACGACGATATCGAGACGCAATCTCGGTGAGAACCCGTACGCGGTGGCGTTCCGAAGGTAGGTCGGACTGAAGGAATCGTCGGCCAGGAGGGAAAGTCCACGTTCGGCCAAGACCTTTGTCTCTCCATATGGAGTCACCGGGAACAGCTCGGCGTCCTCCGTCACGGCCTGTGAGCCGGCAGCACCGTAGAGGCTGCACGACGACGCAAACAGGAAGCGTTCGACGCCCGCCTTCTTGGCCGCCTCGCCGAGACGCAGGGTCCCTTCGAGGTTGATGGAATAGGTCGCCGAAGGATTCAGATGCCCGACCGGATCATTGGACAGGGCGGCGAGGCAGACCACAGCGTCGTAGCCCGCGCAGTGCCGTGGTTCGACGTCCCTCATGTCGATCCGGGGGCGAAGACCGATGTCCTCCGGTCCCGGACCGAGGTCGCAACCCTCATAGAGACCCAGGTCGAGGCCTTCCACCGTGTGTCCCGCCGCCTGCAGGAACGGAACGAGGACAGCCCCTATGTAGCCGCGATCACCTGCGACGAGAATCCTCATTGCCAGTAGCCCCTACGATCATCTGGTGGTCGGGACGAGCAGCACCGCAGCCCGCTGTTGATTGGAGCGCGATGAACTGCGCCTGATACGCGGTGGCGGTGGAGCGGTGCCCACCGAGGGGCGCCTTCCCGCCCAGGACGGCGGCCTCGGGGAATCGCAGGTGCCCCGCCAATTGGGGTGGGGATGTATGGCAGATAATGAGGGGATGTCGGGCTATGGGATCTCCGGGGAATGCTCGCGGCACCGCCCTTTCCGTGGGACCAGGTGGGTGGAGATTGCACTCGCGACAAGCCTGGTGCTCGTCGTCTCGATCCCGGCGATGATCGTCGAAGAGGACTGGCATGGCCACCCGATGATTGAGCAGGCGAGCTGGCTCTGGGTCCTTCCGGCCGTCCTCGTTGCATCGGCTTTTCTCTTCGGTGGCGCGCTCGCCGGACTTCGCTGCCCGTCCACAGGAGTGGTGCATGCTTCCTCAGCCGCAATTGCCGCCTTGACTGTCCTGCTACTCGGCGCGCTGTATCGCCGGCTCTGGTTCGTCCACGAGGGCGTGCAGCACGCCGTCGTTGGCCTCTGGTGCCTCGGGGTCGCAGGAGCGCTGACGCTCAGCGTGATCGGCTCGTTGTTCGGTCGAAGGTTGGGAGCCGACAGGTACTGACGGCGCCACCTCTCTCCCCGCGAGGAGGGCTTGCTCCGACCCTGTTGCCTTTGGATCATGTCGGGTCACCATCTCAATGGGTCCATCGTCCCCGGTCGTCACAGCGAGGGCTCCTCCGGTTCGAACGTCGCTTTCGCACCGACCCGGGGACGAGAAGCCGGAATCACAACGCACGGACAACTGGCAGTCTGCGCTGAACGGTCACGTGCGTGACTGCGGCTTCACCGCGCCTCACCAGTGCCAGTCGATGCGCGACTGATCGCATTCGGTATGCCATGGTCATGTCCCGCCCACCATGCCGTATCAGCGGCGCTCCTGAGCGCTCATTTGAGGGACGGTCAACGTTGCTCGCTGCACAGTTCGATCGTGGGATGTCAATTGAGTATTCTCATTGTCGCTTACCAGGGAACCACCAGAACACATTTCGCGTCCTTTCGCCGCGCCGCCCCATACGAGCTGAGGGGGCCCGAAACACCGGCATTGATGCGGGAGACATCGGCCCAGTTCCAAAACGGGTGGACGCACAGACAGCGTCGCTCGACCCGAGGCGCATCATCGCGATTTCTCTGCGGGCAGGCTGGAACCCCTGACTCCACGGGGCCGACGGCTCCTGACGCGATGAGTGGCTGGGGACCCGTATGAAGTTGAGCGCCGCCCTCGGCCCTCGGGGGCAGTCCAGCGACAGTGGGCCCAAGGTGGGCTTCTTCGGACTCCTCGGCTCCGGGAATCTCGGCAACGACGGGTCGTTCGAAGCCGTCCTCACGCATCTCAGAGCGCAGCACCCCGATGCCGTGGTCGACGCCATGTGCATGGGGCCGGAACGGATGACCGATCAATACGGCGTCCCTGCCATCCCACTGCACTGGTCCAAGAGTTCCACGGATCGCATGAGCGGGCTGAGAGCGAGGGCCGTCTGGATACTCGGCAAGGGAATCGATGCTTGGCGCACACTCTTGTGGGTACGACGACACGACCTGGTGGTGGTCGCGGGAGCCGGCGTTCTGGAGAACTCGCTTCCGATGCGGGCAACTGGCGTGCCGTACGCCATGTTCCTCCTGTGCGCATCCGGCAAGCTCGTCGGGACCAAGGTCGCGCTGTTGTCCGTCGGGGCGACCAAAATCAAACAGCGTCCGACCCGATGGTTGCGAGACAGCGCCGCGCACCTCGCGCACTACCGTTCGTACCGCGACTCGGTCTCATGGGAAGCCATGCAAGAGTCCGGGACCTTCGCAGCGCAAGACCCGGTGTACACCGACCTTGCCTTCTCGTTGCCGGCACCCCCGCCGACGATCGGCGATCCTCGCCTGGTCGGCGTCGGCATCATGGCATTCTTCGGAGGTACCGACGACCGCCGCGACGGCCAGCAGATTCACGAACGCTACATCGACGCGATGACGCAATTCACTTGTTGGCTGGTAGACCACGGTTACGGCGTGCGGCTTCTTTCGGGGGATGATTCCAAGGACGACGACGTCATTGCCTCCGTCCTTGCGGACATCCAGAGGCGCCGACCCGGTCTTGCACCCGGCGAGGTGGTGGCGAACCCCGTGTCGTCGCTGGGCGATCTCTTCAGGGAGATCGCTCCAGTGGGTTCCGTGGTGGGGGCTCGGTATCACAACGTCGTCTCCGGCCTGCGGCTCTCGAAGCCGACGATCTCCATCGGGTACTCGCTGAAGCACGATGCACTGATGGCGGACATGGGTGTACCTGAGTTCGCGCTTTCGGCTCGGTCGGTCAGCGCGCAGCAGCTGATCGAGCGTTTCACGGAGCTGCACAGCCGGTCGAACGAGGTGCGCGGTATCCTCGAGACGCACCGGCAGCTCAAGCAAGTGGAGCTCGAAGGGCAGTTCGAGGACCTGGCGTCGCTCCTTGGACCCGACGCTGAGGGGTCCCGTCAACGCGATCAGCCTGCGACGAGCGTCCCCCAGCTCTTGAGTTCGGTGGAGCAGAGCGCCGCGACATGATGTAACCCGTTGAGATAGACCACCCCAGGAAGGACTTCTGGGGTGAAGCGCGCGAGAGCTTCATCGCTGTGCACTCCGCATTGCCCAGCCTGCCTTGGGACTGTCACTGCCGAAGCGAGGTCGCGTCCCACAAGACGATGATCTCGTTCGCTCGCGCTGGGACAAGTCGATGGCCGGATTCAAGGAGCGGTCAAATCGGTCCGAGGGTTGCTGGCGACGGCGAATCCTCCCCGAGCAGACGCGCCGATGGTTCGTTACTATCCGAAGAGACGGGGAAGGGTTTCGGGGGGACACTCGTAGGTTCACTGTCGGAGACCGATGGCGTGAACACCGAGGAGAGCGCGTGATGAGAACGAGACCACTTGTCGGCTACGTCGCAGCCGTCGCACTGCTCGCAGGAGGTATCGCGGTGATCGGGTTCGGTGACCCCTCCGCGCTCAGGACGCCCACCGCGTCGGCCTCGTCGGCGCCGTCGTCGCCTCCCGTCGTGGTCTGCGGCAACAGCCTGCTCCTCACCGGGCCGGCGACAGCACCCTCCAGCGCCGTCACCGTGGCGGCGGGCGATGACTCGTCGCTGTTCGGGGGTACGTTGCCCGCGAACACGACCTACTGGTTCGCTCCGGGCACGCACACACTGGGGTCCGGCGAGTATGCCCAGATCGATGCCAGCAGCAACGACACCTTCATCGGCGGCCCGGGGGCCATCCTCGACGGTCAGGACAAGAACGACGACGCCTTCGCCGGCTCGGGCACCAACGTCACCATCGAGTACCTGACCATCCAGAACTTCACGGCCCCACAATCACAGGCCGTGGTCAACCAGGGCCTCAGCAGCGGGTGGGTGGTCGAGAACTCCACGATCCAGAACAATCCCTATGGCGCCGGCGTGATGGTGGACTCCAACGGCGTGCTCAACGACGACTGCCTGACCAAGAACGGCCAGTACGGGTTCCAGACCTACTCCGGCTCTGACTCGGTCCCGGTCACGAACCTCACGATCACCAACAACGAGATCAGCGACAACGACACGCAGAATTACGACACCAACGGGACCGGCACCTGCGGCTGCACCGGCGGGGCGAAGTTCTGGAACGATCTGGGCGCCACGGTGACGGGGAACTACATCCACGACAACGAGTCGGTGGGGCTGTGGATGGACACCAACAACACCGGCTTCAACGTGAGCGACAACTACTTCTCCCACAACTGGGACGTGGCCATCCAATACGAGATCTCCTACAACGTCTCGATCACCAATAACACCTTCGTCGACAACGGCTGGATCGCCGGGCCGAACAACCCCGGCACCGGCGCCATCGAGATCAACAACTCGGGGAGCAGTGCAAGTGTTGCCGGGCCCTACAACACCCAGTCAGTCATCTCGGGCAACGTCCTGACCGACAACTGGGGCGGCATCGACCTTTATGACGATGCCAACCGGTACTGCTCCACCAAGTCCGACAACACGTCGAACGATTACTGCACGCTCGTGAACCCGAGCACCTACACGGTGTCTTCGTGCACGGCGCATGACATCGCCGGTGCAACGTCGACGCAGACTCCGGACTACTTCGACAACTGCCGGTGGAAGGACCAGAACATCCTGGTCACGGGCAACACGCTCAACTTCACGCCGTCGAACATCGGGGCCGACTGCACGGCAGCCAACGGCTGCGGGTTCGTGGGCGTCTACTCCGAATACGGCACCTATGCGCCCTATGACGGGTACGTGGTGCCACTGGGGCTGGTCAACAACCAGAACATCGTCTTCAGCGACAACACCTACAACGGTCCCTTCGTCTTCGACTCCCTGCTCCAGGGGGACACCGTGAGCTGGGCGCAATGGACCGGCGGGTACACGAACTCTGGCGCCGGCGCCACCGTCAAGGGCCAAGACGCGGGGTCGACGTTCGACGGGAGTAGCCCCACGCCGACGACGACCACGACGAGCACGACTGTGGCGCCGACCACGACCACGACCACGCATCCGACAACCACCACGACCACGACGACCGTGGC
>PMPX01000280.1 GCA_003169235.1 Acidimicrobiaceae bacterium | reverse complement strand
GACCGTGCGGGGGGCTACAGGGCTTTCTGTCTCAGGGGGAGTCCACTTCACCCGTCGCTCACTCTTAAAAGGAGATCCAACTTGTTAGGCAAGAGAAAACTCGGATCCGCGATTGGGGCACTTGCCCTCATCGGTGGATTCATGGGCGCAGCGATTGGTGCCTCCGTCATCACGGCTTCGGCCGCTGGCGCGGGGACACCGGCGGGCACCTACAACTGCACCGTGACCGACCCGGCCACCGGTGGCCACGTCACCGCGACCGGCCTCACCTACCCGGCGTCGGTGCCTTCGGGCGCCATCTCGGGCGTGAGCACGGGCGACCCCATCAACTTCACCTGCACGGGCCTCGGCGCGAGCGAGTCACTCGCCATCATTCAGGCGGCTGGCCTCGCGGCGTTGGACAACCCGGCGAACGAGGAGAGCTACGCGGACATCCCGCACGGTGACCTCGGCGCGGCAGCTGACGGCAGTGGGGACCTGAACGTGACGTCGACCAGCATCACGACGTACTCGAACGGTGACTCGAACGTGCACTGTCCGAACAGCCAGGTGGCCGCCAACCTCGGCGCCATCGGTTGCTTGGTCACCGCGGCCGACATCGGCACGGAAGAGCCGCTGGTCCTGGTCGACCTCGACTACACCAACGACGCCACGCCGGTGAACCCNNCCTCCGGTTACTGGTGGGGCGCTTCGGAAGTTGGTGCCGGCGGTGCCTCGCCGCTGCCAGCCCCGACCGTCCTCGTCGACGGCACGCCGAGTTCCGGTACTGACACGTTGCAGGTGAGCGCGGCGTCCTACGCCTACGGCTCGCCCGGAACGCCGACGTACCCGGTTCTCTCGGGCCACATCACGTTGCCGGCGACCCTGGCCCCCGGATTCCACACGCTGACCGTGGTTGAAGGGACGCTGGCGAGCGGATCGATCCAAGCGTCGGTCCCGTTGTACGTGGCCGGCGCCTCGGGTGGAGGAACTCCTGTCGTTCCCGCGAGCAACACCGGCCCGAACACCGGCGTGACGATCACCGGTAGCACCGGATGGGACCCCGACTCGACCACATCGTGGACGGGGACGTGGAACCCGCCGGGCACTTGTGCTCTGCCGGCTGTGACGGCGCACATCACCGCGGTGCCTCCGGTCCCGACATCGTCGACCGCCCCGGAGAGCTTCTCAGCGAACACGTCGGACATCCCGACCTCGTACTTCACCACCAGCGGCTGTGTGCCGGGTGCGTGGACGCTGACGGTAACCCAGTCGGTGACCGACCCCACCCCGGTGGCGAGCGCGACCTTCGGTCCGCTCAACCTGGTGGACCTGACCTCGGCGTGCTCCATTGCGTCGACGGGAACCTGCCTTGTGCAGCAGGGCCTGAGCCAGCAAGTCAACGGCATTGACCTCACGGTCACGGAGTACGCCGCGGACCAAGGCATCGGCGCCCCGGGTCAGAACCCGAGCGCGATCCTCGTCAACCTCAGCACCGTCACGTTGGGCCCGGGTGTGTTCCAGGCCGGACAGGGCGAGCTGAACACCGTCGAGGTGAACGACTCCCGAGGCACGCTGTCCGGTTGGACGGTCACGGGCCAGCTGGAGGGTGACTTCCAGGGTCAGAACGTCGGTAACGATCACTCGATCCCCGCCGACTACCTCACCTGGAACCCCTCGGTGAGCCTGACCTACCCGGGGAACATCGCGCACCCGGGCGACCCCGACTGGCTGGCCAACGGCGTGATCCCCGGCGGGACCACCGAGCCTCCGACCTACGGGCCGGACGCTTGCGCCTCCGGGTCTGCAGCCACGGGCACGAACGGCAACGAGACGTGCCCCTCGGTGAACGACAACGCCGGCAACAACAACCCGAGTGGGAACCCGGCAACGGGTCAGATCGGTGGCAGCACCGCGCCGACCAACCACGCGGGCGAGCCTGCCTGGCCGTCGGCCGTTGGTTCGGAAGGCCCGAGCGGCCTCCTCTACGAGGTGGTTGCCGGTCCGGTGGCCAACCTGACCACCAGCCTGGCCACGGCTTCTGACTACCAGGGTCCGAACAGCGCGGTGACGCTCTGCTCGGCTCCCACCGGTGGTGGTGGCGGTGCGTTCAACTGCGACGCTTCACTGTCGCTGGCAGTGCCGCCGTACGTGGCAGCTGGCACGTACACGGACACATTGGACCTGCTCACCACCGCCACCTGAGCGGACTGAACAGGCCCAGGAACTGACCGAATCGGTCCGTTCCGTAGAGGTAACGTCATGGGGGGACGGCTCCGGCCGTCCCCCCATCGACGTCTCGGGGCCATGTCGGGCCAGGGGGGCTCCACACGAATGAACAACATGCATCATGGGCGCACGACTGCAGCGGCGATTGGCGTCGTCCTGACTCTCTTTCTCGGCCTCCTCGCGTTCGCGCCGGCCACGGCAGGCGCGGCCGGGACCCTGGACGCGGCGGCTTCGATCTCATGCCCCAACGTGCCCGCCGCCGCACAAGGCACGACCGCCGCCTGGTCCTTCGTGCCCCTTTCGCAGTCGTCGAACTTCCTGTCGCGCTCCGCGATCCATCTGATTGCGGGCCCAGGCCAGACGGTGACGGACACCGCGGTCCTGACGAATTACTCCGTCGACACGCTCCCGTTCAACGTGTACGGCTCAGACGCCTACAACACGAAGGTGCTCGGTACCTTCACGCTGCATCCGCCGAATGTGAAGCCGATCGGCGTCGGGAGCTGGATCACCCTTCCGGTCAACAACTACGACCTTCCGGGTTGTCACGTCGCCGAGTTCCACTTCACCGTCAAGGTCCCGCTCAACGCAGCGCCGGGCGACCACGCCGGCGGGATCGTGGCGCTGAACCTTGCGTCCCCTGATGCCAGCCCCCAGTCGGGGACCAACTTCGCCGTGCAGCGCGGTGAGGGCATTGCGGTGTATGTCCGCGTGCCCGGCCCGCTGCACCCTGGGGTGGCGGCTGCCAATGTGGGCGCGACCTACTCGAGCTCCCCGCTCGGCTTCGGCTCGAACTCGGCCAAGGTGCATTACCAGGTAGTCAACACGGGCAACGAAGTGCTCAACGGCCAGAGCCAGGTCACCGTGAAGAACATCTTCGGCTCGACGGTGCACACGTTCCGACCCGTCGCCATCGTCGCGCTGATACCTGGCGGGCGCATGACCGTGACCGAACCGAAGTTCAGCGGATTGCCGTTCTTCGGGCCCGTGCACCTCGACGTGAAGATGACGACGACGGTCACCACCTCCACGGGCTCGGCGCAATTCTGGATCGTCCCGTGGTTGCTGATCCTCATCGTCATCGTCGTCCTGGCGCTTTTGTACTATTTCTGGCGCCGGCGCCGGAAGCGCAAGCAGGCTGAAGAAGCGGCGGCACCACCACCGGACGGTACGCCTGAGGTCGAGTCCGATGTCTCCCGGGGAGAGCCGGCGCCAGTCTTATGATGGCGCGCTGCGGCGACGCCGCGCGCGTGGTCGACCGGTAATTCGAACGAAAGTCGAGGCGAGATGAAGGTAATCAGCGTGAGGCGGAGCGCGCGCCACGTGGCAGTTGTAGTGACGATCGCGTGCACGGTGCTTCTTGCAGCGTGCTCGTCGTCGCCATCGCCAACTGCCGGCACCACACCGAAGCCGACACACAAACTGACGCTGTACGCGTACAAGACCTCGCTGGGGAGCGTCGTGGGCTCCATCGCGGGCATTGTCGCCTACACCGATTCCGCCGAGTCTACGAAGCACTTCGTCTGCACGAGTGCATCGTGCACCGCGACATGGCAGCCCTGGGTTACCGACGGTGTGGACGTTGTCGCTGCAG
>PMPX01000156.1 GCA_003169235.1 Acidimicrobiaceae bacterium | reverse complement strand
GTCACCCGTGTTGAGCCCGTCGCCCTCGGTCACCTGGAACGGTGCCGAAAACAGATGAGGGAAGGCGAAGCCGTTGGCGGACTGCGGATTGGCCGCGAAGATGCCCAGCACGCACTGGTTGGGGTCCGTGTCGCAGAGGCCTGTGCCTGCCGTCATGGTCGGTGGGCCCAGAGCCGCGTTGGGCAGGTCCCACACTTTGAACGACTTGGTCCCGCTAAGGGTCAGGGCCCCCGTGGACGACCAGCTGGACAGGACGTTGTCCGTCGCCGCCTCGCAGCCAGCCGCGGTGGTCGGCAGGTTGGCCGGATTGCCACCAGGGTCCTCGCACTCCTCGACGTTGTAGTTGCCAGAGCACGACGAGGCCGACGTGCAGCCGGGGGTGCTCGTTGCGAGCAGGTTGGCAGTGCTCAACGTGCTGTTGCCGATGACCGAGACAACGAGCTTCTGCCCGCTGTCGTAGGGGGTCCCGGGCGTCGGGGTGCCAGTCGTGCTGAGCGTTGTGTTCCCGTCGCCACTCACGAGCGAAGAGGCGCCCGCCACGCCCGACCCGAGGCCAAGCATTAGTACAGCGGTGCCCGCCGTTGCGCCACAGGCGACGGCGACCGTCTTCAACACATGCCGAATGGACATAGAGAGAGCTCCTTGGTGGTTGTGATCCCGGGACACCGACCCTCGGCGCCTCATTGACTGAGTCTTTTCTCTCACGGGTGCTACAGGCAGTCAACGTGGAAGCCCTGGTGACACCCAGAAATAACCCGGAGATAACCCTTCTGTGCCGATCCCGTCACCCTCGATAGGTGGCCTGCCACCATGGAGGCCGATTGGGGTGAGGAGCCGGCGCGACACCAAAGTTGGTGGACGGGTTGAACTTGACAAATAGCTCGGTCCATGGGCGAGAACTGAATCAAGAACCAAACCCAGCCATCAACAGAAATCTGAACGATGTCGTGTTGCCGTGGGAGTGCCGACGGTTGCAGGGATGTCGGCGGCTTCAAGAGATACCACCGATGCTTTCCGGCACATCCGCTTTCGTGGCCGCCGAATCGGGACACATGCTCGTAGATAGGCTTCGATCCATGCGAAACCGCTTTCTTGTCCGGTACCTCGTCGCCGCGATGGGTTTGACGCTGCTGGCAACCTCCTGTTCGTCTGACGCTGCGGCGACCGCAAAGCCCAAGGCGGTCGTGAGGCCCACGACGAACCGGGGATTGTGCAAACTCGTGCCACCGTCGGTGGTCGCCACTGCCATCACTACAAGCATGCAGTTTCCAGTGACCTTGATCCATGGATCTGAAACCCAATGCACATACCGCCCAATGACAGGGATCAATGCAGCCGTCCTCATCCGATTTGACACAGACGCGAGCGGGAAGAGCTTCGCCGCGAGCAAGAAGACGTTTGCCCATCACGGTCTGAAATTGACACCCATCGAGGGGCTCGGCGACAAGGCGTATTTCTTCAGCCTGGGTGCGGGAGAGAGCACGACGGTCACAACAGTCGTTGTGGTGAAAGGGTCTTTGCAGATACTGACTACTGGAACCGGCACGATTGACCAAATCGGCGCGGTGGCACGCTACGCGCTGAATGCATTCGAGAGCTTGCAGCCACAACACCCATAGCTCTGTCCTCCACGAACCACGACACCATCAAGGGTCCCAGGAAAGATCGATCACGTTCGGGGCAACGCGTGCGTCAGCCGACAGGCCTCCGACCTCGAGAGCGTTCCGCCGTTCCTGCTCAATCGTCGAGCACAACTGCGATTCCCCGCCACCAGCAGCGTTGGCGAGGCTTCTCAGAACTCGTCACCAAGCGCAGATGGAACGTCGGAACCGCCCCTTGCTAGTTGACGCCGTCGGTGACTGCGGTCACCCCCGGGTGGCCGGGGAAGTACAGCGTCGGCGGCGCCTTGGATCCAGTGCCGGCCGCGGTGCTGTGGGCCAGCGTGATGGTGTTCCCGCTGATCGCCGTGATGGTGTCGATGGTGTCCCCGGCGAACCCGTTGCCGACAGTGCCGGCGACCCCGAGCTGCGTGGCGTAGCCGTTCGGGATCTCGACGGTCCAGCCGACCTGCACCGGTGAAGGCAAGCTCGTCAGGTTGATCTGGTTGGGGGCCGTGAAGGAACTGATGGGCGCCACTGCGGCGCACGTTCCGTCCGGGTTGGCCACTCCGTTGACGTTCTGACTGGTGAGGGGGAGCTCCGCAGTGGTGTCCGTCAGCCGGGAGAACCCGTACTGGCCCTGGATGATGTTGTTCAGGTCCGTGTCGTAGTTCACACCGGTGAAGCGGTCCGGGCCCTTGGCCTGCATCGGCGAGACTGCGCCGGTGCCCGTGCCGCTCGCGCCACCGCCATCGCACAACCAGTTCAAGAAGCCGGCCGTCGAAGACTTGACGGTGCCCGTGGGGATGATGTTGAACAGCGTCCGGGCGATGGCGTAGGTGTTGGACCGGTTGTCGGCGGTGTTGGGGTAGTCCCCGTTGGACGCCAGCAACGACGCCGTGAAGCTGCTCGGCAGGCCCCCTGTGATGACACCGGGGTTCGTCTCGATGCTGGCCACGTCGGCAACGCTGTTGGTCTTGTAGACGCCGTAGCTGATGAAGTACAGCGACGTGGCGATGTCAACAGCCTGGTCGGCCGCATCGCTCGCACCCCAGTTGGCGTTCGCGAAGTCACCAATCTGGGCGGCGTTGTTCTCGAGCGAGATCTCCTGGTTGCCGCTGAGACCCTGCGGGGACTGCGGGTTCGTTCCCTGGGCGCCGTTGGCGTCGTAGGTCGACTTGGCAGCGCAGCTGGTGGCGCCATTGCCGCCGTCGGCGAAGTTCATGAACCCGTAGAGGGTGCCCGAGCCCTGGTTCACCGCGGTGATGCGGATGGGCACGCCGATAGGCGCTCCCTGTCCGGGAACCTCAGACCCCGTCAGGTTGGTCAGCTGACCCCAGTCCATGATCTGGCTCTGATCTGGCGCGGCGACCGAACCGTGCGTGCACCACAGCCGCGTGGCGATGCTCGTCAGGCTGTTCCCGCCCGAGATCGGAGTGTTGTCGACTTCCTCGAAGGGAGTTCCCGTGCATTCGTTGGGCGTGCCCGGCGGCGAGTCGTTGGGCACGCAGTTGTAGGGGTTGCCGGGCTCCCACCCTGCGGCCACCGAACCGATTCCGCCGGCGGGGAACGCCGTGGTGATGGTGGCGCCTGGGGTCGCACCTTCGGCTTCGTAGCTGATGAAGTTGTGACCGACGTAGCCACTCGCCGTGCCGTAGGCCTCTGGGTCGATGTTCACGAAGTCAACGGCCGCGATGGCGTCCTTGGCGTACCCCAGCTCCTGAGCCGAGCAGGTGTCGGTGTAGGGCTTCGACGACCGGGCGTAGTCGACCTTCGTGTTGATCGGCAAGTTGATCTTTCCGCAGATCGCATCCTGGCCGTTCCCCGAACCCACGTCCCAGGTCCCCTGCAGTTCCTGGGTGCCTGTGAAGTTGTCCAGCGGGTCCGACTGGGTGACGTTGGGATTGCCGACCAAGTTGCAGTGCTGCAGGTCCGACGCCAGCTGGCACCCGAAGGGCAGGATACCGGCCGCGTTGTAGGTGTTGCTGATGGACTGCATCATGAACAGCGTGGTGTCTGAGCCCTCGGCCACGTCGGTGTTGCCCACCTGGCCGGTGGTCGACAGGTACGAGGGATAGGTGCCGAAGGTGGGGAAGGCGGGGATGGTCACCGCAGCTTGAGCCGTTGCTGCACCCAGGAGGAGTGCAGCAGCCGTGCCCGCCGCAGCAAGCGATGATGCGAGCGCCAAGCGGTGCCGCATTTTTCGAAGTCTCATGACAGTGATTGCTCCTTGTTGTCTTGATGAGTTTGGTTTGAGTGTGAGTTTGGGTTGCCGTGGAATCGATTGATGCGCTTCGGGTCAACGCGCTCTGCCGAGTCCCGGGTGCTGGCGGTCATCTC
>PMPX01000149.1 GCA_003169235.1 Acidimicrobiaceae bacterium | reverse complement strand
CGTGGATGTCCTTGTCGTTGATGGCCTGGATGATGTAGGTGCCGAGCCCGGGTAGGGAGAAGATCTGCTCGATGATCAGCGTGCCACCGAGCAGGTAGCCGAACTGGATCCCGATGACCGTGACGGCGGGACTGAGGGCGTTCTTGAGGGCGTGCTTTCCAACGACCATACGGGGACTGAGACCCTTGGCGACGGCGGTGCGCATGTAGTCCTGATCCAACGTGTCGACGAGTGCGCCCCGCACCTGGCGAGCGATGACCGCCGACCCGCCGATGCCCAGTGCCAGCCACGGCAGGAGCAGGTCTTGGAACCACTCGGCCGGAGACTGGGTGAACGGGGTATAGCCGAGTGCGGGCAGCCACTCCAGCTTCACCGCGAAGACGATCACGAGGATCATGGCGAGCCAGAAGTCGGGTATGGCCACGGCGATGCTCGAACCCACGGTGACCATGCGATCCCGGGCCGTGCCCTGGTGCAGGCCGGACAGGACGCCTGCCGGGATGCCGATCACGATGGCGACGAACATCCCCCCGACCGCCACGCTCAGTGTGACGGGGAATCGTGCGGCGATGCCCGACGCCACCGTCTCGTTGTTGAACAGCGAGTTGCCCAGATTCCCCTGCAACGCCGCCCGTAGCCAGTTCCAGTACTGCGCGAAGAAGCCCTCGTTGAGGTGGAGCTGTGCCGTGATCTTGGCAATTTCGGAGGGTGTCGCTTTGGTGCCCCCGGCCAGGGCGATGGCTGGGTTCCCGGGAAGGATGAGGATGAGCGAGTACACGCCCAACGTGATGAGGAAGAGCAGCAGGATGGTGATGAGAAGCCTGCGGACGACAAACGTCAGAAGGGAGCCGCCACCGCCGGAAGCCATTGCCGTCGCCTAACTCGCCCGGATCCGGTGATGCCGGACAACTTCCACCTTTGGCAATGTCGCTGCAGGATCCCGGCCAGCAACTACTTCTTGATGTAGACGCCGGCCAGGTTCGAACGGCACTGCCCGATCGGGGCGACCACGCTCCCTCCGACCCGGTTCTTGTTGTAGGCGACGATCGACGGCATGAAGGCAATCGGGACCAACAGCCCCTGCTGAATCACCGTCTTGTCGATCTGCTGCATCAACGGACCCTGCAGGCTCGGGCTGAGTGATGCATTGGCCTGTTCGATCAGGGGCGTGAGCGCTTGGTTCACCGAGCCCAGGCCGTTGGCCGGGAAGCCAGAGGGCTCGAACATGGCCTCGTAGGCGTTCGACAGGTCGGCCCCGTTGGTGAGCTGCTCGCTGAGGAGCGCATCACCCTGCTTCTTGATGTAGACGTCGGTGAGGAAGTCGGCCCCGGGGATCTGCTGCAGGTTGGCCGTGAACCCCGCCGAGGCCATCTCCGACTGGAGCAGGGCGGCCGCACGGGCGTAGGTGGCGTCTCCCGACGGGATGATCAAGCTGAAGCTCACGCCCTTGGGGAAGCCGGCCGCCTTCAGCATGGCCTTGGCCTTGGCGGGATCATAGGGATCGGGGATACCGAGCGACTTGGAGTAGCCGGGCGACCACGATGGCACGGGCTGGTAGGCGGGAGCGCCGAGTCCGTCGAAGACGACGTTGTTCACTGCTGCCCGGTTGACCGCGTACTCGAGCGCGGCACGGACCTGCTCGTTGGCGAACGGTCCCGTGTTCTGGCGCAGCTCGATCTCCATGGCGTCGTAGGACTTGGTGACCGAGATCCCGATGTTCGAGTCGGCCTTGAGCTGCGGGTAGTTCTGCGGCTCGACCTCGATCATGTCGACCGCACCCGAGGTCAGGGCGGTGGCCGCCTCGGGCCCCTGCGTGACCTGGGTGAAGTCGATGCCTCCCAGCGGGTAGGCCTTCGAGTCCCAGTACTTGGGGTTCTTGGTGAGCACGATCGACGAGCCCTGCTGATAGCTCTTCAGGACGAAGGGTCCGGCGCCCACCGGTGTTTTCGATTGGGTCGAGGTGGCGTTGGCCGGGTAGATCTGGCCGTCGACGTAGGACATCGCCCAGAGGAAGTCTCCGGCGGTGGGCTTGTCGAGATTGACCACCACGGTCGAGGGATCAGGTGTCTGGATGCTCGAGATGGCGAACAGCGACGAGCGCAGGGGACTGGTCTTGGTGTGGTTCAGGCTGGCCGCCACGTCTGCCGAGGTCACCGGCTGGCCGTTCGAGAATTCGAGGCCGGGCCGGATCGTGAAGGTGATGGTGGAGCTGTTGTTGGAGACGGTCCAGCTCTGGGCCACCCCACCGGCGATGGCGCTGTTCCCCGGGGTCGTCATCGACTGGTAGATGTTCGAGGTAACGGTGTACGAGCAGTCGTTCTCCTCGGTTGCCGGCGCGAAGTCGTTGCTGAATTCGTTGTTGAGGTCGAAGCCGTACTTGAGCACTCCATTGGGGTTCACGTCGGACGACGCTGCCCCCGCGGTCCCGGTGGAGGAGAGCGTCAGGGCCAACGGCGCGAGCAACACACCCGCAAGTCCGACGGCAGCGATGCCGCGCCTCGCTCGCAGTGGCTCTCGGCTCTCGGCTCCGTCCCTCATGCCCCGACGGTGCGGCGCCTGCCCCTGGAATTCCATGTACCACCCTCCGACTCGGCCCATACCGTTCAGGAAATACTGACGAGACCTTCCCGGCTGCCGCAATATATCCCGTACCTGACAGCCGTGTCAGTTAATTTTGGTGCGATCGCGTCAGGCTCCGTCTGCGACTTTGGCTCGCCCCAAATGCCGGACCGAGGGTGCATGATGTCCTGCGCCCCTCCCGGCTCGCGGCGTGAGGATCGACGTGTCGGGGACGTGTCTCGATCGCGGTCCCTGGGTCCAGCCGGCGGTGCGGTGGATGGCGGCCGGACCAGAGCGAATGTCCGGGACCGCCACCTGTACTGTGCTGGCCATGGGGCTCGTCTCTTACGGCCGGCGCGTGACAGCACTGGCCGAGCGGGACCCCGACCGAGTTGCCATCACCTGTGCCGGGCACAGCCTGACCCGGGGCGAGCTGGAGTCGGCGGCGAATCGCCTGGCTCGGGATCTCGCCGCCGGCGGAGTGGGGCTCGGGGACATGGTGACCATCGCACTGCCCAATTCGACGGACTGGTACGTCGCCTTCGCGGCCTGTTGGAAGATCGGTGCTGTTCCCCAGCCGATCTCGTCGAGGCTGCCGGAGCCGGAGATCCGATCCATCCTGGAACTGGCCGATCCCAGTGCGGTCATCGGCGTTCCCCCTGAGTTCGCGGAAGGCCGTCGCACCATCGGGCCCGGTTACCAGGCTGATCCGGGCCTGCCCGACGCCCCACTGCCCGATGTCACCTCGCCAGCATGGAAGGCACCCACGTCTGGTGGATCCACCGGACGCCCGAAGCTGATCGTGTCCGGTGACCCCGCCACGTACGACGAGGATGCGCCGCCACTCTTCGGCACGGCCGACGGGTGCATGGTCGTTCCCGCCCCGCTGTACCACAACGGCCCGATCGTGTGGTCGTGCTCCGCATGGCTGGCCGGGAGCCACGTCGTGGTGCTGCCTCGGTTCGACGCCGAAGCCACGCTCGCCGCCATCGACCGCTACCAAGCGGACACCGTCTACCTCGTCCCGACGTTGATGAAGCGGATCTGGCGACTGCCTGAGGACGTCCGCAACTCACACGATCTGTCATCCCTCCGGTCGGTGTGGCACCTGGCGGAGCCGTGCCCGGAGTGGCTCAAGCAGGTGTGGATCGACTGGCTCGGGCCCGAACGGATCTTCGAGCTGTACGGCGGCACCGAGGCGCAGGCCGCCACCGTTATCACGGGCACCGAATGGCTCGCTCACCGCGGCTCGGTGGGCCGTCCGCTGCCGGGATCGATCATGATCTGCGATCTCGACGGGAACGAGGCTCCCGCAGGCCAGGAGGGCGAGGTGTGGATGCGCCCGACGAGGGAGCGACCGACCTATCGCTACGTCGGCGCCACGGCCCGGACGAGAGAGGGAGGATGGGAGTCCCTGGGCGATGTGGGCCGCCTGGACGAAGACGGCTACCTGTACCTGGGTGACCGGATGCAGGACATGATCCTCACCGGCGGCGCCAACGTCTACCCCGCAGAGGTCGAAGCGGCTCTCCAGGAGCATCCTGCCGTCCTGTCCGTCATCGTCATCGGTCTGCCCGACGAGGAGATGGGCAATATCGTGCACGCCATCGTGGAGGCCGACGAGCGCGCGGCACCGATCGAGGAGTTGCTGGAACTCGCATCCGAGCGGGTCGCTCGCTACAAGGTGCCTCGCTCCATTGAGTACACCGACCAGCCGATGCGCGACGATGCGGGCAAGGCCCGGCGGTCCGCCCTGCGAGCCGAGCGGCTCTCGCCCCCACCTCCCCAGTAGGCCGACCGACCGAGATCCGGCGTCGTTCCGACCGCCTCTTCGGCGATCCGGCGCCGGACGGGCATTGACCGGCGATACCCTGCACAGGTGTTCGGGGGCGAAGGCACGTGAGCGAGGGCCGCCTGGCGGGCAAGACCGCCATCATCACCGGTGCAGGCACCGGCCTGGGGCCGGTGCTGGCGAAGCTCTTCGTCGACCACGGTGCGAAGGTCCTGCTGGCGGCCCGTCGAGAGGAGCTCGTCCGGGAAGCAGCCGCCAAATGCGGAGAGAGTGCCATCGCCATGCGCGCCGACCTCACCGAGGAGGACGACGTGATCGCCATGGTCACCCGCGCCGTCGCCGAGTTCGGCAAGGTCGACATCATGTGCAACAACGCCGCCGCGCCCGGGACGGACTGTTACGTATGGGAGCAGACGCTCGAGAATTGGAATGCGACGATCGCCATCGACGTCACTGCCGCGATGCTGTGCACCCGCGAGGTCCTCAGGCAGTCCATGCTGGAGCGGCGCTCTGGTGTGATTCTCAACTTCTCGTCGACCGCAGGGCTGGCCGGGATACCACGCAAGACACACTACGTCACGGCGAAGGCGTCGCTCCGGGCCTTCACCAAGACCGTTGCGCTCGAAGTGGGTCCCTACGGGATCCGCTGCAACTGCATCGTCCCGGGTGGGATCGACACCGAGCTCTGGGAGGCGTGGGCCCGCCGCACCGCCGCCGAGAGAGACGTCGACTACGAGACGCACCGGGCCAAGCTCCTCTCGGGAGTGGCGCTGCACGACATCTCGACCCCGACCGACGTCGCCAACCTTGCACTGTTCCTGGCCAGCGACGAGAGCCGCACGATCACCGGTCAGTCGGTCGTCGTCGATGCCGGCGGGTACATGCTCGGCTGACCTGCGGGCGAGGGGAGTGACACGACGCTCCATGAAGAGGTGGGAGGTCACCTCACTCGCTATCGCCGCATCCGAGCAAGGCTGTTCAGGAACGACACCGGACGGTGGAACAGCGATCCCACCATTCCGAACCTGCCGGATCAGGCGTTCATGGTGAGGTACTCGTGGACAGCCCGTACCGAGCTCGAACCCTCCCCGACGGCAGCAGCGACCCGCTTCATGGACCCCAGCCGGACGTCCCCGACGGCGAAGACTCCTGGTGCGGACGTCTCGAACGGCAGCGGATCCCTTTCGGCAAAGATGGGATGGTCGAGTGCGTCGGCGGGAATCGCACGATCNNAATCCCTTCTCGTCCAGCGCCACCGCGCCCTGGAGCCACGACGTGGCGGGCTCCGCCCCAATGAAGCAGAAGAGCGCGGCGCAGTGCTTGGTGTGGCGGCGTCCGGATGGTGTGTGCTCGAGGACCACGGCTTCCAGGTGCTCGGACCCGTCGAGTGCCCTGACCTCTGTCTCGGCGAGGACCTCGATCGCCGCATCCGCCTCGATTCGATCGATGAGGTATTTCGACATGCTCCTCGACAGGTCGGATCGGCGCACCGCGATCGAGACCCTGCTTCCACCCTGGCTCAGGTAGATCGCGGCCTGCCCCGCCGAGTTCCCGCCGCCCACGATCACGACTTCAGAACCGCTGCACGATCGCGCCTCGAGGTCGGTCGCTGCGTAATAGACGCCGTTGCCCTCGAATCGCTCGAGATCGGTGATGGCCAAACGCTGGTACCGGGCTCCCGTGGCAACGATGACCGCCCGAGCCGGAATCTCGCTCTCGTCGACCAGTGACACGACGTGAAATCCGTTCTCGACGCGCAAACCGGACACCTCACACGGACTCACGAGCCACGCTCCGAGTCGTTGGGCCTGGACCGCCGTTCTGGCCGTGAGATCGCCCCCGGAGATCCCGTTGGGGAAACCCGCGTAGTTCTCGATGCGAGAGCTGGAACCGGCCTGGCCACCTGGTCCGACCGCGTCGAGCGAAACGGTGTCGAGACCTTCTGAGGCTCCATAGACCGAGGCGGCGAGACCGGCAGGCCCGACGCCGATGACCACCAGATCGAAGGTGCGCCCGGGGACGGGATGGTAGGTGAGCCCCAGTTCCTCCGCGAACTCACCAGGCGTGGGGCGTCGGAGGATCTTCCTGGTTGGCGTGATCACGACGGGGGAGTCGCCGACGAGGATGCCCTTGCTGGCCAGCAGTGCCTCGACGTCCTCCGCCTCCTCGAGGTCGATCCACGTGTGCGCCAGGCGGTTCCGGGCGGCGAAGGTTCGGAGTGCGAGGGCCTCTGGTGAGAAGCGCGAGCCGATGATCTGCACCGTCTCGGCGGCCGAGGTCGTGCGCAGGGTCTCCCTCCGGGCGATCAGGGCGCCGACGATGGTGTCCGAGATGGCCGGCCTCGTCGCCATCAGTCGTCGGAACGAATCGTGGGGAATGACCAGCACCGTCCCCTCGTGGGTGGATCGAGCCGTGAGAAAGGTGCGCTGGCCGGTCAGCAACCCCAGCTCCCCCAGGAATTGCCCGGCCGTGTAGGCGAGCACCAGCTGTTGGGACTCGTCGTCCCGGACGATCTCGATCCCTCCCTCGATCAGCACGTACAAGGCCCCGCTCGGCTCGCCGGCTCGATAGAGGACCTCCCCGGCCGCCACCTCACGGAACCCCCCGAAGGCGGTGAGCTCTTCGAGGACGTCCGGCGAGAACGCGGGGAACCGCTGATCCGAGGGGTCGGCCACGACGACCGGCTGTCGGCTGTCCTGATCACGTTCGGTCATGCAGGCATCACCCCTGTCCGTCGAGGCCCGCGGGGCAGGAGCCTCGAAGCGTGCCGGTGGCGCACGTCAATCCAAATTGCCGATCGATCCGGCCATGATATGCGTCGCTGCCGTCCCGGCAGAGAGGCGATCGAACGACTCCGAGACGGGCGGACGCCCGCCATGTGGTGCGGAGCGACGCCTCGAACGGTCGTGCCCCGAAGTCACCGATCGGAACCGCCGGCCGCCATAGTCTCTGACCGTCATGAGCGTCGAGGCCCGGACCGTCAGGGGGGGAGCCCCCTTGAACCAGCCCATCCACCGCCGGGCCTGGCGCTCCGTCGTCTTCGCTCCCGAAGGTGACGGGGCACGCCGGCGACGCGGCTCGGACGGATTCCGTTTGGGCACCGCTGTCGTGGTGGTCCTGATCGGACTGGCGATCACCCATGTCGATCCGGTCCCGGAGCACAAGATCCTGCACTTCATCAGCCCGCCCCCCAACGGCATCCACTGGCTCGTCACGACCGTCTACGTCCTGGGATCCTTTGGACTGGTCGTGATCCTGGGAACGGTCGCGCTGCTGTCGCGGCGTCGGGTCGTCCTGCGGGACCTGGCCGCGGCCGGACTGGTGGCGCTCGCCTTCTCGGCACTCATGTGGATCGTCTTCGGAACGACCGGAGGTCGCCCGCACGACGCGTCGTTGGCCGGGTACAACCTGGACTACCCGGTCGCGATCGTGGCTGTCGCGGTGGCGGTGACCATGGCCGCGCTCCCGTACCTGTCCCGGCCGGTGCAGCGCCTGGTGGAGCTCGTCATCGGATTGGCGGCTGTGGCGACGGTGGTGGCCGGTGACGGGCTCCCGGTGAACGTGGCAGCCAGCGTGGCGCTCGGGTGGGGCGCCGCGGCCTTCGTCCACCTCGTCTTCCGGTCGCCCCTCGGCCTGCCCTCGGGGGAGGAGCTGGCCGTCGTGTTGGACGACCTCGGCGTGCGGGTGAGCACCCTGGCGCCCGCCGGGCACCAGGTGTGGGGGGTGGCCCATTATTCCGGCACCGACGCCGAGGGCGGGGCGGTGGAGGTCTCCCTCTACGGTCGCGACGCCGCGGACGCCCAGTTGCTGTCGAAAGCCGGGCGCTTCCTCTTCTATCGAGACTCCGGGCCGGCCCTCTCGTTCTCCCGCATCCAACAGGTCGAACACGAGGCCTACATGACCCTGCTGGCGGAGCGGGCCGGCGTGACGGCCGCGCATGTGTTGGTCGCCGGCATCGGCGGTCCGAGCCGGGATGCGGCCCTGGCGATCCGGCCTCCGGCCGGCACCCGCCTGGACGAGCTCGAGGAGACGATGCTCAGCGACCAGGCGTTGGACGCCCTGTTCGCCACGATGCTCGTGCTGCGGCGCGCCAGGATCACCCACGGGGCGCTGAGCGGGAAGACGGTCGTGGTCGACCCCGCCGGGCCCGGAGTCTCGCTGGTCGACTTCCGCACCGCCGCGCAGGGCCCGACCGAGGAGCGCCTGGACACGGATCTCGCCGGCGCCCTGGCCGCGGCCGCTCTCGTGGCCGGGCCCGAGCGGACGGCTGCTGCGGCGCGGCGGGTGCTCCCGAAGGAAGCGGTGGCGCCCGCCCTCACGCATCTCCGCCGGGCCAGCCTCGACCGGGCGGTCTCGACGGCGTTGAAGGGCCGCAAGCAACTGCTCGAGGACCTGCGCGCTCGGACGGCCCAGGCCTTCGAGATCGAGGTTCCGAAGCTGGCGGAGCCCAAGCGGGTCAGCTGGGGGACCATCGTGATGACCATCGGCACCCTGGTCGGAGGGTGGGCCCTGATCCTGGTCCTGATCAAGGTCGGCCAATCGTTCGACACCATCAAGGGCGCGGCCTGGGGTTGGGTGGCAGCGACCGCCGTGCTCGCCCAGCTGGCCTATCCGTCCACCGCACTGTCCGAGATCGGCACGGTGAACGGAATACTCCCCTTTGGGCGGGTGGTGGCTCTCGAATTTGCCAATGCCTTCACGTCGCTGGCCGGGGGAACGCCGGCCACCTTCGCCACCCGCGTCCGTTTCTTCCAACAACAGGGCTTCGACGCCACCCAGGCGGTGACCTCAGGGGCCTTGGTGAGCACGATCAGCTGGATCGTGAAGGGAGCCCTCTTCCTGATCTCTCTGCCCCTGGCGTGGGGCAACATGGACTTCTCCAACGACGGACAGAACGCCTCGGGCGACCACGGCAAGGCGATCTGGCTGTTCCTGGCCATCATCGTGCTCGTGGTCGTCCTGATCGGCGTGGCGGTCGCCATCCCGCGCCTGCGCCGGCTGGCCGCCGACAAGGCCCGCCCGAAACTCCATCAGGTCTGGGGGGACCTGAAGATCCTCGCCAAGCGACCGGCAAAGTTGGTCGAGCTCGTCGGGGGTGCCATCTCGGGCCAGCTCATGGTGGCCCTGGCCCTCGGGGCCGCGCTGCACGCCTTCGGCCAGCACCTCTCGCTGGCTACCATCTTCATCGTCATCACCCTCGCCTCCATGCTCGGGGGGGTCTCCCCGGTGCCGGGAGGCATGGGAGTGGTGGAGGCGGGGATGATCCTCGGCCTGACGGCGGCCGGCATTCCCGAGACCGATGCGGTGGCGGCGACGTTCGTCCAGCGCATGTTCACCTCGTACCTGCCGCCGCTCTGGGGGTGGTTCGTCCTCGTCTGGATGCGCAAGCGGGAGTACCTGTGACGGAATCGACGAAGGGGGCGTGATGGAAGATCGACAACCGCCACGGTTGCACATCGAAATGGTCCGCGGTCCGGACGGCCTCGATCAACGGGCGGCGGCCGTCGAGGCAGCAGGCTGGAGGATCTCCACCTGGGAGCCGGCGACCAGTTCGGACGACGGCCTGCCCAGGGTCCTCCCGCGTTGCGACGGGGTGGTGATCGGTGAGGGCGACGGGGGAGTGGTGGCGTCGCCCTCCGCGGCAACCACGGTCGTGCCCCTCGTCCGCTACCCGCGCCCGTCACAGGGCTCCTGCTCGGGGGAACGGACCACGGGGATCCTGCTCGTCCTGATTTCGGCGAAGCAGCGCGAATCGGCTCAGGAGCTGCGCGACTGGGGCGACTTCGTGCACCTTCGGCACATCGCCGAGGCGGGGGTGCCCGGGTACCGTACGATCACGCCCTGGGAGCACGAGTCCTCGGGAACTCCCCGGTTCTGCCACCTGTACGAGATGGTCGGAGACGATCCGCAGGGGACCTTCGAGCAGATGACCGAGCGTGTCCGCAGCCGCCTCGATCCCACCACGTTCAACGAATGGGCGTGGCACCCCCAGCTCCTGATTGAGGAGTCCCGGACCTACCGCCGGCGGGAACCGGGCTGAGGCTGGCCCGGAGTGGCCTCAGGACGGAGCGAGCGTGGCTCCGCGTGCACGTGGGAGGCCGCCATCGGGCCCAACCGGTTCCATTGAGCCGGCGACGAACTGGGGTAGGGTGCCTCGAGACGTGCTCTGGGCGAGAGTGGCGAAACCGTCCGGGACACACCGGCCTCGGAGTGATGGGATACCCGTGAACCTTCCCCTTGCATCGATCAGCAGCGGCGGTTTCATCGCCCTCTGGTCCATTTTGTACTTCGTCCTCCTCATCACGCTCGGCGTGATCTCCATCCGAAAGGGGCACTGGGTGATGTTCATCGTCGGCATCTTCCTCCCTCTCTTCTGGTTCATAGGGGCCCTCATGCCGCGCCGGGTGCGCTGACATCGTCACGCCGCTCCCCTCACCCCGACCCACTGAGCACGTAGCCGGCGAGCGACGCGACGCGATGCTCGACGGCGGCGATCTTCGGCTTCCGGCAAGAACGATGGAGGCCGTCCGGGATCAGCTCACCCTCACGTTCCAGCCGCCGTACGAGGTCCCGATCACGATCGCCATCAACGGAGCGCTCATGAGCTCCGCGTGGTTCTTCCTCCCCACGGGGTTGAGGGACAAGGTGTTCACCCTGCACGGCTCGCTGGCCTTCGCGCTGATCCTGGCGGCGTGGATGTACTCGGACGTGCCCTCGACGAACACCCTTGGACCGGACGCCAGGCGAACGGTCGCCGCGCTGGAGGACCCAGTGATGATCCGCCGGATGCTCTACGCCAAGAACATCGTGCTTTGGCTCCTGGTCACTCCCGTGTGTGCGGTCGTGGCCGTGATCAGCGGGCTTCTCGAGCACTCGCTCCTGTCCACCGTGTACACCGTCGTCGCCATCGGAGTCCTTCCCTTCGGCATCCTCGCCGTCTCGGCCTGGGTCGGGATCCTGTTTCCGTACCACCCGATGCCGTTGCGCTATCGGTGGGAGCATCGCCGTCCCCACGCGCGGATGTTGGCGCGGTGGGGGGTGCTCGTCGTCACGCCCTACGTGCTCGTTCCCGTCCTGGGGTCACTGATGCTGGCGCCCTCGTTGCTCCTGTGGGGATTCACCGCGCCACACGGCCTGTCCGAGAAGCTGCCGGACCACGACCTCGGGATCGGCATCGCCGTGGCCTGCGCGATTGCCCTGGCCTGCGCAATCGGGGGTCAGCGGCTGGGCGGAGCGCTCGTCACGAGACGGCGAGCCAAACTCCAGGCGTTTCTGTCCGATCCGGTCAGGGGATAAGAGCCGAGGCGCCACTCATGTCCGGCAGGGCAGCGTCAGGTGTACATCCCGCCGCTCGCGCCGATGAGCACAGCAGCAGATTTTGGCAACTGCTGAGCATCCACCTCGACGTGTGGCAAGTTGTTCGCATGGCGTCCTCCTTGCAGCCCCGGCGCATCGGCGCCGCCGACTCCAAGACGCGGGCCCGGCTGGTCGATGCGGCCGAGCAGCTGCTGTTGGAAGAGGGCTACGCCGCGGTCACCTCACGGAGGGTGGGGGCCAGGGCCGAGCTCAAGCCACAGCTCGTGCACTACTACTTCCGCACGATGGACGACCTCTTCACCGAGGTGTTCCGGCGCCGGGCCGAGGAGAACCTGGCCCGCTTCCAGCGGGCCATGGCTGCGGACCCGTCGTTGAGGACCTTGTGGAGGCTGAACGCCGACCCACGCGGCTCCGCCTTCTCGATTGAGTTCGTCGCTCTGGCCAACCACCGAAAGACGATACGGGCCGAGATCGCACGCTACGCCGAGCGATTCCGCGCCGCCCAGCTCCAGGCGCTGACGGCTGCGCTGGCGGCCGACGGGATCACCCCGGACCAATTGCCCCCGATCGTCGGGCTGCTCCTCATGACCGGGCTCTCGCAGGTGCTTGCGCTCGAAGACGCCCTCGGGGTCACTGCGGGGCACGCCGCCGCCGTCGAGTTCGTGCGGGACGTGATCGACCGGCTGGAACCTCGAACCTCGAACCTCGGAGCGGGAGTGAGTGACCGAGGCTGCACGGACGTGTGTGGTCCGGACGCTCGGGTCACCCTCCCTGTCTGAGCTCACGCTTGAGGATTTTCCCCGAGGGGTTGCGGGGGAGAGCGTCGAGCACCGTGATCTCCTTCGGCATCTTGAAGCGCGCCAGCTGGGTGCGGCAGTGCTCGAGGAGCACGTCCGGCGTCACCGTTGTGCCGTCGCGCACGACGACGAACGCCACCGGCACTTCTCCCCATCGATCGTCCGGACGACCCACGACGGCGGCTTCGATCACCGATTCGTGCTCGTAGAGAACGCGCTCGATCTCCGAACTGGCAATGTTCTCGCCACCAGAGACGATCATGTCCTTGAGGCGATCGACGATGAAGAGGTATCCGTCCTCGTCACGGACACCGATGTCCCCGGTGTGGAACCAGCCACCGGCGAACGCCGCGCTGGTCGCATCAGGGTCCCTCCAGTAGCCCTTGAAGACCTTCGGCCCTCGCATGACGATCTCCCCGTGCTCGCCGGCCCGCACCGACCTCCCACTCTTGTCCCAGATGTCGAGCTCCAGGTAGAGGCACGGACGCCCCACGCTCCCCAGCTTGCTCACGATGCTGTCGCGGTCGAGGAAGGTGTCGCCCGAGACCGTTTCGGTCAGGCCGTACGCGTCCGCGAACCACGCTGACGAGAACACTCGTTGGATCCGCTCAATGAGCGGGATCGGCATCTTCTCGCCACCGTTGATGACGACGCGCACCGACGACAGATCTCGTTGCTCAATGTCGGGCAGCGCCATGATCGCATTGACCATCGCGGGTGCCAGCCACACCGTGGTGACCCGAGATCGCTCGAGTTCGTCGACGACACGAGGAGCGTCGAAGGATCGATGGATGATGATGGTCGCACCCGCGGCGATCAACGAGGTCGTCGTGAGATCGAGCGCACCGACGTGGTACAGGGGTCCACAGGCCAAGCCGAGATCGGAGCCGGTGAAGCCGAATTCCACGAGATGTGCCAGGTTCTTCCAGGTCAGGTTGGCATGGGTGATCATGACGCCCTTGGGCCGGCCCGTGGTGCCCGAGGTGTACATCAGTCGATGGACGTCGTCGCCACCCGCCGGGACGCGTGCAGCCGTCCCGGGAGACGAGCGGAGATCGCCCAGGGCCGCCCATCCGGCCGGGGGAGAGCCCGAGATGCAGGCACGGACGAGGTCAGATCCCATGTCCTGCGTGGCCTCGTTCGCCAGCTGGACCAGCGACTCGTCGCACACGAGGGCCCGGGCCCCGGAGTGCTCCAGGATGTAGCGCACCTCGGGCGCGGCGAGTCGCCAGTTGATGGGCATGGCAACGGCCCCGAGGTAATTGGCGGCGAAGATCGTCTGGAGGAACTCCGGGCAGTTGAAGGACAGGAGGGCCACGACGTCGCCCTGGCCGACGCCACGCTCCGACAGACCGCCGGCCAGGGCAATGGCCTGTGCGGCCATCTCCCCGTACGTCGTGGCCTCGCCCTCGAACACCGTGATCACCTTCTCGGGTGCACGCGACGCGTGGTGCGCCAGCACGGCGAACCAGTTCATGTCCGCAGACGTCGTGACCGGGATCGTCATCGGCGCACCCTCGCGGCCGGCATCTCGACGAGGAGGTCCGTCCGCTCAATCACTGCTCGCACGGTCGCGGAGCCGGCCAGGGCTCCGCGACGCCGAGCCAGTCCGGACGGGTCGGAGCGGGTGGGTGCCGGCGCCCCGAAGGCTGTCATCGTGTGAATGAGAAGCCGTCCGTCCGGTCGACGGACCGCTAACCTCGCTACCAATGACACGGGCGGACGGGACCGGGGACACTCGGCGCAGGGCGAACTGGGAGGCCCGCCGCGAAGCGATCGTCGATACGTCGGCGCGTGTCTTTGCCCGGGGTGGCTATCACGCGACGGGCATCACGGAACTCTGCGTTGCGAACGATCTGGGAAAGGGCGCCCTCTACCATTACATCGGCTCCAAGGAGGAGCTGCTCGCCGCCATCCACGACCGAGTGATGGACGAGGTCATGCTCGGCGCCGACCGGGTGGCGGAGGCGGGGGGCTCGCCGCCCGATCAGCTGGCAATGCTCGGTTCTGAATTGCTCGACGTGATCCACCGGTACCCGGATCACGTCTGGGTCTTCCTCCATGAGTTCCCTGCGCTCACCGGAGAACGAGCCGAG
>PMPX01000112.1 GCA_003169235.1 Acidimicrobiaceae bacterium | reverse complement strand
CATCACATTCCTATTGACCCGAGTGAGGAAAACTTAATGAAGAGTGTTCCGGAGAGGCTCCGCGCGCGGCGCCTTAGGATCGAGGAGGGTGGCGAGCAAGGTTTCACCCTTATCGAACTGCTCGTCGTCATCGTCGTCCTCGGCATCCTTGCTGCGACGGTCGTGTTCGCGCTTTCCGGAGTGACCGGACAGAGCGCCGTGGCTGCATGCAACTCTGACGCGAAGACACTTGACGTTGCTGTCCAGGCGTACATCAACTCGCCCGACAACTCAACGAATGCTCCTCCGACGACCACCGCCAATCTGGTGACGGCGGGGTTCAACAAGACTGGTGACCCGTTGGTCAGCGGTACTGGCGACACGTTCATCACCAGCCCGTCGGACAACACGGCGTTCGCCGTGAAGCTGTTCGGTGAGCTGCCCCCGGCGGAGCAGACGGCCGTGGGGGCCGGGACTGCGGCTGACACCGTCGTGGTGGCGACGCCGAAGACCAGCACCACCTACGCCGTGTACGACGGAGCGGCTACCAACCCCTGCTCGGCCGCCTCGTAATCGAGGGCCACGAGCAGTACAAGAAGTATCAAAGGTGAACCCAAAGCGCCCGGACCAGTGGGCCGGGCGCTTTGGCCTTCACCAGGAGAGGGGAAGAAGCGATGAACAACGCAGCGAGCATCGAGAAGGTTGATCCGTGGCTCCAGGTCCTGTGGGACCACAAGGGGTCTGACCTCCTGCTGGCCACGGGGTCACAACCGAGGATCCGGGTCGACGGGGCCCTGACCCCCATTGAGGGCACGCCCGTCCTGACGGGCGACATGATCGATGAGATCGTCCGAGCCATGCTCAGTCCGATTCAAGAGGTAACGCTCGCCGAGCAGCAGGACGTCGACTTCTCGCTGACATGGCGTGACCTGGCCCGCCTCCGTGGCAGCGCGTTCACCCAAAAGGGCGACATGGCGCTCGCCCTGCGGATGATTCCCTCCGACATTCCGACCTTCGAAGAGCTCGGTCTCCCCCCCGTCGCGGAGTGGATGGCCCGGCTCCCCCGCGGTCTCGTCCTCCTGACTGGACCCACCGGCTCCGGAAAGTCCACCACCCTGGCTTCTATCATCGCCCGCATCAACGAGACGCGTGCGGTGCACATCCTGACCATCGAGGACCCGGTCGAGTACGTGCACAAGCACGGACTGTCCGCCATCACCCAAAGGGAGGTGGGGACCGACAGTCCCTCCTTCGAGCGGGCCCTCCGCTCAGCACTGCGAGAGGACCCCGACGTCCTGCTCGTGGGCGAGATGCGCGACCTCGAATCCATTCAGCTCGCCCTGACGCTGGCCGAGACGGGTCACCTGGTGTTCTCCACCTTGCACACCAACGACACGTCGCAGGCCATCGACCGCATCATCGACGTTTTCCCGGCCTGGCGCCAAGAGCAGATCAGGGTCCAGCTGGGCTCGTCGCTCGGGGCCGTCGTGGCTCAGCGGCTCATTCGGAGGATCGGTGGCGGCATGGTCGCCGCGTTCGAGATCCTGATTGCCAACCACCCCGTGCGCAACATCATCCGGGAAGGCAAGACCCACCAGCTTCCGAACCTCATCACGACAAACCAGGCCGAGGGCATGGTGTCGTTGGAGGCGAGCCTGGCCGACCTCGTCGGAGCCCAAGTCATCGAGTACGAGGACGCCCTGGCGATCACATCGCACCCGAAGGAGCTCACCCGGCTGATCGGACTTCGCGGCCGGCCCGTCCTCGCGACAGCGTGACGATCGGCACCAGCGCACGGCACGGTCCCGATCTCCCCTACCAAGTCGTCGCGGGCGTCACGCCGTGCGGGCCATCATGGCTCGTCGCGCCGGCGAAGCTGCAAGGAACGATCTTTGCGCCTGAAGCACCGCACCTGATCTCGCCGTTCGGCGAGGTCCTCGACCAACGACCGACGTTCGCGGTTATCGCCCTGAATGCACCGGTTGGCTACCTCGAAGAGGCCGCACACGGGGGAAGAACCTGTGACCGCGAAGCTCGGGCCCTGCTCGGGCCCAGACGCGGTTCGTCCATCCAGAGTGCCCCCGTGCGCTCGCCCACCAACGAGCTCGAGTTCCTGCCCGACCATCTCGATGCCATCTCCATGACCCTCCTCCCCCGCTACCGTGAGGTTGCCGAGGAGATGGCGCCATTCCGTCAGCGCACGGTCTATGAAGTCGCTTCCGACATGAGCTTCTACGCGCTGAACGAGGATCAGCCCCTGCAGTACCCGAAGAACACCGAAAAGGGTCAGGCCGAACGGAGGGCCCTGCTCGAGGTCAAGTTCCCCGCCGTCGACAGGATTCTCTCCACTGACCTACCTGGGGTGTCGATGGCCCACCTGCTCGACGTTGCCGTCTTCGTCTGGACGGCGCGGCGGATCTTCGCCCGGGCCGCCATACGCATCCCTCAGGACCCTGAATGGGACGACCAGGGGCTTCGCATGGAGATCGTCCGCTAGGAGACTGTTGAACAAAGGGTGAGGCGGGCGTAGGTTTGCGGTTGCAAGCCTGGGTATGTCCGACCGAAGCGCCGACGTGAAAATGGGTTAGAGCCGGCCACCCTGGATGGGCGATGCCCAAAGGTG
>PMPX01000258.1 GCA_003169235.1 Acidimicrobiaceae bacterium | reverse complement strand
GCCTTGTGGCGCACGACCTTGACCAGCTCCTTGCGGCGCTCCTCGGTCAGGGGTGGGAAGGCGAGGCGGATGACCGTGCCGTCGTTGGTCGGGTTGATACCGAGGTCCGAGGACATGATCGCCTTCTCGATCGCCCCGAGGGAGCCCTTGTCGTAGGGGGAGATGACGAGGAGCATGGCGTCGGGGACGCTGAAGCCCGCCAGCTGGCGGAGCGCCGTCGGCGTGCCGTAGTAGTCCACCAGCAGCGGCTCGAGCAGAGCCGAGGAGGCACGGCCCGTGCGCACGTTCCCCATCTCGTGGCGCACGTGATCGATGGCTCTTGCCATCTTCTCCCTGGTGTCGTCCTTGACCAGGGCGGCGAGGTCGTCGTCCATCAACGGACCAGCGTACCGATCCGCTCACCGCTGAGCGCACGAGGGATGTTCCCGGGGGGCATCAGGTCGAAAACCCGGACGGGCAGGTTGTTGTCCTTGCAGAAGGTGATGGCGGTCAGATCCATCACCCGCAGGTCCCGACTGATGACCTCCATGAAGGAGATCTCGTCGTAGCGGGTCGCCGTGGGATCGAGCTTGGGGTCGGCGCTGTAGACGCCGTCCACTCCCGAGTGGGTGCCCTTGCAGAGCAGCTCGGCGCCGATTTCGGCCGCCCGCAGCGCAGCCGGGGTGTCCGTGGTGAAGAAGGGGTTCCCCATGCCGGCCGCGAAGACCACGATCCGCCCCTTCTCGAGGTGCCGGATGGCCCGGCGCCGGATGTAGGGCTCGGCCACCTCGGCCATGTTGAGCGCGCTCAGCACGCGGGTGGGCTGGTTCTGCTGCTCCAGCGCGTCCTGCAGGGCCAGGGCGTTGATCACCGTGCCGAGCATCCCCATGGTGTCCGAGGTCGCCCGGTCCATGCCCCCGCTCTCGCCCGTGGTGCCGCGCCAGATGTTGCCGCCCCCGACCACCACGGCCAGCTCGAGCCCGCCACCCTCCATGGCGATCGCCATCTCCTTGGCCATGCGCTCGACGGTCCGCGCGTCGATCGTCTGGTCGGAGGCGGCGGAGGCAAGGGCCTCCCCCGACATCTTGAGAACGATACGGCGAGGTTCTCCCACGACCCTGCGTCAGGCGCCGATGACGACCTGCGCGAACGACACGATGCGGGCGGAGCCGAGCATGCCGGCGATCGTCTGCTTCTCGTCCCTCACGTAGGCCTGGTCGAGCAGGACCCGCTCCTTGAACCAGCCGGTCATCCGGCCCTCGACGATCTTCTCCATGGCGGCCTCGGGCTTGCCCTCGTTGCGCGAGATCTCGGCCACCGTGGCCCGCTCGGCGGCGACGTCGGCCTCGGGCACCTCGTCGCGGCTCAGGTAGGCCGGCTTGGTGAACGCAATGTGGACGGCGATGTCGTGGGCCAGCTCGTCAGAGCCTCCCTCGAGCACCACGGCCACCGCGTTGACGCCCCGCCCGGCCTGCCGGTGCACGTAGGTCTCCATCACCTGACCGGGCTCGGCCACGAGCCGGCGCACACGCCCGACGGAGATGTTCTCCTTGAGTGTCGTACGAAGGCCGTCGATCTCCGCGTCCAGCTCGCCGGTGGCGTCCTCGCCCTTGGCGGCGACGAGCGCGGCCAGCTCGTCGGCCAGGGCGACGAAGTCGTCGGCCTTGGCCACGAAGTCGGTCTCGCAGCGAAGCTCGACCACGGCGGCGGCATCGCCCGAGCGCGCCGCCGCCGCCGCGCCCTCCGTCGCCTCCCGGTCGCTGCGCTTGGCCGCGCCGGCGAGGCCCTTCATGCGGAGCAGCTTGACCGCCTCCTCCATGTCGCCTCCGGTCTCCTCGAGCGCGTTCTTGCAGTCGAGCATGCCGGCGCCGGTCATCTGGCGCAGGGTGGCGACGTCCTTTGCGGTGTAGGCGGCCATCGTCAGGCGACCTCGACCGGCTCTGGCGGTGTGTGCACCCGGCGGGGGCGCGGGCTCGGCGAGGCGCCACCGTCCTCGGCGGATGCCGCCTGGGGGGCCGCCTGCCGCCGGTGCTCGGCGATGAAGCGGCCCTCGGCCACCGCGTCGGCGATCACCCGGCACATGAGGGAGCCCGAGCGGATGGCGTCGTCGTTGCCCGGGATCACGTAGTCGATGACGTCGGGGTCGCAGTTGGTGTCGACGACGGCCACGACCGGAAGGCCGAGCTTGCGCGCCTCGGTGACCGCGATGTGCTCCTTCTTCGTGTCGATGACGAACACCGCGTTCGGAAGACGGTCGAGATCGGCGATGCCGCCCAGGTTGCGGGTCAGCTTCTCCAGCTCGCGGGTGTGCTGCAGCGCCTCGCGCTTGGGCATGCCGTCGAAGTCGCCGGCCGCCTGCATGGCCCGCAGCTCCTGCATGCGCTTCACCCGGCCCGAGACGGTGGTGAAGTTCGTGAGCATGCCGCCCAGCCAGCGCTGGTTGACATAGGGCATCCCACAGGCCTCGGCGTACTCGGCCACGGGGCCCTGGGTCTGCTTCTTCGTCCCCACGAACAGGACGGTGCCGCCATCGGCCACGAGGTCCCGGACGTAGGAGTAGGCGGACTCGACGCCCCCCAACGTCTTGCGCAGGTCGATGAGGTAGATCCCGTTGCGCTCACCAAGGATGAAGCGCTTCATCTTCGGGTTCCATCGACGCGTCTGGTGGCCGAAGTGGACTCCGGCTTCCAGCAGCTGTCGCATGGTGACGACGGCCATAGACAATTCCTCCAGTCGGTTGCTCCCCTGCCGCAGCGCCGCTCGTGGCGGCGACCGTGGAAAGCGCGCAGGTGATGTAGGTCGGTGTTGCCGCCCACCCCCTGGTGGGCCCGGCCATGCTAGCCGCTCGGCGGCCCCTCAGGCTCGGGGGTGGGTCCCGCCGTAGACCGAGCGCAACCGCTCCTTGCTCACGTGTGTGTAGACCTGCGTGGTGGCCAGGCTGGAGTGACCCAGCAGTTCCTGGACGACCCGCAGGTCCGCACCCCCGTCGAGGAGGTGGGTGGCGTAGGTGTGGCGCAGGGCGTGGGGGTGCGTGGGCGAGGCCGACCGGCGATCGAGGATCCGCCGGACGTCCCGCGGCCCGAGACGGCCGCCCCGCCGGTTGACGAAGGCGGCCTCGGGCGGGCCCTCCATGTCGTCCCGCCCGTGCTCGAACCACGCCGCCAGCGCGGCCACGGCGGCGTCGTGGACCGGCACACGCCGTTGCTTGGCTCCCTTGCCGAGCACCGTGACCGTCCGGCCGCGCAGGTCGATGTCACCCCGGTCCAGCCCGCACAGCTCGGAGACGCGCAGCCCGGCGGCATAGAGGAGCTCGAGGACGGCCAGGTCACGCCGGTCCACGGGCGTCTCCGCCTCCGCACTGAGGAGTGACGTCACTTCCCCGGTGGAGAGGACGCGGGGCAGGCGACCGCCGCCCGACGGCGCGCGCAGCGACCGGGCCGGGTCGGAGCCGAGGCGACCCTGCCGCACCTGCCAGGAGAAGTAGCAGCGCAGCGCCGCCGCCTTGCGGGCGATGGTGGCCCGGGCGAGCTTCCGCGTCCCGAGCGAGGCGAGGTAGCGACGGAGATGCAGCCGATCCACGCCCGCCGGGCCGTCGACACCGCTGCGGGACATCCAGTCGGCGAACGCACCGAGGTCGCTGAGGTAGGCCTTCCGGGTGGCCGCCGAGCGCCCACCCAGCCACGCGTCGAAGCCGCCGAGATCCCAGTCGGGAGGCACGGAACCCACGGTACCGCCCCCACGGCGACGGTCCTGGGCACTAACGTCGCCCGCGAACCTTCGGGGGGTCCGGTGGGTTCGGGGAAATGGAGGACCGATGGCTTCGAAATTCGATCGCCGTACGTTGCTGGCCGGCGGGGCGGCCGCGGCCGCAGGCTTCGCCGGGGCGTCGGCCTTGGGTATGGGCTTGGACGGCATCGCGGGGGCGACGACCAACGGCCCCGGCCGCAACGGGACGTCCACCTCGACCCCCAAGAGGGGCGGATCGCTCGTGTTCGGAGTCGACGCGGAGGAATCGGGCTTCGACCCGACCCAGGCCCGCTTCGACGAGGTCGGGGTCATGTACGCCCGCACGGTGTTCGACCCGCTGACCATCATCCTGGCCAACGGCGACTGGGCCCCCTACCTGGCCCAGTCGGTCGTGCCCAACGCCTCCTACACCAGCTGGACCGTCACGCTCCGTCCCAACGTGGTCTTCCATGACGGCACGCCGTGCAACGGCGCCGCCCTCCTCACCAACTTCCAGGCCCAGGCCAAGTCGCTGCTCACCGGGATCGTGCTCAGCCCGACGCTGGTCTCCATCACCCAGACCGCTCCGCTGGCGGTCACCATCACCTTCAAGGCACCCTGGGTGCCGTTCCCCTACTACCTGGCCGGTGGCATCGGCGGGCAGATCGCCTACGTGGCGGCCCCGTCCATGCTTTCCAACCCGAACGGGACCTCGCATCCCGTCGGCACCGGGCCCTTCGTGTTCCAGGAGTGGGTCCCCAACGACCACTTCACCGCGACGGCCAATCCCAACTACTGGCGCAAGGGCATGCCGTACCTGTCGAAGATCACCTACAAGCCGATCCCCGACGAGGAGGCGCGCTCGGAGGCCCTCAAGTCCGGGACGATCGACCTGATGATCACCGACACGCCCCAGATCATCACGCAGTACAAGGGCAACAAGAGCTACTCCTACATCGACGACAGCACCCATGTGGCGGGCGAGCCCGACATGAACTGCGTCCAGCTCAACTGCCTGGCCCCCCCGTTCAACAACGCGACCGTCCGCCGCGCCGCCGCCATGGCGATCAACCGGAACCAGTACGCCAAGGTGATCGACGAGGGGGTCCTGCCGGTCAGCAACGGCCTGTTCGTGCCCGGGTCGAAGTACTACTCGACGACGTCGTACCCGGCCTACAACCCCTCGGAGGCGTCCAAGCTGGTCAAGCAGGCGGCGAAGATCAACGGCGGGCCCATCTCCTTCTCCTACGGCTCGACCAACTCGCCGGCGGCCATCAGGGCGGCGCAGTACCTGGAGCAGGCCTGGGGCGCGGTGGGCTTCCAGGTCAAGACGAACATCGTCCAGCAGAACGACACCATCAACAATGCGCTGGCCGGCAAGTACCAGGCGCTGGGATGGCGCCAGTTCGGCGCGGTCGACCCCGACCTCAACTACATCTTCTGGAGCACCACCACGGTGAGCTCCGGCTCGCTGTCCATCAACATGGCCCGCAACGCCGACCCGACCATCGAAACCGCCCTCCTGGCCGGGCGGGCGAGCACCGAGCCATCCGTGCGCGAGGCGGCCTACAAGACCGTCAACAAGCGCCTGGGCGTCGACCTGCCGTACCTGTGGACGGACCGGGCCGTCTGGGCCGTCATCGGCGACCCGACCGTGCAGAACTTCAACAATCCGACCACGCCGCAGGGCCAGCAGGCCTTCGGCATGATCGGCGGCTCCATTTGGCCGACGCAGATCTGGATCAGCTGAGCCGGGGGCGAATGAGCGGGCGCATCCTGGTGGTCGAGGACGACGAGCGGATCAGGTCCTCCATGCGCCTCGCCCTCGAGGGCGAGGGCTATGAGGTCCGTGACGCCGCCAGCGGCGAGGAGGGGCTCGACCTGTTCGCCGAGGCACCCACCGACGTCGCACTGATCGACCTCATGCTGCCGGGCATGGACGGCTTCGAGTGCTGCCGGGCCCTGCGCCGCAGCAGCGCCGTGCCGATCATCATCGTGACGGCGCGGGCGGACACCCACGACGTCGTGGCCGGGTTGGAGGCGGGCGCCGACGACTACGTCAC
>PMPX01000373.1 GCA_003169235.1 Acidimicrobiaceae bacterium | reverse complement strand
TGGCCGAGCTTCACCGTGCCCCTCGACCCGGCCAACGTGGTCGAGAAGTCGGACCTGACGCACGGGATGATCCGCACCGAGGTGCGGTCGACCCACGGGGACAGCCACCTCGGCCATGTCTTCAACGACGGGCCCCCCGAGGAGGGCGGCCTGCGCTACTGCATCAATTCCGCTGCCCTTCGCTTCGTCCCCTACGAGGACCTCGAGGCCGAGGGGTACGGCCGGTACAAGGAGGTCTTCGACGGGCCCGCGAACACGAAGGAGGTGGCCCAGTGAGCGCCACGACAGAGAAGGCAATCCTGGCCGGGGGCTGCTTCTGGGGCATGCAGAACCTCATCCGCAAGCGCCCCGGAATTCTCTCGACCCGGGTGGGCTACAGCGGAGGGGACGTCCCCAACGCGACCTATCGCAACCACGGGAACCACGCCGAGGCGATCGAGATCACCTTCGACCCGTCGGTGACGTCGTACCGCGAGATCCTGGAGTTCTTCTTCCAGATCCACGACCCGACGACGCGCAACCGCCAGGGCAACGACGTCGGGGCGAGTTACCGCTCGGCGATCTTCTACGTCGACGACGAGCAGCGTCGGGTCGCCGAGGACACCATCGCCGACGTGGAGGCTTCCGGCCTCTGGCCGGGCAAGGTCGTCACCGAGGTCGCTCCCGCCGGCCCCTTCTGGGAAGCGGAGCCCGAGCACCAGGACTATCTGGAGCGCTACCCCAACGGGTACACGTGCCACTTCCCCCGCCCGGGCTGGGTGCTGCCCCGTCGCAGCGACGCCGTCGCCAGCTGACGGCCCGGCGCCGGCCCGGTCCACCCCCCGGGGTCAGGCCGGGACGGGAGCCCGGAAGAATTTCCGGATGACGTCGCTCATCTGAACCCTGACGTCGGCCCCGGACAGCACGACGTCGACCATGGTCAGGGAGGTGTGGACGTGCCCCCGCGCCGCGAGGTGGCGAACCGGCACCCCCGCGTCGGCGAGCGCGTCGGCGAAGGCGATTCCCTCGTCGCGCAGCGGGTCGAACTCGGCCGTGACGACGAGCGCCGGCGGGAGGCCCGTCAGCGTGCCGCGGAGCGGGGAGGCCTTCGGATCATCGCGCTCGGCCGGGTCCGTATAGAGGTCCCAGAACCACCGCATCAGTGCGGCGGTGAGGACGTAGCCCTCCGCGTTCTCGGCGTACGAGGGCCGGTCCATGGCGGCGTCGACGACGGGCGTCAACAGCACCTGCCCGGCGATGTCGGGGCCGCCGGCGTCGCGCGCCATTTGGCTGGCCACGGCCGCGATGTTGGCGCCGGCGCTCCACCCGGCCACGACGAGCCGACCCGGGATCGCCCCCAGCGCCTCTGCGTGCGCGGCGATCCACTGCACGGCGGCGAACGCGTCGTCCGCGGCCGCCGGGAACCGGTCTTCCGGCGCGTGCCGGTAGTCGACCGAGACGATCACCGCATCGGACCTCACACAGAGGTCGCGGCAGAGCGGGTCGTCGGAGTCCAGGCTGCCGAGGACCCACCCTCCACCGTGGAAGTAGGCCATCATCGGATGCGGACCCGGCGTCGCCGGGCGGTACAGCCGGTAGGCCAGCGGTCCGGCGGCACCCGGGAGCGTTCCGTCGACGACGTCGCCCAGGTCGCGCCCCGGAGGACGCACGGACTCGGCGGCCTGCATGAACGCCCGGGCGTCCTCGGGTGACATCAACTCCATCGGGGGGAGCTGCAGCTCCTCCATGACCTGGAGCATCATGGCGACGTCGACCTGCAGCCGACGGACGACGCCGTCGTTGCACTCCGAGCCCCCCTCGCCTGACAGGCGGAAGCCCAGGTAGTCGCGGTCCACCACCTCGTCACAGGCGGCCCGGTACGTGTCGACGCCCGCGACGTAGGGGAGGAAGGCGCGAGGCTTGCCGGGAACGTTCGCCCCCATGTACCAGGAGTCGGCGGTCGGGAGCAGGGTGATGGAGGCGCCGTCGTCGACGTGCTGGTTCCAGCCGGCCTCGGCCAGCGGGGTGGGTTCGATCGTCTCCATCTCCCGAGCATGGAGGTGACCGAGGCACGCAGCGACCCAGTCGACGTGCTGCTCTATCGAGACCGTCATGTTCGAGAGAACCGAGGGGCTTCCCGGCCCGGTAATGGTGAAGAAGTTGGGGAAGCCCACCGTGGTGAGGCCGAGATAGGTCGATGGCCCATTGGCCCACTTGTCCCTCAACGTGAGGCCGTCCCGGCCCGTGATGTCGACCGCGACGATCGGTCCGGTCATGGCGTCGAACCCGGTGGCGTAGACGATGGCATCGAATTCGAAGGACTCGGACGCCGTGTCGATCCCCGTCTCCGTGATCGACGCGATGGGATCCGTGCGGAGGTCGACGAGCCGGACGTGGGGGAGGTTGTAGGTCTGGAAGTAGTTCGTGTCGAGGCACGGCCGCTTGGATCCGAACGGGTGGCCCTTCGGACAGAGTGTCTCCGCCGTCGCGGGGTCGACCACGATCGAGCGGATCTTCTCCCGGATCATCTCCGCGACCACCTCGTTGGCCGTTTCGTTCAGCAGGACGTCGTTGAAGACGCCGAGGATCTCCATCAGCTCGCCGGCCTCCCAGGCAGCCTCGAACCGGGCGCGCCGCACCTTCTCGGTGGCGTACGCCCCGGCGATCTCGGTCACCTCGCGGGGCACGCCGGCCCGGGACTGCCTGGCCGCGTCGCGGTAGGCGTCCCGGTCGGATGCCAGGGCCTGGAGCCGCTCCGCCGGAGGTGGCCCGTTGTGCGCGGGGATGGAGAAGTTCGCGGTGCGTTGGAAGACGGTCAACTGGGCGGCCTGGGACGCGATCAGCGGGATGGACTGAATGCCCGAGGACCCGGTGCCGATGACGGCGACCCTTTTGCCCGTGAAGTCCACGTCCTCGTGGGGCCAGCGGCTGGTGGTGTAGCTCTCCCCACGGAACCGCTCGTGCCCGGCAATCTCGGGTGCTTTGGGGAGGGACAGGCAGCCACTGGCCATCACGTAGAACGTGCAGCGCACCTCTCGCCCGTCGCCCGTGCGTATGCGCCAGCGGCGGGCGGGCTCGTCCCACACGGCGGACTCGACGCGGGTGGAGAAGACGATGTCGCGGCGAAGGTCGTAGCGGTCCGCCACGAACCCCAGGTACGACAGGATCTCCGGCTGGGTGGCGTACTTCTCCGACCAGGTCCAGTCGTGCTCGAGCTCGGGATCGAAACTGTAGGAGTAGTCGGTGGTCGGGATGTCGCACCGTGCCCCGGGGTATCGATTCCAGTACCAGGTCCCTCCGACGTCGGCCGCGGCGTCGAAGACGACGGTCGAGAATCCGAGCTCCCTCAGGCGATGGAGCAGGTAGAGACCGGAGAACCCCGCGCCCACCACCACGACGTCCACCTCCGGAGGTACGGCGCCCGTCCCCACGTCCTGGGCCACCGTGTGCCCCCCTTCTGCTTCGACTGCGACGACCGGGCACCCGGGCCCGTCTGCTGGTGTCGCAGTCTGTCACCCGGCAATTGTCCTGTCGACGGCACCCGGGGACGGGGCCGACCCCGCGCCGGGGTGACGCGTCACGCGTGGAGGCGCCCGGTCAGTCCCACTTGGCGTAGAGCGACTCGGACTTCAGCCGCGACCGCCTGCCGCCGGGCGCGTCGGTTGCCGGCGCCGAGGACCGCAGAAGCCGTTCAGTGGCGGCCGCATCGAGCGGTCGGCCGAGCAGGTATCCCTGACCGAATCGGCAACCCAGCCGTCGGAGGACCCGGTCCTGTGACTCCTGCTCGATCCCTTCCGCGATGGTGGAGTGCCCGAGAGCCTCGGCCATGCGGATGATGGCGTTCACCAGGGTGACGGACTCGTTCTCGTCGGTGAGGGTGGCGACGAACGAACGGTCGATCTTCAGGATGTCGATGGGGAGCCGTTGGAGGTAGGCCAACGAGGAGTAGCCCGTGCCGAAGTCGTCGATCGCAACCCGCGCGCCAAGCTGCCGGATCTGTTGCAGCTTCTCCAGGTTCGACTCCGAGTTGATCATCAGCACCCGCTCAGTCAACTCCACCTGAAGACTCTTCGCCGGAAGTCCGCTGCTCTCCAGCGCCTCGCCGATCACCTGCAGCAGGTTGCTCTGCTCAAACTGCCTCGGCGACAGGTTCACCGACACGGAGAGTTCCATCCCCAGATCGTCGCAGATCGCCTTCGCCTCTTTACACGACTGCTTCATCACCCACTCGCCGATGGGTACGATCATCCCCGTCTCTTCCGCCAA
>PMPX01000106.1 GCA_003169235.1 Acidimicrobiaceae bacterium | reverse complement strand
ATCCACCTGCCGTCGGTCCTGGAGCACACGCGGGTGCGCACGAAGCCGGGGAAGTCGGTGGTGGACAAGCGGCCCGACCGGCAGCGCAAGGCGATCCTGTCGCCGGACCGGCACCTGGCCGTCTTCGACCTCGAGCACACGCTCATNNGCCTGGCTGGCCAGCCGACACCTGTCACCGTCACGGCGGGCGCGCTTCGTGGCCGACCTCGCCCGCCAGGGACCATCCCTGCTCGCACTGGACCGGCGTGACCGCGGTGACTTCCTTCGTGCGTTCTACCGGCGGTTCGAGGACGCACCCGTCGATCAGCTGCGGGCGGACTCGTGGGAGCTGTTCCACCGCCAACTGCTCACGCGATCGTTCCCCGACGGGTTCGCGCGGGTGCGGGCGCATCGGGCACTCGGGCACCGGACGCTTCTGATCACCGGTGCGCTGGACTTCATCATCGAGCCGATACGGCCGCTGTTCGACGACATCGTGTGCGCGGAGATGGACTCCCGTGACGGCCGGCTCACGGGGCACCTCACGACGCTGCCACCCATCGGCGAGGCACGGGCGCTTGTGCTGGCCGACTACGCCGAGGCGCACTCCTTGTCGCTCGAGGAGTCCGTCGCCTATGCCGACTCGGCGAGCGACCTGGCGATGCTCGAGGCGGTCGGCTTCCCCGTGGCGGTCAACCCGGAGTCCCGGCTCTCGGCCATCGCCCGGCGCAGGGGCTGGCACGTCGAGCACTGGGCCAAGGCCCAGGGCGGCTCGCACCGACCGCTTCCTCTTGGCCCCTTCGACGTGAAGTCGCCCAAGGCGGTCATGGGCCGGTGAGCACCCTCCTGTTCGAGCGGTCGCTGCCGCGCTTCGCCGCGGCGCGGGTGGTGTCCACGCTGGGCTCCGGACGCGGCGTCGGGGTCGGGCCGTTGCGGCTCGTCGAGCGCGATGCCCCGGCCGTGCCCGCCGAGGGGTGGGCCCACGTCGAGCCCACGCTGTCGGGCATCTGTGGCTCGGACCTCGCCACCTTGGACGGACGCAGCTCCCGTTACTTCGAGGACATCGTGTCCTTCCCGTTCGTGCCGGGTCACGAGGTCGTCGGCACGCTCGCCGAGGATGCCGTCGGCGCGGACGGCAGCGGTCTGGCCGCCGGCAGCCGGGTCGTGCTCCAGCCGGTGCTCGGATGCGCAGCGCGGGGGATCGAGCCGCCGTGCCCCGCCTGTCAGGCCGGGAACGTCGGCAATTGTGGCAACCTCGCCTTCGGCCACATCCGGCCGGGACTGCAGACGGGCTTCTGCGCCGACACCGGCGGTGGCTGGTCGACCTCGGGCCTCGTGGCCCACTCCAGCCAGCTCTACGCCGTGCCCGACCACCTCGGCGACTCCGACGCCGTGACCGTCGAGCCCGTCGCCTGCGCCGTGCACGCCGTGCTGGGCGCGCCCATCGCCGCGGGTGACGTCGTGGCGGTCGTCGGCGCAGGGACCCTCGGACTGCTGGTCACGGCCGCGCTCGGCCACCTGGCCTCGATCGGGCGGTGCCCGGCCCCCTCGGTGGTCCTGGTGGGGGCTCGTTACGCCCACCAGCAACGCCTGGCCCGCGCCTTCGGCTGCACCGAGGCTCTGCCCGACGATCAGCTGGCACGCGCCGTCCGTCGGCACTCGCGGTCGCTTTCCTACGGCGGCGCATCGGGCACCACGGCCACACTGTCCGGCGGTGCCGACGTGGTGATCGACTGCGTAGGCAGCCCCGAGTCCATCGCGCAGTCCTTGGCCATGGTGCGCCCACGAGGAACGGTGTCGTTGGTCGGCATGCCGGGCAAGGTCACGGTCGACCTGGCGCCGCTGTGGCACCGCGAAGTCCGCCTGGCGGGGGCCTACGCCTACGGAACCGAGCCCGGTGCCGGCCCGGACGATCGGGTTCCCACGTTCGCACTGGCCTTCGAGGTCGCCGCCGCGCAGCGCACCGGCCAGCTCGTGTCCGCCACCTACCCTCTCACCCGCTTCGAGGACGCAGTGGCCCACGCGGGCGCCGCCGGACGACGCGGAGCCGTCAAGATCGCATTCGACGTACGGAAAGGACCTGCCTCATGAGCCGCCGACCCGGCTTCGTCCTCGAGGTGGACACGTCCACCCCACCGACTCTGTTCTGGAACGGCGAGGGGTTCACGCTCGAGACGCTCCCCGTGGGGAGCCGGGTGATCTACGCGCCCGAGCCCGTCAAGGCGATCGACGACCCCTACGGGGCCATCCGCCACGCGCTGCTGCACCCCGTCGGCGACCGCGACCCCCTGCCGGCGCTCCTCCGTCCCGGCATGAAGCTCACCATCTGCTTCGACGACGTGTCCCTGCCACTCCCTCCGATGGAGGCGCCTGACATCCGACAGATGGTCATCGAGACGGTCCTGGACATGGCGGCAGAGGCGGGGGTGGACGACGTGGTCCTCGTCGCTGCGCTGGCCCTGCACCGTCGCATGACCGAGGAGGAGCTCCGCCACGCGCTCGGGAACCGCGTCTACGACGCTTTCGCCCCACACGGCCTGCTCACCCAGCACGACGCCGAGGACCCCGACAACCTCGTCCACCTGGGTCAGACAGACCAGGGTGAGGACGTGGAGATCAACAAGAGGGCGGCCACGTCCGACCTCCTCGTGTACGTCAACATCAACCTCGTGTCCATGGACGGCGGCCACAAGAGCGTGGCGACCGGGCTGGCCAGCTACCGGAGCCTGCGCCATCACCACAATCCACAGACGATGCGCCACTCGAAGTCGTTCATGGACCAGCCCGCCTCCGAGCTGCACTCGTCGAACTGGCGCATGGGCCGCCTCATCGCCGAGTCCGGGGTCAAGATCTTCCAGATTGAGACGACGCTCAACAACGACACGTTTCCCTCGAACTTCAAGTTCCTGCAGAAGCGGGAGTGGGAGTGGTCGCTCCGCGACCGCGCCACGTTCGCGGCGACCTCGACGGCGCTGTCCAAGACGCCACCCAGGATCGCCCGCCAGATCTTCCAGTCGATCAAGTCCCCCCATGCGCTGACCTCGGTGCAGGCCGGCGAGGTGGAGGCGGTCCATGCGCTGACGACGGCCAACGTGTGGGCCCAGCAGGGCGTCGACGTCGAGGGTCAGACCGACATCCTCACGATGGGCCTGCCCTACATCTGTCCCTACAACGTCAACTCCATCATGAACCCGATCCTCGTCGCCTGCCTGGGCCTGGGGTACTTCTTCAACATGTACCGGGGCAAGCCCCTCGTCCGCGAGGGCGGGGTCGTGATCATGCGGCATCCGACCCGGCCCGAGTTCCACCCGGGGCACCACCCCAGCTACATCGACTTCTACGAGCAGGTGTTGACCCAGACGATCGACCCGGTGCAGATGCACAAGGAGTTCGAGGAGTCCTTCGCCACCGACCCGTGGTACGTGCACCTGTACCGGACGGGCCACGCGTACCACGGCGTCCACCCGTTCTACATGTGGTACTGGTGCGCGCACGCGCTGGCGCACGTGGGCCGGGTCATCGTCGTCGGAGGGGACGCCAAGGCCGTGCGCCGGCTCGGGTTCTCCCCGGCCAGCTCGATGAACGACGCGCTCGAGATCGCTTCCGACGTCGTGGGCCCTTCCCCCACGCTGACCCACGTGCACAATCCGCCCATCTTCATGGCGGACGTGCACTGATGGCCCGCTCGGGGATCCTCGGGCGGGTGCGCACGGCCCGCTTCCCGTTCGCCGCGCCCTCGTGGCCGACGACGGTCGACCGTCCGGATCCCGAGCGCAAGGTCGGGCTCGACTACGACCACGACTGGTCCCGCCGCTACCCGGTCCGGCTGGCCCGTGCCGTGATGATGGACAACGTGACCCGACCGGCGGCGCGGCTCCTGGCTCCGGCGACCGTACGTGGGCTGGAGCACCTCCAGCACGTCGAGGGGCCGTTGATCTTCGCGGCCAACCACGCCAGCCACATCGACACTCCCCTGCTGCTCACGACGCTGCCGGTGGAGTTCCGCCACCGGACGATCGTGGCGGCCGCCTCCGACTACTTCTTCGACCGCACCTGGAAGTCGGTGCTGTGGGCCTTCGCCCTGGCGGCCATCCCGATTGAGCGAAGCAAGGTGAGCCGCCGGTCGGCCGACACGGCGGCCGAGCTCGTGGAGGACGGGTGGAACCTCGTCATCTTCCCCGAGGGCGGGCGCTCGCCGGACGGCTGGACCCAGCCCTTCCACGGGGGGGCCGCCTACCTGGCACGGCGCACCGGGCGGCCGGTGGTCCCGGTCTACCTGCACGGGACCCGCCACGTGCTGCCCAAGACGGTCGAGGCGGGGGCGCGGGCACCTGGTGGCTCGGGCACCGAGTCTCGCCTCGGTGGCAGGCTGCGCCGCTCCCCCATCGCCGTGCTCTTCGGGGCACCCATGACGCCCGACGAGGGCGAGAACGCCCGCCGCTTCTCGGCCCGCGTGGAGGCAGCCGTCGCCACGCTGTCGCGTGAGGTCCACTCCGACTGGTGGCAGGCGCGCCGTGCCGTGAGCGCGGTCGCTCCGGTCGATGGCGCCGAGACGGCCCATCGCGGCCCCGACGCCTCGGCCTGGCGCCGCTCCTGGGCGCTGGACGATCCGCCGTCCCGGCGTGACGGCAAGGAGTGGCCCGACTGACGAGGCAGCGGGCGGGCGACGAGGATCACCGCCCCGGCCAGTCCGTCGTCGCGATGCACCGGAGCCGCCTGTCCTCGCGGTCCAGGGTCACGGACTCCGTGTCGTGCGCACCCCGTCGCGACGCTGCCACCCCCTCCAGAGCCCTGGCGGCAGCACCGTGGCAACAGTGCCATGCTGCTCCCGGGTGTCGGCCGGTGCGACGCCCGACCGGGGAGGAGCCCTATGCAGACGATCGTTCTCGGCAGCGGAAGCCCGCTCCCCGACGCGTCGCGCGCCGGTCCTTCCACCCTGGTCCGCACGGAGATCGGAGACCTGCTGTTCGACTGCGGGCGTGGGGTCCTCATGCGGGCCGCGGCCGCCGGCTCGAGCGCGGGGGCGATTCGAGGGCTGTTCCTCACCCACCTGCACAGCGACCACACGACCGATCTCAACGACGTGGTCACCTCGCGTTGGGTGACCTCGTTCCAGCCCAACCCGTTGCCCCTGTTCGGCCCGCCGGGGATCACCCGGTTGCTCCACGCGACCGAAGCCATGCTCGAGCTCGACATCGGCTACCGCATGGCCCACCACACCGACCTGCAGTGGCGGCCGTCGGCCGACGTCACCGAGTGTGAGGGCGGCCTCGTCCTCGAGGCGGGATCGGTGCGGGTCACCGCGGCACCCACCGACCATGCGCCCGTGCGCCCGACGCTCGGGTACCGGATCGACGAGGGCGACGCGTCCGTGGTGATCGCGGGCGACACGGTCCCGTGTCCCGGCCTCGACCAGCTGTGCGCGGGCGCCGACCTGCTCGTCCACACGGTCGTCCGGCGCGATCTCATTGAGCCGCTCGGCCTGGCCAGGTTGACCGACGTCCTCGACTACCACTCCTCCGTGGAGGATGCCGCCCGGACGGCGGCGCGCAACGACGTCGGCACGCTTCTCCTGACGCATCTCGTACCCGCGCCACAGCCCGGAGCAGAGGACGAGTGGGTCGCCCTGGCGAAGGAGCACTTCGGCGGCACGGTCGTGGTGGCGCAGGACCTCCTCACGCTCGAGGTCTCCCGGTGGGTGTGACGAGGGACCCCGGCACGTTCCGTGAGGCCTCCGCCTACTACATGGCGGGGCGCCCCCCCTACTCGCGCGAGCTGCTCCCCACACTGGAGCGCGAGCTCTCGCTCGACGGTCACGGGCGCCTGCTCGACGTCGGGAGTGGCCCGGGGGTCCTGGTGGTCGAGCTGGCACCGGTCTTCGACGAGTCGGTGGCCGTCGATCCCGATCCGGGGATGCTCGCCGAGGGTGAGCGCCGGGCCGAGGCGGCGGGACAGCGGGGCATCCGGTGGATCCGGGGAGTGGCCGAGGAGCTCGGCAGCCTCGTCACCGGCACCTACCGGCTGGTCACGTTCGGCCAGTCCTACCACTGGACCGCTGGCATGGAGGTGCTCGACACGGTGCACGAGCTCCTCGAACCGGGTGGCACCGTGGCGCTGATCGGCCACTGTGCGGAAGGCCGGCCCGAGCCCCGCGGGCCGGCACGCCCGCACATCCCCGAGGCCGAGATCGTGGCGCTCGTGCGGGAGTTCACCAGTGATGCATCGCTGTTGTCCAAGGCAAGGCGATCGACGCCGCGCCTGCACCAGACCGACCTGCGGGCGTCTCTCTTCGGCGACTGCCGGACGGTCTACGCGCCGGGCCGGCCCGACATCGTGCGCGACGTGGACTCCATCGTGGCGGGCTACTACTCCACCTCCTACGCCGCGCCACGCCGCTTCGGCGATTCGAGGGAGGCCTTCGAGGCCGCGCTGCGCGCACTGCTCTGGCAGCACTCCCCCGAGGGCCTCTTCTGGGACTGGCCGGGCGACACGGAGATCGTCCTGGCCACCAAGTGACGGCCCGGACGATCAGAAGCTGATCGCACCCAGCTGGGCGCGCGGGTCGCTGGTGGGGACGATCTCCTTCCCCAGCGGTGCGATGGCCACCGCGGCCAGCTTGAAGTTCCCGAGCCCGAGCGGGATGCCGATGATGGTGAGGCACAGCACCAGACCCAGGACCAGGTGCGCCAGGGCCATCCACAGACCCACCAGGACGAACCAGATGACGTTGGCCACTGCGGACGGTGCGCCGGCCCCCGGCTTGGGCACCAGCGACCGCCCGAACGGCCAGATCACGAAGCCGGCCAGACGGAAGCAGGCCACGCCGAAGGGGATCGTGATGATCAGCAGGCAGAGGATGACGCCGGCCACGGCGTAGCCGATGGCGAGCCACACGCCCGAGAAGAAGAACCACAGCAGGTTCAGCAGTGTGCGCACTCGAATCGCCTTCCCTATGTCCGCCGGCGCAGTCGCTTGCGGCGCATCGTACCGAGCCGCTCCTCCCGCAGCCCCTCCGACGCCGAGTCGTCGAGTGGCTCGAGCCAGGCGCCCTGAAGCGCCCAGGCCAGCAGGACATCGGCCAGTCCCGGATTGCGGGCCAGCACCGGCCCGTGCAGGTAGGTCCCCACCACGTGGCCGGCGACCGCACCCTCGCCCCGGCCGCCGTCGCCGTTGCCGATGCCGGCAGTGACACGCCCGAGGGCGACGGTGCCCTCGCCCAGCATCGTGTGACCGCCGTGGTTCTCGAAGCCGGTGAGGACGGGGAGGCCCTCGATGCCCTCCGGCTCGGCCACCACTTCCCCCACCGCCCGCGGGCCGGCTCCCTTCAAGGTCTCGATGTCGAGCAGGCCCACGCCCTCGTGCGGCTCCCCGTCGGCACCGGGGAAGCTCCGTCCCACCACCTGGAAGCCGGCGCACACGGCGAGCACGACCGCGCCGCCCTGCACCCGCCGGGCCAGGGTCCCGTCGTCGACGAGGGTGCGCGCGGCCCGAACCTGTGGGCCGTCCTCGCCACCGCCCAGGCAATAGATGTCCGCCTCGGGGAGCGGGCGGTCGGAGACCGCCTGCAGCAACTCCACGTCGAGGCCCCGCCACTCGGCCCGGCGGGCCAGGATGAGCCCGTTGCCCCCGTCCCCGTAGGTGCCCAGCAGGTCGGGGTAGACGACCGCCACGCGCAGCGGGCCGCTCACCTGGGCGCCCCGAGGAGGTCGTGGAACGCCGTGTAGTTCCCGATGACGTCGACGACCGCGCCGGTGCCGTCGGCCGCCCGCACGACGGCCTGGACCGGGTCGGCCTCCGTCGTGTGCGCGACGCCGGCGTAGTGCAGGCGGACGGAGAGGTCGCGGTAGCGGTCTCCGGTGGCCACCACGGTGCGCCCGGCCAGCCGTTCGTAGGGCACGTCCCACAGCCAGCTTGGGTCTGCCCCGTCGGCCACCCGCGCGTTGATGCTCACGACCAGCGGCGCATCGGACCCGGCCACCAGATCGAGCAGCTCGTCCCACCCGGCAGGGTTCTTGGCCAGCATGAGCCGCGCCTGCGCCTCGCCGATGGGACGCACCGTGAAACGGCCAGCCACCTCCTCCACCTGCTCCATGGCCTGGAGCGCGATGAGGGCGTCGACGCCGCACGCTTCCGCCGCCACCGCCGCCATCAGCGCATTGGCCTGGTTGAACCGACCGGGCAGCGCCAGCCGGACCGGGTAGGTCCGCCCATCGGCCCACTCGCCGCTCGGCATGCCGCCGGCCGAGTGCACGAGCCTGGCCTCGGTCTCGGGCCGGGCGAAGCCGCACCCTGCGCACGACCATCCGCCCTCGCCGAACTCGATGCGGCCCTCACAGGCCGGGCAGCCCACGGCATCGAGCTGCCAACGCAGGCCGGCTCCGACCCAGTGCACGTCGCGGGCCACGCTCGCACCCCAGGCCACCAGCGGGTCGTCCGCGTTGGCGACCACGTGGGTGTGCGGCGCCGCCGCCAGGGCCGCGCGCCAGCGACCCGCCACCATGCGCACCTCGTTCGTGCGGTCGAGCTGGTCGCGCGAAAGGTTCAGGAGCACGACGGCAGCGGCGGCGGTCGCCGTGAGCACCCGCGGCAGGTAGACCTCGTCCACCGCGAGGACGGCGCGCGTGGCCCGCGACCCGGCGAGGGCGGCGACATGGCCCGGCGGCATGTTCGACCCGGTCTCGTTGCTCACCACCTCGTCCCCGGTGGCGCCGAGGGCAACCGTCAGCAGCCGGGTCGTGGTCGTCTTGCCGTTCGTACCGGTGACCAGCGCGACCTGTCGACCCGCGCTCAGGTGTTCGAGGAGCTTGGGGTCCAGCCGGAGCCCGGCCCGGCCGCCGGCGACGGTCCCCTGGCCGCGACCGAGGCGGCGAGACGCAGCGTTCACGGCGCGGGTGGCCGCGCTGGCCAGCTGCTGCCTCACCGAGGCGGCTTGGTGCGGGCCAGCTCCTCGGCTGTCGGCTCGTGGCGCACCCGCGACTCCGCGGGCAGCAGGGCGCTGATGGCCTGCATGATCGTCTCGGTGTCCGCCTTGGCATCGGTCAGCGACAGGGGCACCGGCTGGCCCACCCGCACCTGCACCGTGGGTGGGTTGCACACCAGCGTGAAGTCGGGAACGCGGGAGGAGCGCGGCCACACCTTCTCGGTCCCCCAGAGCCCGACCGGGACGACGGTGGCGCCGGTCGAGGCGGCGAGACGCGCCGCGCCGGTCTTCCCCCGCAGTGCCGGATCGAAGAAGTCGTGGCCGCGCGGGATGGTCCCCTGTGGGGTCACGATGACCACCTCGCCCGCCTTGAGCGCCGCCTCGACCTCGCGCAGCGGCCGGCCCGACCCGCTGCCGCGGTCCACAGCGATGCCCCCGAGGGCGCGCGCGATCGAACCGACGACGGGTGCGTCGAAGATCTCCTTCTTGCCGAGGAAGCGCACCGGCCGGCCGATGGCCCGGGCGACGAGAGCAAGTGCGGCCACGTCGAAGTAGCTCCGGTGGTTGGAGGCCAGCAGGACCGGGCCCCGTGCGGGCACGTGCTCGACGCCGGCGATGTCGAAGCGCGCATAGGGAAAGGTCAGCTCGCGCACGAACGGACGGAGCAGGTGGTACGGCTCCAGGCCCACGACGCTCNNAATCCGGCTCCAGGCCCACGACGCTCGGGACGCCCGGAGGCCGGCCCCAGTGCTCAATGGGCCAGCGGCGTGCCGTGGCCACGACGGTGAGCGACGGATCGGGGTTCACCGCGTGGGGAGTGCCCACACTGGAGAGCAGCGGCACGTCGAAGATGCTGTCGCTGCAGGCGTGGCAGTCGGCCAGGTCGATCCCCTTGTCGTCGGCCCACTCGCGCACGGCGCGCAACTTTCCGGTCCCCCACACGAACCCCTCGTAGAGCCGGCCCGTGTAACGGCCGTCCTTGGTCTCGTAGACGGTGGCGACCAGGTCGTCGAAGCCGAGGGCCTCCGCGAAGGGAGCGATCATGTCGACGGGCGTGGTGGTCGAGAGCACGAGCCGGTGCCCCTCCGCACGGAAGGCGGCCAGCCGCTGGGGGGCGAAGGCGGCGACCAGCTCGCTGAGCCCGGCCACTGCCCGCCGTCCGGCCGCCTGGACCTGCTCCTGACGCCAGCCCCGGGCCACCCGGGCGGCCGCCCGCACCAGGGACATGGAGAAGAGGTTCTCCCCGAAACGGTCGTTCACGGCGTAGAGCAGCTTGTCCCCGGGGAGCGAGCGCCCCTCCGGCAGCACCCCTTCCTGCACGAGGGCCCGGTTCAGCACCTGGCCCGACGCACGGCACAGCAGTGTCCGGTCGAGGTCGATGAAAACGGCGCTCGGGGCCACGGCTACGCAGCCTAAGGCAGTTCGCGCACCAGCCCCCCGGTGCGGCAGCGGCTCACGAGCCGGGTCGAAAAGGGGCCGGAATTAGGAGAAGGGATCGCCGGGGGGGAGGGCGATCCCTTCTCAAGACTCATCAGGGTTGGAGGGGGGGCTTCCATTTCCCTGCGGTCTGAGGACCATTCTGTCGGCCACTCGGCAATCAGTCAAGCAGCTTTAGCAGATACTTCATATCAGTTATACTGATGAGTAACTGAACTGGGGCAAGCACCAATGGGAGGAGATTCCAGGTGGAATTGAAACACCTGCAAGCACTCTTGGGCATCGCGGACACTGGGAGCTTCTCCGCAGCGGCGGCCTCGATCGGCACCGTGCAGTCCAACGTGTCGGCGCATGTGGCGCGCTTGGAGCGGGAGCTCGACGTCCAGCTCGTCGACCGGGCGTCGGGGCGCCTCACGGAAGAGGGCGACGTCGTGGTTGAGCGGGCCCGCCGGGTGATGAACGAGCTCGAGGCGATGGTGGCCGACGTGACCGCGCTGCGCGAAGAGGTGGTCGGGACGGTGCGCCTCGGCATGATCGGCACGACGGGGCGGTGGCTGGTGCCCCAGCTCTTCGACCTCCTGCGGGTGCGCCACCCCCACATCCACCTCAACGTGGCCGAAGGCTCCAGCATGCAGCTGGAACAGCAGCTGGCCTCGGGCCAGCTCGACCTCGCCGTGGTCACCTTCCCGCTCAGCGGGGACGAGATCATGGCCGCCCAGCTCTTCGACGAGGACCTGGTGGTCGTGCTCCCCTCGGACCACCCCATGAGCACGCAGTCCTCGATCCCCCTCGAGCGCCTGTCCGAGCTGGAGCTCCTGCTCCCCGCGCCGGGCACCGCGCTGCGGGCGGAGATCGACGGTGCGACGGTGCCGGCCCGTGTCACGCTGCGGCCGTCCATGGAGCTCGACGGCGTGCGGTTGATCGCCTCCCTGGCCTTCGACGGCTACGGACCCGCCATCCTCCCCGCGACCGCCGTGCCGGGCCACCTCCGGGGGCGCTTCTCCGTGCTCCCGGTCACCGGACTCCCCCGCCGTCGGGTCGGGGTGGCCCAGCGGCGCCGGGGCCTGCCCTCCGCACCGGCCCGTTCGGTCATTGACGTGCTCGGGCTCGTGGTCAACGATGCCCTGTCCATGCCGGAGGGCATCCACCCCACGTAGGGGCGGCGTGCTCAGGGACCCGGCTGCGGCTCCCGCCACATCGTCCAGATCGACGGCCCCTCCGCGCCCAGCGGCACCTCCTGGACGACCTCGAACCCGTGGCGGCGGTAGAAGGGGACGTTGCGCTCCTTGGAGGACTCGAGGTAGCACGGCATCCCTTCCCGGTCGCAGTGCGAGAGCACGGGACGCATCAGAGCGCTCCCCACTCCCCTGCCCTGCTGGCCGACCGCCGTACCCAGGCTGGCCAGGTACCAGTGCGGCTCATGGGGGTGCAGCGTCTCGACGGTGTTGAGGAGCCGCAACGTCGTGACGAGGTTGGTCACCACGTACGGCAGCACCGGCACCATCGTCATGATCCCCCGCAAGCCGGTCAGCAAAGGCTTGCCGGCGGGGGCCCAGATGGCCGAGCCGGCGTAGCCGTCGGTCGTGTAGCAGCCTCCGAAGGGGAGGTAGTCGGCCCGAAGCTGGGTGCGGAAGTACGCGCGCAGACCCGCGTCCCGGCGCGCGCCGTTCCGGAAGATGGAGCTCGACACGGGATCGTCCCAGAACGTCTTGGCCATCTGGGCCGCCATGGCGTCGACGTCACGGTCGTCGGCACGCCGGACTACTGGCAGGGCAGGCTCGGAAACCATGAGGGGGTCGATGGTGGCAGAGGCCCGGGCCACGCGCCACCCGGGGAGGCCGCGGCGTGGGCCTGGCCGATCGCCGCCAGCTCGGGCGCCAGCCGGAGCCCCACGTAGATCCCGCCCGAGCGCGTGAAGTGCACGCCGTCGTTGCAGCGCACGTTGACCTGGCCGACGCTGGCCGCGAAGGTCCGATCGGGCGAGACCACGGCGTTGAGGTCGAACACGTAGACCCTGCTTCCGTCGGCCCCCGCCGGCGTGCTGCCGGCCACCTCACGCATGGTCGCGTTGTCGATCGCCGCCCGGGCCGGATCGTCCTCGGGCCACGGGGCGCCGGCCGGCGACGCCCCACTGTCGTAGTACGGCGACGTCATCAACACGACACTCGCCCCCCGGGAACCGAGGACGGCGACCGCCTGGCGGAAGCGGCTCTCCACGTAGCGGTCGAAGCCGGCCTGCCCGAGGTTCTGCCACTTCCCCCCGACCACCTGGTCGAACGTCTCGCCCCGGGCGAGGTACACGACCACGTCGGGGTTGTAGGCGTCGACCCAGGCGCGCCACGTGGCGAGCAGCGAGTCCGGGTCCTGGTCGACGTCGCACGGTGCGTCCGGCGCCACCGTGTAGAAGAGCACCCGGATCTGCGTCTGCATCGAAAGCGAACAGCCCGGCGTCCCTTCGTCGACGATCTGCACGTCGTCCTGCCGGGCCTCCTGCTCCAGGCCCACACCGAGCGTGCCGGCGACCGAGTCGCCGATCAACAACACCTTCACCGGCTTCGTGGGGGCGGTGGCAACCGGCGTGGGCGTCAGGTAGGACGATGTGGTCGTGGGGTCGGTGGCGGCGACGGTGAGCCGGGTGCCCTGCAGCTCGGTGGCTCCCACCGGCACCAGTGTGCTGACGACGACGGCCCCGACGGCCAGCGCCGCGCCGATGGGTGCGGCCACCCACGACCGCCAGCGTCTGAGCGCGCCGCGGCGGACGGGCATCTCGACGAGGTCGTAGCTGACCGCGGCGATGGCCACGGTGATGCCGACGCGAGCGAGGAAGAGCGGGTACACGCCCCAGTGCAGCCGTTGGCCCGTCATGATCAGCAGCACGGGCCAGTACCAGAGGTAGACGCCGTACGAGATGCGGCCCCACTGCGGCAGCGGCGGCAGCTCCAGCAGACGCACGACCAGCGAACGGGGCGCCACGGCACAGCCGAGGACGACGGCACCCGCCGCCAGGCTGGCCAGCAGGAAGCCGCCATTGAAGGCGAAGGTCGAGGCCTCCGACGTCGTCGCCCACAGGGCGGCCGTGCCGGCCACGCCCGCGACGGCGAGCACGGAGGCCAGTCGGATGAACCACACACGCCGACTGCCCTCGCGCCACAGGGTCAACCCGATGGCGACGGCCGCGCCGACGAGCAGCGCCTGGGCGCGGGTGTCGGTGCCGTAGTAGGCGCGGGTCGTGTAGCCGTCCGGGGCGAGGAGCGCCATGAGCAGTGCCGAAGCCAGGGACCCGAGACAGGCCACGCCGAAGAGCGCGTGCAGTCGGCGACGGCGTGTCCACTCCCCGTCGTGCGAGGCCGCGGCAGCCGGAAGGACCACCGGGCGTCCGCCGCCCGGCACCTCGACGGTCCGGACACTCACTCGAAGGGGCCGCCGCGCCGACCCGACCTTGAGCACACCCAACACGACGAGCGGCCAGGCCAGGTAGAACTGCTCCTCGATCGCGAGCGACCACGTGTGCAGCAGGGGCGACGGCTGCGCGGACAGGGTGAAGTAGGTCGCACCCCCGTGGATGGAGTACCAGTTCGAGAAGTAGAAGACGGTCGAGAGGGCGTCGCCCACGATGTGGCGCGTCGACAGGACGCCGGGCGCCACCGCCATGACGATGCCGATGACCGCCACCAACACGAAGAGTGCGGGCAGGAGCCTGCGGGCGCGGCCCGCCCAGAAGCGGCGCAGACGGATCGTGCCCGTCCCGTCCCACTCCTTGACCAGCAGCGACGTGATCAGGAACCCCGAGAGCACGAAGAAGGAGTCGACGCCGTAGAAGCCGCCGGGTACCGAGCTCAAGCCCGAGTGGAAGGCGATGATCGCCAGGACGGACAGCGCCCGGATCCCGTCGAGCCCCCGGACGTGTCCAAGCGTCGGGCGGCCCCCGCGTGCGTTAGCGTCCGTGCTCATGTTGCGCCAGGTACCTCCGGCCGACGTTGCGGCCCCTCCGTCCCATGCTTGGGAAACGTCCGTGGGGGCCTTCCCTCACTGCCCGCTTCGGGTCGGCACGCCCGGATGACCGCGGCGTGCTGAGAATCGGCATCCTGGGGGCCGCCAAGATCGCCCCGGTCGCCCTCGTCAAGCCGGCCCGCCGGACCGGGCGCGCCACCGTGGTCGCCGTCGCGGCCCGGGACCGGACCCGGGCCGAGGAGTTCGCCCGCAAGCACCAGATCCCCCGCGTCCTGGGAAGCTACGCCGAGCTGGTGGGCGATCCCGACATCGACGCCGTCTACAACCCGCTCCCCAACGGGCTGCACGGCTACTGGACCATCGCGGCCCTCAGGGCGGGCAAGCACGTCCTGTGCGAGAAGCCGTTCACCGCCAACGCGGACGAGGCCCGGACCGTGGCCGAGGCGACCAACGCCAACCCCGGTCTGGTGGTCATGGAGGCCTTCCACTACCAGTACCACCCCTTCGCCAAGCGCCTCGTCGAGATCGTCCGCTCCGGTGAGTTGGGCAACGTCACCAACATCGACGTGTCGTTCTCGGCCCCTCTCTGGAAGAAGGGCGACATCCGCTACCAGCTGCCGCTGGCCGGCGGCGCCACCATGGACATGGGCTGCTACCCCGTGAGCCTCCTGCGGCTGCTGGCGCCTGGGCCGCGCGTGATCAGTGCCGAGGCCAAGCTCTCGTCACCCGGCGTGGACCGGGCCATGGACGCCCACTTCTCGCTGCCCGACGGCGGCCGCGCCCACATCGGGTGCTCCATGTTCTCGTCGTCGGTGCTGCGCCTCCACGCCGAGGTCACGGCAGACAACGGCAAGATCTCCGTCTTCAACCCCTTCAGCCCGCAGCACGGGCACCGGATGAAGGTCACGACCTCGCTCGGCACCCGCAAGGAGCGCTTCAGCCGGCGGCCGACCTACGATTACCAGCTCGAGGCGTTCGTGGCGGCCGTCGAGGACGGTGCGTCCTTCCCGACGACCGCAGTCGACGCGATCCGTACGATGGAGCTCATCGACGCCATCTACACCGCCGCCGGCCTTCCGCTGCGCCAACCCACGCCCGTCGCCTGATGCCGCTGCCCGCCGACGATCTCTCGGCTTTGGCCGACGCCGCGCTCGGAGCCGCCGCCGGCTGCCGGGCGGCCGAGCTCCGGGTCGAGCGCATCCGGAGCCAGACGGTGCGCCTCCACGACGCGCAACCCGACACGACGGCCGACGACACCGACTTCGGCATGGGCGTGCGCGTGGTCGTCGACGGTGCGGTCGGGTTCGCCGCCACCGTCGACGTGCGGCCGGAGGAGGCGGCCGGCCTCGTCCGCCAGGCCATGGAGATGGCGCGGGTGACGGGCAGGGCCGGGGGCGGACGGGTCGAGCTGGCGCCCGAGCCGCCGCACGGCGACGTCACGTGGTCGAGCGCGTTCGCGGTCGACCCGTCGACCGTGCCCATGTCCGACAAGGTGGCACTGCTGTCCGAGTGGAGCTCCCGGTTGGGCGACCACCCGGCCGTGTCCCACACGACCGCCTCCCTGCTGGCCGTGTCGGAGCAGACGTACCTCGCCGACCTCAACGGGACGCGGGCGACCCAGCACCGCGTGCGCCTCCAGACCCAGCTCGAGGCGCTGGCGCTCTCGGATGCCGGGTTCGAGACGATGCGCACGCTGGCCCCTCCGGTCGGACGCGGCTGGGAGTTCCTCACCGGTCCCGTGGGCGGCGGCAATTGGGACTGGGACGCCGAACTCGCCGAGCTGCCGGAGCTGCTCGCCGAGAAGCTGCGCGCCCCGTCGGTCCAGGCCGGTACCTACGACCTCGTCGTCGACCCGTCGAACCTGTGGCTCACGATCCACGAGTCGATCGGGCACGCCACCGAGCTCGACCGGGCCGTCGGGTACGAGGCCGCCTATGCCGGGACCTCGTTCGCCACCTTCGACAAGCTCGGCACGCTCGCCTACGGCTCCCCCGTCATGCACGTCACCGGTGACCGCACCGTGGAGCACGGCCTGGCCACCGTGGGGATCGACGGTGAGGGCGTCGAGGGGCAGTCCTTCGACCTCGTGCGCGAAGGGACGCTCGTGGGCTACCAGCTCGACCGCTCGATCGCGGCCGCCATGGGCTTCGAACGATCCAACGGCTGCGCCTTCGCCGACTCACCGATGCACGTGCCCATCCAACGCATGGCCAACGTGTCGCTGGCCCACTCGGGGGCGACGGGACCGAGCACCGACGAGCTGATCGCGGGAGTGGACCGCGGCATCTACATCGCCGGTGACAAGAGCTGGTCCATCGACATGCAGCGCTACAACTTCCAGTTCACCGGGCAGCGCTTCTACCGCATTGAGAACGGCAAGCTCGCGGGACAGCTGAAGGACGTGGCGTACCAGGCGACGACGACCGACTTCTGGGGCGCGATGGAGGCCGTGGGCGGCGAGTCGACCTGGGTGCTCGGCGGTGCGTTCAACTGCGGCAAGGGGCAGCCGGGTCAGGTGGCGCCGGTGTCGCACGGGTGCCCCTCGGTGCTCGTGCGCGGGGTGCGGGTGCTCAACACGCGCGAGGAGTCGGGACGCTGAGCGGGCCAGGGGCGCGCCGGTGATCCCGGCCCAGGAGCTGGTCGAACGGGGCATCGCGGACGCGGACGCGGCGGGCGCCGACGGCTGCCTCGTGCTGGTCGAGGAAGGCAGCCACGCCGACGTCCGCTTCGCGCTGAACACGACCACGACCAACGGGGTGCACCGGGCGCGCTCCGTCAGCGTGGTGACGATGGTGGCAGGGTCGGTCGGCAGCGCGCGCCGGACGGGGGTCGTGGGTTCCGCCGGCGTCGACGAGATGGTGGCGGCCGCCCTGGCCGACGCCCGATCGGCGCCAGCGGCCGAGGATGCGTTCCCCCTGGTCGAGCCGCAGCACGGCACCCTCGGCCGCGACTTCGGGCTGGAGCCCGAAGAGACGGACTCCTCGGTCCTCGAAGGCGTCCTGTCGTCACTGTCGGGTGCGTTCGGCCGGGCGCGAGCACGCGATGCCGTGCTGGCTGGCTTCGCGGAGCTCGACGTCACCACGCTCTACCTGGGCAGCTCGACAGGGATGCGGCTCTCCCACCTGCAGCCGACCGCCGCCGTGAACCTCGTGGGGCGCACGGCCGACGGAAAGGGCTCGGCCTGGGTCGGCGAACCCACCATCTCGCCGTCCATGCAGGCCATGGAGCAGGAGATCTGGCGCCGGCTCGACTGGGCGAGACGGCAGGTCGCGCTGGAGGCCGGCCGCTACGAGGTGATCATGCCCCCCTCAGGCGTGGGCGACATGATGGCGGAGATCGCCTTCGGGGGCCTCGGGGGACGCGACGCCGAGGACGGACGCACCGTGTTCTCCAAGGAGGGCGGTGGCACGCGCGTCGGAGAGCGGATCGCCTCGCTCCCCTTCACGCTGTTCAGCGATCCCTTCGAGGCGAGCGTGGAGTGCGCGCCGTTCGTGGCGACGGACTCGAGCAGCTCGGACGTCTCGGTCTTCGACGACGGCCTGCCCACCCGGCGGGTCGACTGGCTGCACGAGGGCGCATTGGCCCACCTGCGGTACCACAGGGCGGGTGCGGCGAAATCCGGGGTGGAGGCCGCGCCGTACGTGGACAACCTCGTCCTGCACTGCGTGGGGGCCGCGGGTGGATCGGTCGACGACATGGTGGCGCGCACCGAGCGTGGCCTCCTGCTCACGTGCCTGTGGTACATCCGGGAGGTCGACCCGGCCACGCTGTTGGTCACGGGGCTCACCCGTGACGGCGTCTACGTGATTGAGGACGGCGCAGTCGTGGGCGCGGCGAACAACTTCCGCTTCAACGAGAGCCCGGTCGACCTGCTGGCCCGGGCCACCGAGGTCGGCACGCCGGTGCGCTCGCTCGGACGGGAATACGGCGAGTACCTCAACCGGACGATCATGCCGCCGCTGCGCATTCCCGACTTCAACATGAGCTCGGTGAGCCAAGCGAGCTGATCAGGCCGCCGGGCCGCCGCGAGGAGCCGGCGACACCGGCGAAGCGAGACAGCGACGGCGTGGACCGCGCGCCGGCCTGTCCTCAGCCCGGTACCACCTTCAGCGTGTTCCAGCGTCCGTCGCGCCAGGCGTGTCAGCGGTGAGGTACACCGGGACCAGGCACACGACCGTGGTGCACCCGTTGGCGCTCGTCCCCGGACGGTTGACGGTTGCACCGGCCGCGTCGACCGCGTCGACCGGGTGGGCGTCGGGGCTGACCGTGTTGAACAGCGTGGCGTTCGAGCGGTTGTGACCCGTGAAGACGTTCTGGGTGATGTTCTGACCCAGGAAGATGATGGAGCCCCACACGATGGCGAAGATCATCCAGCCCCGCGCCGCACCGGCGAGGACAAGGGTCGCCCACGCCGGGGTCTGCTCCTCCGGCGGGAGCGAAGGAGCCACCCTCTCCCACGGCGACGGGGGAGGCATCCCACCGATTCCCGCCGGGGGAGGAGGCATGGGAGGAGGAGGCGGCGGCACGGGCGGGGGCCACTCCGGTGGCGCGGGCGCCGCCGGCTCCGGTGCCTGTCCCGGTTCGGCTGCGCCGACAGCTTCGGGCGCCGGCGTGGGCTCCGGCTCGGCCCCGTCCTCGGGCGTCGCCTCGTCGGGCGGCGTCCCCGTGGTCTTCGCGCCAACCGACGGGTAGGAGTACGGCCGTGCGGGCGGGGTTCGGTATCCCGGCGAATTCTGCGGTGTCCCGGTGGGCGGCGGCGCGGTGGGTGGGGGCGGCGCCGGGGCCGGCGGGGCACCGAACCCGGGTGCCGGCGGGGCACCGAACCCGGGTGCCGGCGGTGCACCCAACGCCGGGGGCGGCGGTGCAGCGGGATCGCCGAGCATGCCCCAGGCGTACACGGAGGTGAGCATCAAGAAATAGGTGTGGAACCGGACCTGGTAGCGGAGGAGGGCCGAGTACGTCGCGTAGAGGGAAGGGGGCATGCGGCCGCTGATCAGGACCACGAACCACATCACCAGCAGAATCGGGAAGGTCAGGCCGTACTGCACGATCTGGGAGAAGACGGCCGCCGGGATGGCCAGGATGAGGCGGAACAGCACGGCCCAGCGGTTCAGCCGGCCCGGGGCGGGGAGGACGGGGCGGGCCGGGTACTCCTCGTCGTCGAGGGAGAAGGGCGGGTAGCGGTCGGTCAACAGGTACATATAGGCCGCGACCCGCGTGAACCAGCGCACCATCCCGCTGAGGAAGCTGTGGGCCCACTCCGGGAGGCGGCCCATGAACAAGGCCGCGAACCACCCGATGACCGCGACGAAGAAGGTGGCGACGGCGAGGAAGTAGAGCACGATGAACTGCGGGATGGCCAGGATGATGCGGAAGGCCACCGTGAGCCGGCGCTGGGACGCCGTTCCGGCGTACCACATGTCGGCCCGCCGGGTCGGCGTGGCCATCGCTGCGTCGGTCATGTCGCCCCCTTTGCACCCCACCCCGTCGCGGGCGGCCGATGCCTCCGGAACGTTAGAGCATGCCCACCCGGGAGGCGGCGACCCGACCGGCCGAAGGTGGGTTGCAGGTCAGAGCGAGTCGTAGACCGCGTCGATCAACGACCGGTTGCGCGTGCTCTGCCAACGGGGGATCACATGGTTCATGACGTAGCCGAAGGCGACGCCGGCATGGGGATCGGCGAAGCCCACGGCTCCACCCGTGCCGAAGTGGCCGAAGCTCCCGGCGTGAGGCCCGAAGGCCCGACGCGGCGTCGTCGGCTTGAAGCCGAGCCCGAACGTGACGTCCTCGTGGAGGATGGGGCAAAAGCCCTCGGACTGCGGGGACACCGCCTCCGCGAGGAGATCGACCGAGAGCACGCGACCGGGCTGGAGCAGTGCGGCGTACAGGCGCGCCACCCCCCGCGCGGTGCCGTGCCCGTTGGTCGACGGGACCTCGGCCTCGCGCCACGCATCGGAGTTGACCACGCCCATTGAGGAATAGCCCGGCGGGTTGAAGTAGCTCAGCATCTCCATGAGCTCGTCCCCTTCGAGTCCATCGAAATCGAGCCGTCGGGTCCTGTCGGAGGCCTCGAAGATCACCTGCGCGCAGCGGCTCCGTTCCGTCCGGGGGACACCGACGTGCACGTCGGCACGGAGGGGGCCGACGAGCGCAGCGAGCCGGTGCCCACAGGTCTCGCCGCTCACCCGACGGACGATCTCACCGATCAGGTGCCCGTAGGTGTTCGTGTGGTAGGCGTGCCGCGCGCCGGGCTCCCACCACGGATCGGTGGCGGCCAGCGCGCCGGTCATCCGGGTCCAGTTCCACAGGTCCTCGTCGGTCAGCGGCTGGCGGATGGCCGGTACCGCGGCACGGTGGCACAGGGCGTGGCGGAGCGTGGCCCCCTCCTTGCCGCCGGCCGCGAACTCGGGCCACGCGGTCGCGACGGGGTCGTCGAGGGCGATCCGGCCCTCGTCGACGAGCTGGAGCGCGAGGAGCGCCAGGAAGGGCTTGCCCACCGAGTAGAAGTCGACCAGGGTGCCGAGCTCCCAGTGCCGGCGTCTCTCGGCGTCCCGCCATCCACCGGCGAGGTCCACCACGGTCGTGCCGTCGACGATGACGTGCACCGCGGCACCCACCTCGCCCCGCTCGGCGAAGTTACGCGTGAACTCCTCCTTCACACGCAGGAAACGGGCGTCGCAGCTCCCGGACACGGGGAAATCCACGAACGGACTCTGTCGTGCCCGGCCGGGCCGTGCAAGCACGGTCGGGCCCGGCCGGGAAGGTCGCAGGGGGCCCCGAGCCGTGGAGCGGCCACTCGGCTCTCCAATGGCGATTGCAGCCGAATGCACCGAATCCGCTCCCCGACCCGCGGGAACGGTTACCCGGCCCAGGAAGTCAGCCGATACAGAACCATGAGCTTGGAGCTGCAGTCGGTGGCCGAGCAGGAGGATCGGCGCGTCCCGGAGGACCGCGCACCCGAGGCCGTCGAGCGCGCTCTCGTCAAGGAGAAGGAGCGCTTCTGGACGTCCTACATCCGCCTGGGCTTTCTGGTCCTGACCGGCGAGACCCTCTTCGTCCTCGTCTACTTCGCCGCCACCCCCGGCGGGCCCCACCGCCTTGCCCTCCAGGCCATCAGCGCCCTGACCTTCGCCCTCGCCGTCTGTGCGCTGATCTTCGTCGACCGGGTCGCCCGGCAGCCCTGGCGGGTGATGTTCTCGCTCGTCTCCATCCTGTTCGCCGGGGCAGCGCTGACCACCGCCATCTGCCTGGACGGTGGGCTCGACAGCCCACTCGTCGTGCTGATCGCCCTCCCGATCCTGAGTGCAGCCCTGGCGCTCCCGGTCACCGAAGTGTGGATCTGCGGGATGGCCGCCTTGGTCGAGTTCGCGATCGTGGTTCTGTCCAACCTCCATGTCGAGTCGTCGAACAGCGACATCGCCGCATTGTCGGCCTTCCTGGTCGGCACAGTCGCGCTCAGCCTCGGCGCAGCCGTGTACCACTCACGGCTGGAGCGAGACGAGGGCCGGCTCATGCAGGAGCTCCACCGCCAGGCGCGCATCGACACGCTCACCGGGTGCCTCAGCTATGGCGTGTTCTACGACGAGCTGAGCGTCGAGGTTGACCGTGCCCTGCGGCATGGTCACGCACTGAGTCTGGTCATCGTCGACATCGACCTGTTCAAGTCGTTCAACGACGCCCGTGGCCACGCCGCCGGAGATGCGGCCCTGGTCCAGGCGGGGGCGCTCATCAGGCGGATCAGCCGATCGATCGACGCCGTGGCCCGGATCGGCGGCGACGAGTTCGTGATCCTGNNCGGATCGGCGGCGACGAGTTCGCAGTGATCCTCCCGATGACCGACCTGGCGAGCGCACGCACCCTGTCCGAGCGGATCATCGGAGCCTTCGACGAGTCCGACGGATCCGAACTACGGGTGAGCGCCGGCTATGCCGCGCTCGACCCCCTGGAGCCGACGAGCCAGAAGCTGTTCCGGGACGCCGATCGGGGTCTGTACCACGCCAAGGCGCATGGACGTGGCCGGGCCGCCACCATCACGGATGTGGGCGCCGTCATCGCGCCGCACCACCGCCTGGGTCAGGAGCTCGAGGACCGGGTGATCGGGCAAGCCGATTGGACCCGCCTCGAAGAGAGTCTGCGCGACTCCAATCGGGCGACGGCCGAGGCGTCCTCGATCATCGACTCGTTGCAGTCCACCTCATCGGTCGGGTTCGGGTACGTCGACCGGGACTTCCGGTTGGTGCGCATCAACCCGGTGCTCGCCGCGACGAACGGCGGACGGGTCGAGGATCAGATCGGGCGCACGGTCGCCGAGGTCGTCCCCGCGTTGTGGCCCACCCTGGAGCCGATCCTCCGGCGCGTCATCGACACGGGCGAGCCGGTCGTCAACTGGGAGGTGACCGACCCGACGACCACCGACCCGGACCGCACCCACTCCTGGCTGGCGAACCT
>PMPX01000126.1:2430-23691 GCA_003169235.1 Acidimicrobiaceae bacterium | reverse complement strand
CGCTCATAAAAATCCCGCAGCTCGCTTGCGACGAGTGCCGCAATGCCGCTCTCGTCGAGCCCGGCCGTGTCCGCCTTGGCCAGCCAGCCACGCAGGGATCGCCGAAGCCCAGTCAACTCAGGTAGCGCGACCTGGCTGAGGGTGGCCAGGATGAATGTGCCCTGGCCCGGACGCCCCACGATGAGACCTTTGGTTTCCAATTCTCGATAGGCCTTGGACACCGTGTTCGGGTTGATGGCCAGCGAGGCGACGACATCCCTGAACTTGGGCAGCTGGTCGCCAGGTTTGAGGTAGCCGAGTCGCAGCGCGTGCTCGACCTGATGGACGAGCTGGAGATAAGTCGGCACTCCTGAAGCGGGGTCGAGCCGGAACTCGATCGGTGAGATCTGAGCGCCCACCCGGTCGCTATCCCTCTGTCCTATTGTCATAAGACAACCCTAGAGAGGCTGACTCGTGATGTCAACGCCAGGAGAGACCCAAGAGGTAGTCGCCCTCGCCCCAGCATGGCGAACAGGACGCGGAGTTACTCACTCACCTATCAAGGGCACTGATGCACCGCCTCCGTCTGTAAGCCGCCTTTGAGCAAGCGCTCAGGCGGTGGTGCCCAGTTACCGATGCGATCAAGGCGTTACCCGCGGTCACTCTCTCGACGTTCCCGACACGAGTGGTGGCCCCACGAGCCGGCTGAAGCCCGACTGCGCGTTCTCGTAGCCTTGGCATAACCCGACCCGCCTCGCAGCTCCACCGAGCCGATCAACGAGATACTGTGGCCGACCCGGCCCCATTCGTCTCGGACCCACCGATCGAAGGCGTGGTGGTCCAACGCGTCCTTGTCCCGCACCGAACCCTTTTGCATCACGAGAAGAAGGTCGGCGATCATGTCGACGACTTCTCCCGTATTCGCTGACACGAACCACCGGCGGTGGTTCGTCGTCGAAAGGTCGCGCCATGGCCAGGATGGCCACTAACTGGTGATAGCTCCTGGCCGACGAGGGTTCGTCGCACTTGTTCAGGATGAAGGTGTCGGGAACTTCGATGATGCCCGCCTTCAGGAATTCGGACCTCGTCACCTCCCAGCGGCTGCAGGACGCGGCACACGTGGTCGGCGAGTTGGCGGATATCGACTTCGCTCTGGCCGATGCCGACCGTCGCCACCACCGTCGCGGTGCGGCCCTGTGGTGGGCCTTCCTCGACGAACGGCACGGGGAGTCTTCGGTTCTGGATTGAATGCTGTCCGGAGGTTCGGCCCACCGGTCGGTTACAAGATCGGCCAGACCTCGATCGTCGGGTCATACTCGCGCGCCATGTCGGTAATGACCTTCCGGTGGCAACGAACCTCCTCCCGCTCGACGCACAGAACGGCGACCCGCTGTTCTCGTGCCTCTTCCACCAAGCGTTGAAGGGCCGGCCCGGACCCATTGGTCAACAGCTCCCGCATGTGCCGACGCCCCTCTTCACCGTCACCGCGGCGAAAGCTCTCTCTGTTGTCTGGCGGATTGCCGAGGGACTTGTCGTGGACGTAGTCGATGCCGGCCTGCTCGAGGGCGGCACTGAGCGTCTTGCGAGAGAAGCCTTTCCTGCGGCTCACGGGGGTCAAGCGAACATCGAAGACCTTGGCCACCTTGGCGGACTTCAAGTGGTCAATGAGACCCGGGAGCTCAAGGCCTTCGTATCCGATGCTATAGATCCTGGGAGGCATGGAACGATCGTGATGTGTGGAGCCCTCGGTAGCAAATCTGCTGGTCACAACAGCACCCCTTGAGACGGCACATCTGGCGGCCAAAAGGTACCCAGCACGAGGAATGAGGCGGGTCGCTGCTCCTGGTTGCCGACGAACAGGACCGTGTCACGACCAGCCCAGAGTTGGATCTCGAACTTTCGACGCATGAGGTCCTGCCAGTTCGGTCGGTTTCGGACGCGACGCCACAGCGCCAGCACCTCCCAATCGACGATGGTCTGGTGGTGAGTGGGGCAGTTTGGAGCCGAACATCGGTATCTGTAGCGGAAGCGCCACGGCACGACCTCAAATTCCGGCTTCCTGCCCTCCGGCTCGTCGAAGAGACTGGTTCTGGCAGCAACTCCATCCGCCCGGCGTCGCCATTCCTTCAACTGTTCTGGATCTCGCTCAGTGATCTCAAGGACTGGGGGCTCTATCGGCCGTACAACCGCCAGCGATGGAGTCCCCGGACCCGAGCCGGATCGGTTCGCTTCCACCAGATCGCACATGGGCGCCTCAAAGAGCTGGCCGACCAGGTGGCGGCGTCGCGCCCATTGGTCATTGGTTGTCATGGTCTCGTGCAGCATCAGTGTGTTGGGCACCGGCGACCAGGATTCTGGACGCCGATCTGCCTTGGGGCGACGAACGGACAGGGCGACTCGTTGGTATTTGGCAAACCGCTGTTCCTCGTCCAGGTCACGAAACGGGACGGGGTGAAGCCGTATCCATTGCGGCGCATCCTCACCGAGGCGGGCTCCAGCAACGCACATCGTCTCTTCAAGATCGCGCGTCAGCACGGGTGCAGCCTTTACCAGGACGACGACCTCCATTTCGGTCTCGGTGGAGATGACTGCCATCGGTCTCCTCTTCGGGTCCTTGATCAGTGTGTCCGGTGACGACTTCGGGGACGCGGATGCACATCGCCACACTCCCCGACGTGAGCAGCTATGTGGCCTTCCTGGCCCTTCCCAATTCGGCACCAAGCGCGTCGGCCGCCCCCCGGTCAGACTCCTCAATGAAGTGTGCATAGACACCAAGCGTCGTTGACGAGTCAGCGTGACCGAGCCGTCCACTGACGGTCCGCACCGGGACGCCAGCCGCCAGAAGCCGCGTCGCCGAGAAGTGACGGAGATCGTGCAGCCGGACGCCATGGAGGCCGACCTTGGCCCGGAGCCGGATGAAGTCCTTCGTGACGTCGTTGGGAACCCAGGGCCGTGCACCGTCGGCATCCCGCGAGAACACGTACGCAGCGGGGCTCAGGCTCACGTCGGCCCGCTTGGCGCGTCGCTCGCACTTCTTGCGGTGTTCGGAGAGAATCTCGGCAGTCTCCCGGTCGACGGCGACGCGACGCACCGAGCGCGTCTTCGTCTCCTTCTCGACCATCACCCCATGGGCTGCTTCGACCACAGAGCGGGAGATGAGGATCGAGCCGCCCTTCAGATCGATCGCGTCCCAATGCAGCCCGCAGAGCTCACCTCGCCGTGCACCCGTCGTCGCAGCCAATTGGAGGAAGCACCCGAAGTCGGGATTCGCCGCGGTGGCCGCCTCGATCAACGTCACCACACCGGCGGGATCCGGTGGTTCGACCTCAGTCCGGCGTGCCCGGGACGGGGAGGCGAGGGCGGCGGGATTGTTCGAGATCCATCCCCATCGAACTCCTTGCTGGAGCGCTCGTCGCAGGATGGCGTGGACCTGTCGGACCGTTGCAGCCGAGAGCGCACCGCCATCTCGTCCGCCCTGCTCGCGGAGCTTGACGTAGAGGCGATCGAGCTGCGCTGTGCGGAGTTTGCCGAGCGGAACGAGGTCCAGGATGGGGAGAATGTACGTCTTGATGATCCAGTCGTAGCCCTTGACTGTGGTGGGCGAGAGCTCGGGCGCCGCCAGTTCGAACCACTCGTGGATGAGATCGCCCACCGTCGTGTCCTGGGCACGGTGTCCACCGCCTGACACCTCGGTCACGAACCGGGCCAAGGCTTCCTGGGCCTGGCGTTTCCCTCCCTTCACGGTCCGAGTCACGTACTTGGGGCGCCGCGTCACCGGGTCCATTCCTGCGTACGCGCGGAGTTCCCAGCTGTTTCCTCGCTGCCGAAGGTGACCCCTCATCGCGGCTCCTGTTGCTGCTACTACTCGCTGTTCACGAAATAGTAGCAACCAGTAGCAACGCGTCAGCCTGGATGCGGCGACCGTGGGGAAAGAGTGCCTCTGACCTGGATCTTTCCGGCGCGCTCGGAGGGATTCGAACCCCCAACCTTCTGATCCGTAGTCAGATGCTCTAGTCCGTTGAGCTACGAGCGCCGGGTGAGTCAACCAGTGTACCGGACCGGCAAGCGGCCCGGATTGCGGGAACCTGCTGGTCAGACGTTGATCGGCAGCTTCGTGTAGCCCCGGACGGTGCTGGTGTAGAGGGGTACCGCCCCGTCCATGTCCACCGACCACTCAGGAAAGCGCTTGAACGTCTCCTCGAGCGCGATCCGCCCCTCCGTCCGGGCCAGGGCCGCGCCCAGGCAGAAGTGGATGCCGTAGCCGAAGGAGAGGTGGTGGTCGAACTTCCGGTGGATGTCGAAGCGGTCGGCGTCGGGATAGGCCCGCTCGTCGCGTCCCGCGGACCCGGTCACCATCACGACCTTCGACCTCGCCGGGATCGTGCCCCCGTGCAGCTCCACGTCAGCGGTGCACCAGCGGCTCTGCACCGGTGAGGGTGCCTCATAGCGGAGGATCTCCTCCACACAGTTCGGGATCAGACCGGGGTCGGCCGCGAGCTCGGCCCGCTGCTCCGGGTTCTTGTCGAGGGTGAGAGCGGCCCATCCGAGCATGCGGGCAACGGTCTCGGTACCCGCGCTGCCGATCAGCGCGGCGAAGTTGACCGCCTGCTCAAGCGTGAGGTGACGCGGCTCGCCGTCCTCCTCCACGATCTCCATGTTCACCAAGTCCGTGAACATGTCGTCGCGCGGATTCTTCTGGCGGTCGGCCAGGGTCGCACCGAGATACTCCAAGAAGCCGAACATCGCCGTCGCCGACACGTCGTTCGACATGCCCGTCTCGGGATCGAGGTGGAACGATTCGTCGATCCAGCCCCGGACCGTGTCGCGGTCCTCGGGCGGCACGCCCAGGAGGGCGGCGATCACATAGGCCGGTACCCGGGCACCGAAGTCCTGCACGTAGTCGAACGAGCTCCGACCGGTCAGATCGTCGAGCAGAGCAGCGCAGAGTGTCCGGATGTCCTCCTCGAGCAGCTTCATGCGCCGCGGCGTGAAGGCCTTGGACACCAGCCGCCGGTAGCGCGTGTGCTCCGGCGGGTCCATGAAGATCATCATCTCCATGTCGATCGGATCCGCCTTGATCATCTCCAGCACGGTCCCGTGGGACGAGCAGAAGGTCTTGGGGTCCCGACTGAACGCATCGACGTCGGCGAACCGGCTCACCGCGTAGAAGTCCAGCTCCTCGTTGTAGTACAGGGGAGCCTCGTCGCGGAGGCGCTTCCAGATCGGATGCGGGTCACCCTTGTACTTCTCGTTGAGCGGGTCCCAGGCGAGTGGTTCGGTGTCGACTGCGGTCACGGCTTCTCCCCTCGAACTGCCTCGTTCAGCTGAAGATGTGCTGCTCGTCCCAGAGCTTGATGCCGCCCAGGATGCCGGCGGTGTTGTCCACGACGGTGATGCGCTCGAGGACTTCGCCGAGATCGCGGCGATTGATCCGCCCGCCGTTCCCACCGCCGATGAAGAGGTGGTCGAAGAAGGTCATGGCGTCGAGATAGGCGATGACCTTGCGCACCCTGCTGTTCCAGCGCTTGTCGCCGATCTTCTTGCGGGCCGCCTCGCCCAGCTGCTCGTTGAACGTCTCGCCCTTGCGGAACCCGATGTGGGAGAACTCGAAGTGCGGCAACAGCCGGCCGTCCATGAAGAATGCCGTCCCGAAGCCGGTCCCGAACGTCACCACTGCCTCGAAGCCCTTTCCCTGCACGACGGCCGCGCCCTGCACATCGGCATCGTTGGCCACCCTGCAGGGCTTTCCGATGGCGTCGGACAGGGCGCCGGAGAGGTCGAAGCCGGACCACGCCCGCACGAGCGTGTCGTCGACCGCAGAACCGGGGCCCTTCGTGGTGACGAAGTGCGGGGCGCTCAGGACCTGGCCCTTGCGCACCATGCCGGGGAAGCCGCACGAGATCCGGTCGGCCGGCGGCAGCCTGTCGGCCAGGCTCTCGAGCTTCTCCACCATGAGCTCGGGCTGCATGGGATAGGTGGTGGGGATCTTCACCCTGTCCGCCACGGTGGTGCCCGTGGCACCGAGCACGTTGGCCTTCAGCCCCGTCCCGCCCACGTCGAAGCACAGGGTGAAGGGGTGAACGTGGCAGGGGTCGGGTGTCCCCGGAGCGGTGTCCGTCACGAGGGTAAGCGTAGCCACGCCGACATCAGGTGGGGTCCGGCGGAAAGGGTCCCGTCATCCCGCGACGATGTCCCGGATCACCTCGCGGAGCAGGACATCCGCCGCCTGCCCGTCGTCGGAGTCGGTGGTGAACGCGTCGAAGGACATGAAGAGGCTCGAGAAGACGGCGCCGAAGGAGGCGGCCATGCGCACCCGGTCCCGCAACGGGACCCGCGGGTCGGCCAGCACCCGGCGGAACTGGTTCTGAATGTCCTCGTGCTCGGCGTCGTGGTCCTGGCGGTGCAGCTTCTCGAGTGCGGCCTGGTTGCGTTCGTGCATGAGGAAGATCGTGCGCTGGGCCAGCATCTGGTCGAGGAGGCCGTCGAGCAGCTCGGCCCACTGGGCCAGCGTGACCGGCTCGTCCCCGATCTTCTTGAGGGTCTCCTTGCCGAACTCGTGCAGGCGCATGTGCAGGGCGAGGAGGATGTCCTCCTTGGACTCGAAGTGGTAGTAGAGGGCCGCCTTGGTCACGCCCAGCTGCTCGGCGATCTGCCGCAGGCTGGTGCCGTCGTAGCCCTGCTCGGTGAAGAGGTCGAGGGCCACATCGAGGATGCGCTCCCGCGTGTCCTTGTCCTTGTCCTTGACGTCGGTCCGGGCCGGGGCGCCCGCGGGGCCCGCTCCTTCGGGCGCGACGGCGGGCTCTGGGCCGACGGTGGCCTCGAGCTCCTCCAGCGTGTCCGTCTTGTCCCCGGTCTGCGTCATGTCTCCTGTGACCTCTTCTGCGTCCGCCGAGCCGGTGCCACGGCCTTCACGGACGCCTCCCGGTGTGCGTGGTGCACGGGTTTGCCCATGGATTTTACTTGACGACAGGTAAGCCGGGTGCTTACCATGCCCTTGAGACGGAAGCCTACTAACCGACCGGTAAGGAAGCAATGGCTGCAGAGATCCCCGAACTGATGATCCAGGCCGAAGGGCTCACGAAGCGCTACGGCGAGACCCAGGCCCTGGCCGGGGTCGACTTCTCCGTGCCCGCCGGCACCATCCTCGGACTGCTCGGCCCGAACGGGGCCGGCAAGACCACCGCGGTCCGGGTCCTGACCACCCTGGCGCTGCCCGACTCGGGCCGGGGCACGGTCGCAGGGATCGACGTGGTGAAGCATCCGGGCGAGGTGCGCCGCCACATCGGTGTGGCCGCCCAGGACGCCACACTCGACCCCCTCCTGACGGGGCGCCAGAACCTCGTCCTGGTCGGCGAGCTGTCCGACATGGGCCGGGCGCCGGCGCGGGCCCGGGCGACCGAGCTCCTCGCCCAGTTCGAGCTGACCGACGCGGCAGACCGGGTCCTCAAGGGCTACTCGGGCGGCATGCGGCGGCGACTGGACCTGGGCGCGGCCCTCATGACGCGGCCACCCGTGCTGTTCTTGGACGAGCCGACGACCGGCTTGGACCCGACGAGCCGCCAGCGGGTGTGGGAGGCCATCCGGGAGCTGCTCGGTGAGGGCGTGACCGTGCTGCTCACGACGCAGTACCTCGAGGAGGCCGACGCGCTGGCCCACCGCATCGTAGTGGTGGACCACGGCAAGGTGATCGCCAACGGGACGCCGACAGAGCTGAAGGAGGCGAGCCGAAGTGCCCGCCTTGAAGTATCTCTTGCGGCACCGGACACCGACGGGCGCGCGGCGGGCGCCATGGCGCCCCTGGTGTCAGGGCGGGTGCACGTCAGCGAGGACGGTCGGCGGCTGAGCGCCGGCGTGGACGCCTCGCCGGGTCTCGCCACTGCGGTGGTGCGGGCGCTGGACGCGGCGGGAGTGCTGGTGGACAACATCGAGGTGCGCCAGCCCTCGCTCGACGACGTGTTCTTCTCCCTCACTGGAGGGCACATCGAAGGCGAGGACGAAGACGAGGCGATCGGATCCGCTGGCGGCGCAGCGGCGGCTTCGGCCGGCGGCGGCGGCAAGAGCGCCGAACGTCAAGAGTTGGAAGGGGTGCGCGCATGACGACGACCACGCTGACGCCGACGTCGGTCGGACTCGACCGTTCCCGCTCCGGCGGCTCCGTCTTCGGTGCGCTCGCCGACATCTGGGCGATGACGCGGCGCAACCTCGTGCACATTGCGCGCGAGCCGATGCAGCTGTCCGACGTGACGATCCAGCCAGTGCTCTTCACGGTGCTGTTCGTCTACATCTTCGGCGGGGCCATCGCGCTCCCCGGGGGCGGCAGCTACGTGAACTACCTGCTGGCCGGGATCTTGGCGCTGAACCTCGTCACCTCCGTCATGGGCACCGCGGTGGGGCTCAGCACGGACCTGCACGAGGGCATGATCGACCGCTTCCGCACCCTGCCCATGTGGCGTTCGGCCGTGCTGGTCGGGCGCTCCATGGCCGACCTGCTGACCTCGCTTCTCTGCGCGCTCATCGTCGGGCTGACGGGTCTGGCCGTCGGATGGCGACCGGGGGCAAATGACATCTCGGTCCTCGGCGGCTTCGCCCTGGTGATCTTCTTCGCGTACGCGTTGACGTGGATCGCGGCCTGCGTCGGTCTGAACGCGAAGAGCCCCGAGTCGGCCGCCTCCTTCGGCTTCATCGTGCTCTTCCCGTTGGCCTTCGTCTCCAACGCCATGGTGCCCACCCAGCACATGCCCGGGTGGCTCCAGGCGGTGGCGGAATGGAACCCGGTGAGTGCCGTCTGCGCGGGCACGCGGGTGCTGTGGGGCAACCCGAACCCGGCTGGGGCGCTCCATGCCTGGCCCATGCAGCATCCGATTGAGGCCTCGCTGATCTGGTCCGTGGTCCTCATCGGGCTGGCTGCGCCGCTCGCTGCGCACTTCTTCCGGCGCCGCACGACCGAGTAGGTGCCGGCCCTGGTCCGGCGTCCCCGGACCTGAAGCGTCGAAGGCCCGATAGGTTCCCCATTCGTGACCGCAGAACCATGGCTGTCCGACGCATGCTCGTTGGTCGACGCGTTCCGAGCGGGGACGATCTCCCCGACCGAGGCCCTGGAGGGATCCCTCGCGGCGGTGGCGTCGTCGAAGCTGAACGCGGTCTGCTTCGTCGACGAGGAGCGGGCGCGCCGGACGGCGGCTGCGGCCGACGTGAGCCTGCCCTTCGGCGGGGTGCCCATCGGCGTCAAGGAGCTCGACCCGGTGAAGGAGTGGCCGCTGACCGAGGCATCCCTGGTGCACAAGGACCGGGTGTCCGACTACGACGGGACCATGACGGCGCGCCTCCGTGCGGCCGGAGCGGTGCTGGCCGGGCAGACGACGGCGTCGGAGTTCGGCGGCATCAANNGGCTCGGCGGCCGCGGTCGCCGGCGGCCTGTTCCCGATCGCCACGGGCGGTGACGGTGGCGGCTCCATACGGATCCCGGCCGGCTTCACGGGCCTGTTCGGGCTGAAGGCGACGTTCGGGAGGATCCCGAAGGGGCCGTTCACGGAGGTCGAGCCGCTGACGGCGGTCCTCGGCTGCCTGGCGCGCTCGGTGCGCGACGCCGCACGGTGGTTCGACGTCTGCAACGGGTACGACGAGTACGACCCCTTCTCGCTGCCCCAGGTCGGGGGCTGGGAGGCCGGGCTCGACCGGCAGGACGTCCGCGGGAGGCGGATCGCCGTGTGCGCCGACCTCGGGGCGGCAGTCGTGGCGAATGCCGTGCGCGAGAAGGTCGAGGAGGCGGCCCGTCTCCTGATTGAGGACGCGGGCCTCGAACGGCGCGAGGTGCCGGTGGCGTTGCCCCAGGGCGGTCTGGAGTGGGCCATGGCGGGGACCGCCAGCCTCCTGGTGGGGCTCGGCGACCTGTACCCCGCGTGCGAACCGGACCTGACGCCCGAGATCATGCTGGCGGCCAACATCGCGACCCATCACTTTGACATAGAGGCGGCCAAGAGCGTCGAGGCCCTGCGCCGGGCGGCCATCGTGCAGATGGCGCAGATCTTCGAGCAGGTGGACTTCTTGGTCTGCGCGACCAACCCTGATGTCGCCTTCGGCGCCCGGGGGCCGCTCCCGACCACGGTGGACGGGGTCGACCTCGTCGCCCAGCGCGGCTTCGAGGCTGCATTCGGCAACAACGGGGCGCTGACCATCCCGGCCAACACGACCGGGCACCCGGCGGTCGCCATCCCGGCCGGCCTGGTGGGCGGCCTCCCGGTCTCCATGCAGATCATCGGGCGGCGGCACGAGGAACAACTCCTGCTCGACCTGGCCCGGATCGTCGAGCGGGAGCGGCCGTGGCCCCTCGTGGCACCCGGCAGCCCGGCCTGACGCCGTTCGCCGCGGGGACGGCCGGGAGAAGAATTGTCGCTCACGAGACGGTGATGTCGCACAATCCCCAGGCCTGAGCACGAGTTTTGGGGGTGCGTTGAGCCATTCTGTGACTTTCGGTTCCTGCGCTTGAACAACCGTTTGTCCTATCTTGATCCGAGAGATGGCGGAGGAGATGCTGTTCACTGTTGCCGGGTCGGTCGCGATGCCGGCTCAGATGATCTCGCTCGAGGAGGCGGGCCTCGAGGAGCGCGCCGACCTCCAGGAGTGGGTGCTCTCGAACCCGGCCATCCTGGGGCCCGCGGTGAAGGTGATCACCTTCGAATTCGACGGCGTGCCGACGGCCAACGGACCGGCGGGCCGGGATCGCATCTGGGTGCTCGGCCTGGGCTCCGACGGGCGGCTGGTCGTCGCCGAGCTGAAGAGCGGCCGGACCGCCGACACCGACGTCTCCGCGCTCAAGTACGCCGCCATGGCCAGTCGGATCCTGCCCGAGTCCCTCGCCGACCACTACTCCCGGTTCCAGTCGCGGCGGCAGTCGCCCATCACCCCGGACGAGGCTCTCGCCGAGCTGCAGGCCCACGCTCCCGAGCTCTCCCAGGAGTCGCTGCGACGACCCCGCATCGTCCTGCTGGCCCGGGACTTCTCGCCGCTCGTCACCGCCAGCGTCGTCTGGCTCAGCGAGATGGGCCTGGACATCTCGCTGGTGCAGATCAGCGCGTTCCGGTCCTACGTCTACGGACGGGCCGGCAGCGGCAACGTGCCCATGATCTCGGTCAGCCAGCTCTACCCGCTGCGGGAGGTCGAGGAGTTCACGATCAGCCCGGAGCGCCAGCTCGCCCGGGAGATGGCCGAGTCCAAGCGGCGGGTCCAGGACGCCAGCACCGTCCGCCGCCTCGTGACGTCGGAGTCCGTGGCGGAGGGGACGATCTTCACGATCGCCCCCCGGGAGGACATGAGCTTCGAGATCCGGAACCAGCTCGAGGAGTGGCTCCACGCCGACCCGGGCCGGCGGACGGCCCACTGGCAGAACGCCGTGAATGCGCCGCTGGTGTGGGACGCGGACAAGTTGTCGTACTCGCCGGCCGGGCTGGTCCGCCACATCGTGGAGCTGGCGACCGGCATCAGCCGCGACTTCTTCGGGACGCAGTGGTGGCGCGATCCCGGTGGATGGACGCTGGCCGAGCTCGCCGGACCGCTCAGCGGGGGCAAGGGCGCGCTCTACCGCGAGTTCTGGTCGCGCTGGCTCGAACGGGTCCGGACGGCACACAGCCACTGGACCCAGATGTCGACCCTGCCCGCGCAGAACTTCATCACGCTGCCCTCACCCATCAAGGGCACGCACTACGGCCTCGGCTTCGCGGCCGGCGGCAGGCTCCGGTCGGAATTCGTCATCGACCTCGGGTCCGCCGAAGCGAGCGCGGCCCAGTACGAAGTGATCCACTCGCAGCGCGAGCTGGTCGAGTCGATCTACGACGGTCCGCTGTCGTGGGAGCGGCTGCCCGACCGTGGCGCGTTCCGGATCGCCGACTACAGCGAGGGCGAGGTCACCACGGTCGAGGACTACGCGTTCTACATCGACTGGATGATCGACTCGCAGGAGCGGCTGCGCCGGGCCCTCGAGGGTGTGCTCCACGGAGGGTTTCCCCCCAACGAGGACTTCGACCGGCGCTGACGTCAGGACCTCTTCAGCTTCCACACGGCCAGCGGCGCGAAGACGGCGACGAGCCCGACGGTCCAGAGGAGTGACGGCACCAGGTAGTACGACACGGGGTGGCCGAGGAGCTGCTCGACCGCCGGGCCGCCGGTCAGCAACCGCACCGTGTTCACCATCTGCGTCATCGGCTGGTTGGTGGCGAAGCCCTGCATCCACCCCGGCATCGTCGACACCGGCACATAGGCCGACGAGACGAAGCTGAGCGGGAAGACCAGGAACGAGAGCCCCTGTGCGGCCTGCGGGCTGCCGGCGGCCAGGCCCATGAAGATGAACATCCACACGAACGCGAAGCCGTACAGGATGGTCAGGCCGAGCGCCGCCAGCGCGTCGGGTGTGCTGCCGCCGACGCGGAAGCCGACGGCGAAGCCCACCGCCGTCATGACGATCACCCCCCAGGCGACCAACGCCGAGTCCGCGCCCACCCGTCCCGTGATGATCGACAACAGCCGAATGGGCAGGCTCCGCAGCCGGTCGAACAGACCGCCCTCGAGGTCGTCGGCGACTCCGCTCGCCGCGCCCATGCCCTGGAAGAGCACACCGGTCACGACGAACCCGGGCACCAGGAAGTCGACATAGCTCAGGTTGCCGAGATGCGCCACCGCGCCGCCGAACACGTAGCGGAAGATGAGCAGGAAGAGAACCCCCTGCGCCGTGCCCGCGACGATGAGGGCCGGCGTGCGCACGTTCTTCTTGAGCGTGCGGGCCGCCACCTGGCCCGAGGCGCACAGATACGACGCGCCCTGGTTCTCTGCCACCCCGACGGGTCGTGCGGGGCCGGGCCGGTCGAGCGTGATGTCCATGGTCATGCTGCATCCTCCTCGGGACTGGTCGGATCGGTGTCGGTGTTGCGTCCGGTGAGAGCGAGGAACACCTCGTCGAGCGTCGGCCGGCGGAGCGTGATGTCCTCGACCGGCACCGCGGCGTCGTCCAGGGCGCGCACGACGACGGGCAGGAGCCGCGAGCCGCCCGGTGCGGCGAGGGAGCACCGGCGCGTCGCCGCGTCGGTGGACGGCGCCGTCATACCGAGCGCCCCGAGCACCTCGGCCGCACGCTGCATGGTCGGCACGTCGACGGTGTGCAGCTCGACCATGTCGGCGCCCACGCGCGACTTCAACTCGTCGGGCGTGCCCTGAGCGACGACACGGCCCTCGTCGATGATGACGATGTAGGCCGCAAGATGATCGGCCTCGTCGAGATACTGCGTCGTCAGCAGGATGTCGGTGCCGGACCGGCTCATGTCACGGATGCCGTCCCACACCTCGTTGCGGCTCCCCGGGTCGAGACCCGTGGTCGGCTCGTCGAGCAACAACAGCCGGGGGCTTCCCACGAGGCTGGCCCCGAGGTCGAGCCGCCGGCGCATGCCCCCCGAATACGTCTTGACGCGACGGTCGGCCGCGTCAACGAGATGCATCTGCTCGAGGATCCGCTCCGACGAGGCCACCGCCTCGGCCCGGCCCTGGCCGTACAGGCGGGCCACCATCACCAGGTTCTCCCGGCCGGTCATCATCTCCTCGACCGCGGCCGATTGACCGGCCAGTCCGATCATGCGCCGGACGGCCATCGGGTCGCGCACCACGTCATGACCGCTGACCATCAGCGTCCCGCGGTCGGGCTGAATGAGCGTGGCCACCATTCGGATGAACGTCGTCTTGCCAGCGCCGTTGGGGCCGAGGATGGCCACCGGCTGCCCGGCCGGGAGGGTGAGGCTGAGCTCGGTGAGCGCCTCCACCTTCCCGAACTGCTTGGAGAGGCCGTCGGCCTCTATCAGGGCGTGCATCAGCGCGCCTCCCTCCTTCGAGCATGTGCTCGCGCGGAGAGCCCGCTCGACGGAGGTCGCCTACGCTGCTGAGTGCTGCCTCGGGCGAAGGTCCCTCGTGGATCGGGCTCGTGGTCGTATTGGCTCGGGGCCGCGTGGCGCAACACGCGGCCCCGGGTCATTCAGGGTTCGTGTCGAAGGTGAAGTGCACCTCCTCGGAGTTGAAGCCCTCCGTGTGGAAGAGCCGCCACATGTCGAGACCCTCCAGCGTGCCGGAGGAGATTTCGTCGACGATGCCGTTGACGAACTTCAGCTCGGCGACGAGCTGCTGCTCCTCGTACTCGATCTCGAGCTCGAACAGACGCGGCAGACCCGCTTGCTGGGCCGCCTTCATGGCACCCCTCATCCCGGCCAGCTTCACCTTGAGCGCCTCCGCCCTGCTCCGCAACGCCATCAACGCGTCATCCGGATCGAGCGAAGGGAGGAACGAGAGGCCGGCCATGAAGACCGGATACTCCTTGGCGGGGACGCCGATGAGCTCGGTCATCCAATCGTCCATCTCCCGGGAGCCGTCGTCGGTGATCTGGTACACGGTCCGCTCGGGACGCTTGCCCTCCCGCACGGTGGCGGTGGCCTTGATGAAGCCCTTCTTCTCGAGCGACTCGACCACGGCGTAGAGCGAGCCGTAGTTGAGGCGGACGCTCTCCTGCTTGGCCCGCTGGCGCAGTGTCTGGGCCACCTCGTAGGGGTGCATGGGGCGCTCGTACAGGCAGACCAGCACCGCCAGGGCGAGGGGGTTGGACCGGGACCATCGTGCCATGGAGGTCATAATATTCTATTCAGAGTAATCTGTAAAGAGTGCTCTGAGCGATGTCTTCGGGGTGCCGGGCATGTCGCCGTTCCCGCGTGGACGAAGATGCTGGCCAGGGCGCGAGACTGCTCGTGGCCGGGAGGTGCAGAGGTGACAGAGGAACAGCCGGGGCGTGCCGAGCTGAGCGCCTGGTGGGACTCGCGGGCGACCAATTACTACGACGCCACGCCGAACCTCGCCCGCGTGCTCCGTCGGTGGGCGGGCGAGCCTGCCGCCGAGAAGATGGAGCCGACGTTGCGCGAATTCGGCGCCGTCGTCGCCACCGTCGTCGAACCGGCCGTCGTGACCCTCGAGGCGCACCGAGAACTTCCGGCCCATGTCCGCGACGACGGCATCGGCAGGCCCCTCGAAGCGATTGAGTTCCATCCGGCGTACGACGTGGCGGGCCGGGCGATCTGGGGCTCGGGGATGCTGACCGGCGGCCAGGAAGGACCGCGCCCCTTCGAGCTCACGGCCCTCTTCTATTTGCTGACGCACGCCGGTGAAGGCGGGCACGCGTGCCCGGTCGTGTGCACTGCCGGCGCCATCCGTGCGCTGGAGCACCGGGGGAACCGGGAACTGCGTGATCGCTTCCTGCCCGGCCTGCACGACCGCGAGTACGGCTCGTGCCTTCGGGCCTCGCAGTTCCTGACCGAGGTGCAGGGAGGGTCCGATGTCGGTGCCAACGCTGCTCAGGCCGTCCCGGACCCGGATGTCGCCGACGGGTGGCGCATCAGCGGGGAGAAGTGGTTCTGCTCCGTCGCCGATGCGGACCTCTTCGTCGTGACCGCCAGGCCGAGCGACGCGCCCGGCGGCACCCGCGGCCTCGGCTGCTTCCTGGTGCCCCGCAGCGTCGACGGCACNNACGGAGGGGTTCCACGTCGCGGTGGAGGAGCTGCTCAACACCTCCCGGTGGCTCAACGCCGTCGGGTCCACCGGCATCATGCGACGGGCCTTCCTGGAGGCCGCGTTGTTCGCCCGGCACCGTGCCGCCTTCGGGCAGCCCGTGGGGTCCTTCCCCCTCGTGCGCGAGCAGCTCGCCGTCATGAAGACCGAGGAGCAGGCAGCGCTGTCGTCGACCATGGCGTTGACGGGGATGCGCACGCAGCTCGACGAGGACCGAGCCGACGAGGCTGTTGCCGGCGCCTTCCGGCTCCTCGTCAACGCCAACAAGTACGTGACCTCCATTAGCGCCACCGACGTCGCGCGGCGCGGCATCGAAGTGCTCGGCGGCAACGGCACCATTGAGGACTTCTCCCCTCTCCCTCGCCTCTACCGCGATGCCATCGTGTTCGAGAGCTGGGAGGGCACGCACAATGTGCTGTGCGCCCAGGTGCTCAGGGATTGCACACGCTTCGGCATCCACGAGCACCTGCTGTCGTGGATGCGGACCGAGCTCGCGGGCGCGGGTGACATCGCGGCCGAGGCTCAGGCGGTGTCGGTGGCCCTGGAGCGTCTCGAACCTCGGCTGCGACGATCCATCGCCGACCCCGCCCACGGGGCGGCGCACTTCCGGCGACAGCTGGAACTGCTCGTGCGCGCCGTGCAGGCGACCTGCCTGCTCACCGAGTCCGCCGCCGAAGGTGCCGGTTCGGCCAAGGCCGCCGCGACCGCGCTGTTCGTGCGCCGCCACCTTGTCCCCGGCCACCTGCCCGACGACGATCCCGAGTGGTCCCGTCTCGTCGACGACGCCCTGGCCGGGGACGCCGGCTGATCATGGCTCCCACCGTCCTCCACATCGCGCCGCACCCCGACGACGAGGCCGTCGGCTGCCCCGGCGCGCTGCTCCACCTGCTCGACCGGGGCTGGACGGTCGTCAGCGTGATCGCGAGCCTCGGCTTCGAGGAGCAGTGGGGACGCCGGCGCGCCGAGGCGGAGGAGGCGGCGAGCAGGGCGGGGTTCGTGCCGATCTTCCTGGACCCGCCGCTGAACCTCGACCTCGATGGGGACCTCGCGTTGGCGGTACGCCGCGTCGCCACGGAGCTCCCGGCGATCGTGGCGCAGCACGATGCGTCGCTCGTCGTCTCCCCCTCCCCGCACGACGTGCACCACGGTCACGAGGCCGTCGGACGGGGTGTCCAGCGCGCCATGGCCGTCCTGCCCCCGACGGTGCGGTGGTGGATGTGGGGCGTCTGGGGTGACCTGCCCGCGCCCAACATCTTCCACGCCTTCGGCGCACGCGATCTGGACCGGGCCGCGCACATTCTCGATGCGTACGCCGGCGAGCTCGAACGCAACGACTATCAGCGGTTGTTGTCCGGCCGGGCGGCGGCCAACGCCGTGCTCGGCTCCGAACGCGTCTTCGGCTTCGGCTCACCCGCCGCCAGCACACTCCCCTTTGCCGACGTCCTCACCGAGGTGCGCCTGATCGACGGCCGCTTCATGGCCTCCGAGGCCCACACGCTCGACGAGGGGCCGTTCCCCGACTCGAGCTTCGACCGCGACCTCACCCCGTGGCTCGACTCGCCGAGCGTCCACGAGATGGTCGGCTACATCCGGGAGGTGCACGGGGAGCCACGCCCGTGACGACAGCGGCGACACTCGCACCGGGACTGGTCGAAGCCTTCCGGCGCGACGGCTTCGTGGTCGTGCCGGACCTGCTGACGTCCGGCGAGCTCGCCCGGTACGGAGCCGCGGTGGACGAGGGGGTGGCCCGGCGCACCCGGCACGACGCCAGGGCGCTGGCCGAGAAGTCTCGCTACGAACAGAGCTTCACGCAGTGCCAGAACCTCTGGGAGGACTGCCCCGGGGTCCGGCCGCTGACCTTCCACCCGCGCATCGCCGAGACGGCCGCCGCCCTGCTCGGAGCCGACGCCGTCCGGCTCTGGCACGACCAGGCGCTCTACAAGCAGGCGGGTGGGCGGGAGACCGCCCCGCATCAGGACCAGCCCTACTGGCCCATCGTCGAGCCGGACACGATCACGGCGTGGATCCCCTTCGACGGCTCGACGTTGGCCAACGGGGCGATGGGCTACCTGCCCGGGAGCCACCGGCTCGGGCTGCGCGAGTTCGTCGACATCTTCACCGGCACGGGCGACGACCCGTTGACGGCCAGTGCACTCGAGGGGATGGAGCCCGTCTGGGTCGAGGTGCCCGCTGGCTCGGTCGCGTACCACCACGGCCTCACGTTCCACTTGGCCGGGCCGAACGCCACGGGTACGGTCCGTCGGGTGCACACGGCCATCTACTTCGCCGACGGATCGACGCGGGGCGAGGGTCGTTACCCGCACCCCTCGGTCGAGCGGGCCGGGATCGCCATGGGTGCCACCATCGCCAGCGACGTCACCCCGATTGCCTGGCCCCGTTCCGGCGACGGGCCGCCCGAACCGCCCGGGGAGCCCGGGCCGCCGGCGGAGCCAACCCGGTGAACGCCGTGCGCCACGACCAGCGTGGCGAGGGCTGACTGGTGCCACTGAAGTTCGACGCCATGTTGCCGGCACAGCCGCTTCGCCGGGTCGGCGCGCTCGGCCGCCGGGCGGCCGAGGCCGGACTGTCGGGGCTCGTCGTCACCGAGGCCGGCCGGACGGCCTACCTCACCTGCGGGGCACTGGCGGTGGCAGCCGACATCGACGTGCTGACCGGAATCGCCGTCGCCTTTCCCCGCAGCCCGATGGTCACGGCCGCGACTGCGTGGGAGCTCGCCGAGGCGACCGGTGGGCGCTTCCGGCTCGGGCTGGGCGCCCAGGTACGTGCGCACATCCAGCGCCGTTACGGGTCGGACTTCGACCCACCGGGTCCCCGACTGCGCGAGTACGTCCTTGCCGTCAAGCAGATCTTCGAGTCCTTCCGTACGGGGGCACCGTTAGCCGTGGAGGGCGAGTACTACGCGCTCTCACTTCTCCCGGCCATGTGGGCCCCGGGAGCGATCGACTACCCGGACCCGCCGATCGACGTGGCCGCAGTCAACCCCTGGATGTTGCGCATGGCCGGCGAGGTGGCGGACGGCGTCCACGTGCACCCACTCAACACCACGATCTACCTGCGCGAGACGGTGCTGCCCGAATTGGGGGCGGGCGCGGCGCGGTCAGGTCGCACTGTGGACGACCTCGAGGTGATCGTGCCGGCCTTCTTGTGCGTGGGCGACACGGAGGAGGAGCGCCACGCCTGGCGGGAGATGGCGCGGATCCAGATCGCCTTCTACGGGTCCACGCCCAACTACGCCTTCATCTTCGAGCAGCTGGACCGGGAAGGGACGACCGAGCAGATCAGGGAGCGGCAGCGGGAGGGCGATATCCCCGGCATGGCAGCGGTGATCGACGACGACTTGCTCGAGCAGTTCACGACGACCGGCACCTGGGACGACATGGCTGACAAGATCGAGGCCAAGTACGGCGGCATCGCCACCCGGGTTGTCAGCTACTTCACGGGGTCCGACGTGGTCAATGACCCCGGATCCTTCGAGCGCTGGGGAAAGCTGGCCCGCCAGGTCACCGCGTTCGAGTAGGCGGCGCAAGAGGGAAGCCCGCGACCCCGTGCCCCGCCTATGAACGCCGGCGGAAGAGACGGCGCCTGGGCTTCTCCGTCTCCTCCGCCTCCCCGAGCTCTTCGAACTGCTCGGCCTCCTCGGCCGCAAGGGCTGCATCGAGCTCGGCGAAGGCATCACCATCGTCGTCGTCCTGCCCCGAGGATGGGGCGGACGGCGCGGGCACCGGGTCCGCCCGGTCCTGGCGCTCGCTGCTGCTGACACCGATGTCGACGGGATGGCCGCCGTCCGGATCGTCGGTGTCGCGAGGCGTGGGCGGGGTCAGCGTCTCCGACGGTCTCACCGGGCCGGTGGCGCGGTCGAACATGGTGGAGAGCCGGTCCTCCACCGCATCGATGTCGGCCGTCGCCCCGGCCAGAGCCCGTTGGAGCTCGGGGACATGATCAGGCAGACGAAGGGATCGCGCCTTGCCCGCGGGGCGCACGCGGTCGGTCCAGTCGGACCCGTTCCAATAGCGTTCCCGGTCCCCATCATCGGGGTCGGGCAACCACCCCGGGCCGCTGTCCATCGTCCGTCCTCCGATCCACGTGGGATCCCCCGGGCCAGTGTCTCACGAGAAAGGCACACCGGAGTGTGCGGGAGCACCTGGTCCGGCGATAGAAAGGGCGCCGGGCTGTGCAGCGGAGTCGAGGATGGGTCGCCCAACGGTATCCTGAATCTCCCTCCAGCGGCCGGTAGGGGCGCAGAGGACAGACACCCGAGAGCGAGGTAGGACTGCAGTGGGGATGCAACTGAAGGCAGGGACGAGGCTACGCAGCGCCACCGACACCTGCGAGGTCGTGGTCGTCCGCGCACCCGCAGAGCCCGTGGACCTGCGCTACGGGGGGCACCCTCTCGTGCCCATGGACGCCGAGGTCACGACCCAGAGCGCGGAGCCAGGCTTCGACCAGGGGACCCAGCTGGGCAAGCGCTACAGCGACGACGAGCTGGGGATCGAGCTGCTGTGCACGAAGGCCGGGGAGGGATCGCTCTCGGTGGGCGAGACCGTCCTGGCCGTCAAGGGCGCCAAGCCGCTCCCGGCCTCGGACTGAACGGAGGAAGCCGAGCGTGAACATCGCCATGCTGCTCGAGATGGCAGCCGAGGGCGACCCCGAGCGGATCGTCCTCGGCTCCCACGACGGCGGCATCACCGCCGCCGAGCTCCTCGAGCGCTCGCGACGGGCCGCCCTCTACTTCGAGCAGAGCGGTGCCAAGGCGGTCGGCTACTTCGGCCTCAACTCCGACGTGCTCCCCGTCGCCCTCTTCGGTGCCGCCCTGGCCGGCGTGCCCTTCGCACCGATCAATTACCGGGCCCCCGACGAGCAGCTCATCGGGATCATCGGGCGCGTGGCCGACGGACTGATGATCGCGGACGACGACGAGATCGAGCGGCTCGGGGCCTGCGGTGCGCAGCACATCGTGACCAAGGGTGAGTTGGCGGCGGCCATCGCCGGGCCCATCTCGGGCGAGCACCCCTTCGTCGACCCCGAGGAGATCGGGGTCCTGTTGTTCACGAGCGGCACGACATCGGAACCCAAGGCCGCCGTGCTCCGCCACCGCCACCTGGTCTCCTACATCATCTCGAGCGTCGAGTTCCTGGGCTGCGAGCCCACGGAAGCGCAGCTGATCTGCGTGCCGCCGTACCACATTGCCGGGATCGCGGCCGTGCTGAGCTCCCTCTACGCCGGCCGCCGCATCATGTACCTGCCGGCTTTCGAGGCCGGGGCCTGGGTGCGCCTCGCCGCCACTGAGCGGATCACGCACGCCATGGTGGTCCCGACCATGCTGGGGCGGATCCTCGCCGCCATGGAGGACGAGGGCGTGGAGCTCCCCGCCCTGCGCCACCTCTCCTACGGCGGCGGTCGGATGCCGCTCGAGCTCGTCGAGCGGACATTGCGCGACATGCCCCAGGTCGACCTGGTCAACGCCTACGGGCTGACCGAGACCAGCTCGACCATCGCCATGCTCACCCCCGACCACCACCGCGAGGCCTTCGCCAGCGACGACCCGTCCGTGCGGGCGCGGCTCGGTTCGGTCGGGCGACCACTGCCCTCCCTCGAGGTGGAGGTGCGCGGGGACGACGAGGCGGCCCTGCCGGCCGGCGAGAAAGGTGAGATCTGGGTGCGCGGCGAGCAGGTGGCCGG
>PMPX01000126.1:0-2406 GCA_003169235.1 Acidimicrobiaceae bacterium | reverse complement strand
GTGGCCGAGGCCGCCGTCATCGGCATCCCCGACGCCGAGTGGGGCGAGGCGGTGGCGGCCGTGGTCGTCCTGCACCCGGGCACGGCGGCCACCGAGGGCGAGCTGCAGGACTGGGTCCGCACCCGGCTGCGCTCCACCAAGATGCCCTGCGTGATCGAGTTCCGAGACGAGCTGCCCTACTCGCCGACGGGGAAGCTCCTGCGACGGGTGCTCCGCGACGAGCTGGCGGAGGGAGCCAACGAGGCCTCCTAGGCCCCCCGGGTTGCGCCGGACCAGGCGGGCGGCACGTGCGCCCCGGGCCGGATTTGAGTATCCTAAATCCGTGAGCTGCTCCCGGGGGGAGCCGTCTGACCGACGGCAGAGGCCGATGAGCCGGCGGGGCCGGACCGGGTGAGCGCCTACGGCGAATTCCTCCTGCTCGGCCTCGGCAACGGAGGTGTGTTCGCCGCCCTCGCCGTCGCGCTGGTCGTCACCTACCGGGCGTCGGGGGTCCTCAACTTCGCCACCGGGGCGCAGGCGCTGTATGCCGCGTACACCTACTCGCTCCTGCGCAGCGGGCAGCTGCTCCAACCCATCCCCGGTCTGAGCCCGACCATCAACCTCGGGACGAGCCTCGGGTTCTGGCCGGCGATGCTCATCACCCTGGCCATCCAGGCGGTGTTGGGTGCCCTCGCCTACCTGCTCGTCTTCCGCCCACTGCGTAACCACCGCCCCGTGGCCAAGGCGGTCGCCTCCATCGGCCTGATGGGCGTGTTGACCGCCATCGTGACGTACCAGGTCGGCACGCAGGTGCTCCTCGTCAACCCGATCTTCCCCCAGAACCACGTCAGCTTCCTCGGCATCAACATCTCGGTGGACCGGCTTCTGCTGGCGGCCACCATCATCGGCCTTGGCGTCGTGCTGACCGTCGTCTTCCGGTTCACCCGCTTCGGCTTGGCCACGCGCGCCTCGGCGGAGACCGAGGTGGGCGCACTGGTCAGTGGGCTCTCGCCCGACCGCATCGCGCTGGTGAACTGGATCATCAGCTTCGTCGTGTGCGGCATCGCCGGCATCCTCATCGCACCGCTCGTGCCCCTCCAGCCGGGCACCTATACCCTGTTCATCGTTCCGGCGCTGGCCGCGGCCGTCGTCGGACGCTTCCACTCGCTGGGCTGGGCGATCACAGCAGGCCTCGGCATCGGGGCACTCGAGTCGCTCTCCGTCTACCTCAACGGCGTCCACCCCGGTTTTCCCGCCGGCGCGGGCGAGTTGATCCCGCTTGTCCTCGTTCTGGTCGTGCTGGCTGTGCGCGGCCAGACCATGCCGAGCCGGGGCACACTCCTTCAGGTCACGCTCGGCCGGGCGCCGCGCTCCCATTGGCGCTGGCCCACCGCGGTCATCGGCACCGGAGTGGGGATCGCTGCCATCTACCTCTTCACCGGCAACGACCGGGCGGCCCTCTACTCCAGCATGATCACGGGAGTGATCACGCTGTCACTCGTAGTGGTCACCGGGTACACCGGGCAGATCTCGCTGGCCCAACTCACCTTTGCCGGCGTCTCGGCGTACATCCTGAGCACCTTCGCCTCTTCGTGGGGTATTCCGTTTCCCATCGCGCCCATCCTGGCCGCACTGGTGGCAGCGGCAGCGGGTGTCGTGATCGGCATCCCCGCGCTACGCGTGCGCGGACTGATGCTGGGCGTGGTCACGCTGACGTTCGCAGCCGGGGTGGAAGCCATCTGGTTCAACAACAACTCCATCGACGGGGGCGCGAGCGGCCTGGCCATCCCGACACCGCGACTGTTCGGCATGGACCTGGGCATCGGCTCGGGCAAGGACTTCCCGCGCCCTGCGTTCGGGATCCTGTGCCTCGTGGTCCTCGTCCTGGTGGCGCTCGGCGTCAGCTGGCTGCGCACCAGCCGCCTGGGCTCGGCCATGCTGGCGGTGCGGGCGGACGAGCGGTCGGCCGCCGCGGCGGGGATCAACGTGGTCCTGGTCAAGCTGATCGGCTTCGCCATCGCGGCCTTCATCGCGGGGCTCGGCGGCTCACTGCTCGCCTACCAGCTCGGGAACGTGACCTTCCAGGACTTCGACGCCTACCTCGGCCTGGTCACCTTCTCCATCGTGGTCGTGGCCGGCATCACGTCGGTGAGCGGCGGCATCCTGGCCGGGATCATCTCGTCGGGCGGCATCCTGGTGGCAGTGATCTCCTCGGGCGTCGGCAGCGGCGGCGTCGACAACTGGTACGGGATCGTCGCGGGCATCGGCGTGATCCTGACGGTGATCTTCAACCCCGACGGCATCGTGGGGCCGACCCACCTCTTCCTGGAGCAGCGGCGGGTACGCGGCGTCCTCGCCCGGCCCGATGGCGCGCTCGTGCCGTCGATGCAGGCCGCGCCCGGGGAGCCGGCTCCGGCTCCGGCTCCG
>PMPX01000288.1 GCA_003169235.1 Acidimicrobiaceae bacterium | reverse complement strand
AAGAAGCGCGCGCAGTACGAGCGGGCCTGGACCACCATCGAGGAGAAGAAGAACAACGGTGAGATGGTCTCCGGACCCGTCATCGAGGTCGTGAAGGGCGGGCTCATCGTCGACATCGGCCTGCGCGGCTTCCTGCCCGCCTCCCTCGTCGAGTTGCGCCGCGTGCGCGAGCTGCAGCCCTACGTGGGCAAGGTGATCGAGGCGAAGATCATTGAGCTGGACCGGAACCGCAACAACGTCGTCCTCTCCCGCCGGGCCTGGCTGGAGGAGGCCCAGAAGGAGCAGCGGGGCGACTTCCTGCAGAACCTCAAGCCGGGGGAGCGCCGCAAGGGCGTGGTCTCCTCGGTGGTCAACTTCGGCGCCTTCGTGGACCTCGGCGGCATGGACGGACTGGTCCACGTCTCCGAGCTCAGCTGGAAGCACGTCGACCATCCCTCCTCGGTCGTCACGGTGGGCGACGAGATCGAGGTCGAGGTGCTCGACGTGGACCTCGACAAGGAGCGCATCAGCCTCTCGCTCAAGGCCACCCAGTCCGACCCGTGGCAGGAGTTCGCCGACAGTCACGCCGTCGGCCAGCTGGTCTACGGCCGCATCACCAAGCTCGTGCCCTTCGGCGCCTTCGTCCAGGTGGGCGACGGGATCGAGGGACTGGTCCACATTTCGGAGATGGCGGTGCACCACGTGGACCTGCCCGAGCAGGTCGTGACCCCCGGCGAGGAGCTCTGGGTCAAGATCATCGACATCGACCTGCAGCGGCGCCGGATCAGCCTCTCCATCAAGCAGGCGGCGGAGGGCGGCGAGGTCTCCGAGGAGTACCGCGAGGCCTTCGGCGAGCACGCCTACGACGAGGAGGGGAACTACATCGGCTTCGACTACGCCGAGGGCGAGTTCACCCCCGAGACCGAGGCGCAGGCCGCCTGGGCCGACTTCGCCGAGGAGATCGGCACCCCGGTGGTGGTGCCCGAGGGCGAGAAGCCGGCCGACGGTGCCGAGGCCGCCGCACCGGAGGCNNGCCGGTGGCCGAGGTCACGGAGGAGGCAGCGCCCGCCGCGGCCGCCGAGGCTCCCCCCGAGGGCTGAGCAGCCACCCGGGCCGCCGTTGCCGGCGGGCCCGGCGCCGTCTCATCGGAGGTCCAGGTGTTCCCGCAGGACGTCGGCGAAGCGCGGCGCGCCTTGCGGGTGGTGGACGAAGAACAGGACCGGGTCCAGCAGCTCCAGCTCGAGCAGCGCCGGCCGGCCGTCGGCGCCCTCGACGATGTCGACCCGGGCGTAGGTGGTCGGGCCGAGCAGGCCTTCGGCCGCCGCCACGGCCCCGCGGGCCACGTCGAGCTGTGTGGTCGTCGCGGTCGACGGGCCCGTGACCTGGTTGGCCACCAGGCTGTCCGTGGGGCCCACCCCGCGGCGGATCATGGGGTCCTTGTGGAAGGCGTGGCTGAAGTCGCCCCCGAGGAAGACGAGGCCGGTCTCACCCTCGGCGTCGACGGCGGGTTGGTAGGGCTGCACCATGGCCGTGCGGCCCGAGCCGACCAGGGCGGCCACGTGGGCGCGGGCCTCGTCGTGCTCGTGCGGCTCGTAGCGCGCCGTGCGGTACCCGCCACCTGAGATCGAGGGTTTCACCACGATCTCCCCGGCGGGCAGGGTGAGGTCCGATGGACGCAGCGGGCGCTCGCCCGGTTCCACCCAGAGGGTCGGCACGGTCGGGACACCGGCCCGCTCCAGGTCCCGCAGGTAGCGCTTGTCGATGTTCCAACGCAGCGTGGCGGGGGAGTTCACCACCCGCACGCGCTGTGCGGTGAGGTGGTCGAGCCAGCCGAAGAAGGCCGCCGCGTGGTGGATGTTGTCCCAGACCCCGTTGGCCACGACCAGATCGCAGGCCGACCACTCGACGCCCGGGTCGCTCCACACCGCCGTGCGGGCGTCGATCCCCGCCTCGTCGAGCGCGGCACGCTCGAGGGGCCAGTCGTCGTGGAGGTCGGGGAACTGCGGCGAGGAGGCGAAGAGGACCAGCGGGCGCCGGTCGCCGCGTGGGGCGGTGCTCAAGCCCCGATGGGGAAGTGGCAGGCCACCTGGTGGCCGGGCGCGATCTGGCGCATCTCGGGGACCTCCTCGGCGCACCGGGGCTCCGCCCGCGGGCAGCGCGTCCGGAAGCGGCAGCCCGACGGCGGGTTGATCGGGCTGGGTGGCTCCCCGAGCAGCGCGGCCGATGACCGCGCCGTCTCGGGGTCGGGCTCCACCGCCGAGGCGAGCAGCGCCGCCGTGTAGTGGTGGGCCGGTGCCTCGTAGAGGAGGTCGGACGGGGCGATTTCGCACAGGCGCCCCAGGTACATGACCGCCACCCGGTCGCTGACGTTCTTCACCACCGCCAGGTCGTGGGCGATGAACAGGATCGTGAGGTTGTACTGCTGCTTCAGGTCCTCCAGGAGGTTGAGGATCTGGGCCTGCACCGACACGTCGAGGGCGGACACGATCTCGTCGCAGACCAGCAGCTTCGGCTTGAGCACCAGGGCGCGGGCGATGCTGATGCGCTGGCACTGACCCCCGGAGAACTCCCGGGGCCGGCGGCCGCCGAGCAGGTAGGGGTCGATACCGACCTGGTCGAGCATGGCGCTGGCGCTCTCCTTGCGCTCCTCCTTGGTGCCGATCTTCCAGATGTTCAGTGGCTCGGCCACGATGTCGCTGACCCGCCGTCGGGGGTTGAGCGACGAAATGGGGTCCTGGAAGATCATCTGCACTTGCGTCCGCAGAGTGCGCAGGTCGCCGCGGCTGAGCGCGGTGAGCTCGGTGTCGCCGAAGAGGATCCGGCCCGAGGTCGCCCGCTCCACCTGGACGATGGCCCGGCCGGTGGTGGACTTGCCGCAGCCCGACTCGCCGACGAGGCCCAGGGTCTCCCCCCGCGGGATGGTGAACGTGATGCCGGCGACGGCCTGGACGGTCTGGCTCCCCTTGTGGAAGGACACGTGCAGGTCCTCGACCGACAACAGCGGCTCGGTGGTGTCGACCACCTCGGCCTCCACGGCCGTGTCCGTCATACCGTGACCTCCTGGGGCCGGGCCGCGGTGAGCGGGAACCAGCACGCGTAGCTGTGCCCCGGTGCGGCCTCGACGAGGGGCGGCCTCTCGCGATGGCACTTCTCCTGGGCGTAGGGGCAGCGGGGGGAGAACGGGCAGCCGGCCGGCGGATGGAGGAGGTCGGGCGGCCTGCCCTCAATGGCGGTCAGCCGGGTGTGGCTCGGGTTCGCCAGGCGGGGCGTCGACTTGAGCAATGCCTCCGTGTAGGGCATGGCCATGCTCTTGAAGAGCACGTTGGTCGGTGCGCGCTCCACGACGTTGCCGGCGTACATGACGATGATCTCGTCGGTGCGGGTCGCCACCACGCCGAGGTCGTGCGTGACGAGGATCATGGCCATGTCACGATCGTGCTGCAACTGCCCCAGCAGGTCGAGGATCTGCGCCTGCACGGTCACGTCGAGGCCCGTCGTGGGCTCGTCGGCCATCAGGAGGCGCGGGGCGCAGGCCAGCGCAATGGCGATCATGACGCGCTGGCGCATGCCGCCGGAGAGCTGGGCCGGGTAGGCCTGGTAGCGCTCCACGGGGGAGGGGATGCCCACCTGCATGAGGAGTGAGAGCGCCGTCTCCTTGGCCTCGCCCTTGGAGAGCTTCAGGTGGATCTTCAGCGGCTCGGTGATCTGGTTGCCGATGCGCTGCACCGGGTTGAGCGAGGTCATGGGGTCCTGGAACACCATGGCGATGTGCGTGCTCCAGAGCTTGCGCAGGTCGTCGTTGGGGGCGTTGAGGATCTCGGTCCCGTTGTAGCGGACCGACCCCGTCTGCGTGGTCGAGGAGCGGGGGAGCAGTCCCATGATCGCCCGCGACAGGACGGTCTTCCCGGATCCGGACTCGCCCACGATGCCCAGCGTCTTGCCCTGGTTCAGCGTCAGGGACACGCCCTGCACGGCCCGCACCGCGCCGCGGCTGGTGGCGAAGGAGACGTGGAGGTCCTCGACCTCGAGGAGGGTGCGGTCGCTCACAGCTTGATCTCGGAGACGTCGAAGTAGGCGCGCAACTTGTCGGCCACCACGTTCAGGCTGATGAGGAGCAGGAACATGGCACTGGCCGGGAAGATCACCAGCCAGGGGTTGGTCTGCCCCTTGGCGCCGGTCAGCAGGCTCGACCCCTCGTTGAGCATGTTGCCCCAGCTGGGCGTCGGGGGGGACACCGAGAGCCCGAGGAAGGCGAGCGAGCCCTCCAGCACGATGATGGTGGCCACCGCGATCAGGCCGAAGGACACGATCGTCGGCATGATGTTGGGCAGGATCTCCCGGGTGAGGATGCGGGTGTCGCTGGCGCCGAGCGCCTTGGCCGCCAGCACGAAGTCGCGGGTGGCGTACGACAGCGTGGANNACGATGGCCGGGAAGGCCAGCACCACGTAGGAGCCGGTGTTGAGGGCCGTGTCGATCCTCCCCCGGCGGTAGGCGGAGATCATGGCCGGGATGCCGCCGACCAGCAGCCCGATCAACGCGCCGCCGAAGCCCACCACCAGGGACACCCGGGCCCCGTAGACGAGCCGGCTGAAGAGGTCGCGGTAGAGGTCGTCGGTGCCGAGGAGGTGTCCCCACCCGGGCCCGGCGTTCTGCACGCTGTTGTAGTTGCCGAGGTCCGGGTTCGGCAGCGGCAGCAGGTTGGCGATGGTCGCCATGACGGCGACGAGGACGATCCAGCCGACGCAGATCCAGAACAGCGGTCCCAGCCGCTTCCTGGTCGGGTCGGCCGCCTCCTCGGCGACGATCTCCTGCTTGATTTCGGCAATGTCGTCAGTGATGACGCTACTCACGGGCAATCCTCGGATCGACGATGGTGAACAGGAAGTCGAAGATGAAGTTGATCAGGACGATGGCGATGGCGACGAACAGTGTGATGCCCTGTACGACGGTGTAGTCGTCCTGGTTGACGCTCGAGATGAGCTGGTAGCCCAGGCCCGGCATCTGCAGCAGGAGCTCCACGATGAAGGTCCCGGCGATCAGGCTGCCGATCGTCACGCCGGCCGAGGCCAGGAGGGAGATGGACGAGGGGCGCAGGGCGTGCCGCCACATGATGCGCCGGTCCGAGAGGCCCTTGGAGCGGGCCATGGTGATGAAGTCCTCCTGCAGGGTCGAGATGAGGTCGTTGCGCAGCAGGCGGAAGTACACGACGATGCCGCCCAGGGCCAGGACGATGGACGGGAGGATCATCGTGTGGATGTTCGACCAGAAGTTCTGCGTCAGGGG
>PMPX01000141.1 GCA_003169235.1 Acidimicrobiaceae bacterium | reverse complement strand
GGACCCGTCGCGGCTGTGGATTGCGGGACCAACTCCACGAGGCTGATCGTGATGGCGCCCGACGGCACCGTGCTGGAGCGGGAGATGCGCATCACCCGCCTGGGCGAGGGGGTGGACGCCACCGGGCAGCTCTCGCCGGCGGCCATCGACCGCACGCTCTCCGTCCTCCGTGAGTACCGCCGCTCGCTGGACGCGCACGCGGTGACGCGGGCCCGGCTGGTGGCGACCTCGGCGGCGCGGGACGCTCTCAACGCCGACGAGTTCATGACCGCCGCCGCCGAGATCACGGGGGTGCTTCCCGAGATCCTCTCGGGGGAGGAGGAGGGACGGCTTTCTTTCGCCGGGGCGACGGCCCACCTGCCGTCGGACCTGGCCGGGCTGGGCCCGGTGCTGGTCGTGGACATCGGCGGTGGTTCGACCGAGCTCGTCGTCGGGCAACCGCGCTCCGCGGCCGGCGACGCGCAACCAGCGGTGTCGGTTCGGTCCCTCGACATCGGGTGTGTCCGCGTGAGCGAGCGCTTCTTGCGCCATGACCCCCCAGGCCCTGAGGATCTGATCCGGGCGCGAGAAACGGTCAGGGAAGAGATCAAGACGGCGCGGGGCGGACTCCCACCCCTGGCACCCGACAGCATCCTCGTCGGGCTGGCAGGGACGGTGTCGACGCTCGCCTGCCTGGAGCTCGCCGTCACCGTCTACGACCGCCGCCGTGTCCACCACGCGCAATTGACGCGGGACGACGTCGAACGATGGCTGCGGGATCTCGCCTCGGAGGATAGCCGCGCCAGGCTGGCCCGTCCGGGCATGGCGCAAGGACGGGAGGACGTCATCGTGGGTGGTGTCCTCATCCTCGCTGTCGTGATGGACGTGTTCGGCCGCGATCGGTGCCTCGTGTCAGAGGACGACATCCTCGACGGCCTGGCGGCGGACTTGCTCCAGGGTTGAACGTCTCGGTCGCGGCCGGTCAACGACGACGTGTGCGGGTGGTCATCACGGACGCCGTTCCGCATGCACGCGGTGCGCCTCGAGTCATGCGCGCACGCGCTTGGTGCCGAAGACCGGTTCGTAATGCCGAAGGGCCGATGAGGCAGTCGTCTATGCTGCCCAGGTGCTTGGGCCTCGGGCGGTGGGAACCTCGCTTCTGGCGTGGGCGGGGAAGAGGCCCTCGACGAGGTCGCACCACCATGAACGCGCCGGACGGTATTGGATCGTCTGGTCACTCGTCATCGCCATCGTCGTACTGCTGGCGGCGCTCGCCGTAGGCAGCCATCAACGACACCAACAAGGATTCGACGTCTTCGACGAGGGCGCGCACTATGACTATGTGTTGGACCTGACCCACGGCCACCTGCCTCGGTCCGGTGATCATCTCTCCCAGACGACGATGCGAATGATCAGCTGTCTCGGGGGATTCGACCTGCCACCGCACGGCTGCAGTGTGACCCAACGGAATCCCGCGGACCTGCCAGCCGGTGGCTACAGCTACGAAGCCGTGCAGCAGGGTCCGCTCGGATACCTCCCGTATGTCCTGACTGCCCGCACCAACGTCTCACCCCAGACCGCGCTCGTGGACGCCCGCTGGGGGGGGTTCATCTGGAGCATCGTCGGAGCCGGCCTGCTGGTATGGGTGGGGTGGCTGGCGGATCTGAGCCTGCTCGAGCTCTGCGGCGTGCTGTCCGTCTGCCTGTTGAGCCCTGTGCAGGTACATGCGGCGTCGACGGTTACCAACGACAGCTCGGCTGTCGCCGCGGGTGCGCTCGTGGTGGCAACCTTCCTCGTGGCGCGGAGACGGCAGACCGCGCTGGTGAGCATCGGGCTCGTGGTGGGGCTGTTGATCGGCCTCATGAAGGGCCTCTTCGTCGTCGTGCCGTTCGTGCTCCTCGTCGGGCTTCTGATCTTTGACGTCGCGCAGCGCCGCCGGCAGTCGAGAGCGGATCTCTGGCGCAGGTATGGCTGCAGCTCGGCCATGTTCCTCGGAGTCGTGATCAGTTATGGGGGCTGGTTGCTCTTGCAGCAGGCGCGTGCAACCGTCCCCCCGAGTGTGGTTCTGCATGTGCTGCAGGGCTTCTCGACCACCCCGTACCCGCGTCCATCGACGTTCTTCAACGGCATTCAGCAGGCACTGTCAGATCTCATCGCGTACGCGCCGGCGCCGCTCTACTGGTTCTGGAACCTGTCGGTCTACGGAAGCCTCGCGGGACTCCTCGTCCTGCAGGGCCCCGTCGGCCGACCGCAGCTACGTGCCATGGCAGCGGCGATCTTCATCGGCATCATTGCCCTTGCCGCGGGTTTTCCCTTGCTGAATTTCATCGAGGGTCATTACGACTTCTACGCACCGTCGCGGTACGCGCTGCCGCTTCTCCCGATCGTCGGTCTGGTGCTCATGCGCGCCATCCGCGTCCGGGGGCTGCTGTTGATCGGCGTCCTTCTGCCCGCGCTCGCCGTGATCGACCAGCTCGCCACCGGTCAATTCTGAGACGGTCCCCTGCGCCTCCGTGTCCGTCGGTCGACGGTCCCTGGTCAGACGAGGGTCTTCCGCGGCGGCCAGGCCAGGGGGAAGGTCTCGTGTGCCAAAGAGAGATTCGGGTTGTACGCCGGGTCGTTCTCGATCCAGGAACCCCAGGTCGAGCGCAGCATCCGGATGTCTCGATCAAAGCGCACGGCATTCTCCCCGTCGGTTGCTCGTGTGTCCGCCGGGAGTTCAAAGTGGATCAACTCGGCGTGGGGCGTCCATCCTGTTCGCCATCCCGCCTGATTGAGGCGTAGGCAGAAGTCGACGTCTCCGAACATCCCAGTGAAATGCTCTTCGCTGAAGCCACCGATCGCGTCGAACGCATCGCGGCGGACACCCATGCATGCCCAGCTGACGGCCGAGGCGCATTGGGTCAGCATCAATCGTCCGAAGTACCCGGGCGAAAGCCGGTCGAAATACTGCCGATGCGGATACCCCACGGTCCCTCCGATACCGAGGATGAGGCCCGCATGCTGGATGGTGAGGTCGGAGTAGAAGAGTTTGGCGCCGACCGCTCCGACCCCGGGGTACTGCAGTACCCCGACCATCTCTTCGAGCCACGAGTCCGAGAGCACCTCGACGTCGTCATGGACGAAGAAAAGGAAGTCCCCGCTGGCGGCCGCCACAGCCAGATTGCGCTGGGCCGAATCGCTGATGTCCGCGTCATGCGCAATCACCGTGAGTCCCTCTCCGTGGTCGCGTAAGTACTCCCGCATTGGTGGGCGGAAACCACCATCGTCGAGCAGGACGATCTCCATGTTCGGATAGGTCGAACGGATCCGGATGCTGTCAATGCATCGACAGAGCCGAGGTCCCGTTCGCGGCAGGATGATCACACTGGCTCGCGGGGGATTGTCACCGAGATTCCACAAGATCCGGTTGAAGCTCGTTCCCGGAATGTTCTTCGCGGTGGCATCGATCCCGATCCGGTCGAGGTGGTCTTGCACGACTCGACGTGAGGCCTCGACAACGTACGGCTTCGCCGAGATACTCGACGCCGTCGACTCGGCGTGAGACCGCCAGTGATACAGGACGTGTGGAATGTGGATGACCTGCGAAGGCTCGATCTGCTCCAGCACCCGGAGCACGAGGTCCCAGTCCTGACTTCCCTCGACTCCGGTGCGAAAGCCTCCCACGTCCGCCACGAGATCGGAGCGCATCATGGACAAGTGCGAGAAGTAGTTCTGACCGAGGATGAGCAACGGGTCGAAATCCGGCTTGAAGTAGGGGAATGCCCGCTCGCCTTTGCCCGAGATGTGATCTTCGTCGCTGAACAGCAAGCCGGCATCGGGGACTTCGTCGATCGCGAGCACAGCCATGGCAAGCGCATGTTCGGACAGCAGGTCGTCATGGTCCATGAGACAGAGCCACTTCCCGGAGGCGAGGGTAAGTGCCGAGTTGGAGCAGGCCGAGATGTGCCCGTTCGTGTCCCGGTAGACCACCCTGATGCGATCATCGAGCACGCGGTACTCCTCGAGCACCTTGGCCACATATGGTTCGCTCGAGTGGTCGTCCGAGATGCAGAGCTCCCAATTCCGGTACAGCTGACCTCGCACCGAATCGATGGCTTGACGCAGGAAATGCTCGGGTGCGTTGTACACGGGAAGGATGATGGAGATCAGCGGGGGAGCGCTGAGGGCATCGAGGCGCGCCAAGATCGTTGACCGCGCATCGGCGTCGACCGTGTCGTAGAGCTTGATCCAGACCGGGTAGCGACTGTCCGTTGGTTCGTCCGGCTCGACTGGTTCCGGGCCGGGGGCGTCGACTTTCACCGCGCCCGGAGTCTTGGGAGCCACGGCCGCACGCAGGCGCCGACGGATTCGGCCCGCCGCGGCTCGAACGGAGGCTGCTCCGATGGGCGCCGCCGGCTGGGTCGCGTGTGCTGGAACCTGGGGCGCGTTCAAGGCGGCTGTCAACTGGTCAGCAAGTCCCTCCTGGGCAATTCGCGCGTGCTGGAGCGACTCGATTTGGGCCTCCGCCGCCTGTAGGCGCAGGAGTAGTGCTTCGTTGTCCGGTGATCCGAGGTCATCTGGCGGAACGTCTGAAGCTGGGCTCATGGCACAGACCGGAATTGAACTCTTCTGACCAGGGAAAACATTGGGGCAACGATAGCCGAAGCACCCGGTGTCTCATGGCAAGCTGCCGCTGATCGGGACGAGAGCCGCGCTGCCCCATCCACCCCGTCTTTCGTGCCCCGGTGCGGTCGACCCTGCTCGCACATACTGCGACGTGGAAGGGAATCCCGTCGACACGACGTAGGCGCCTCCCGATGCATTTGTCCGTCGACCGAGAACACGCATCCCCGGAGCGGTGTGCCCAACGCTCCGATCGAAATGTAGTTGCCCAAGACGGCAGCACCGCTCCCGTTTCGACGTTCGTAGGGGCGCGATGGGGAAGAGGTATTCAAACTCAACCCGTCCTTCTGGAGCGACAACACTCCCGAGACCGCGTTCTCTCCGAGATCGAACTTCCGCCGACGAACAGAATGGGCGAAGGGTGTCGCAACGAAGTGTGAAGCGGTGGCGCCGCTATAGTTGACCTTCGATATGCTGGAGCCCTCCGTTCCGGTTAGGCGTTCCGATCCAATCAACGGGCGCGGCGAGCACGCCCGCCAGACTTCACCAGTGAAGCGCCGTCGAATGTTCGTGGGCGGGTTGGCGCTTTCTCGTCTGGCCTTCGGGTTGGCGATCAACGAAGTCGTGATTTCCAACTTCTCCGGTGGCAGTTACGCGCCAGGGGGTCGTGGCGGGAATGCAGCAACGTCGCTCCTCCGCTGGGATACCGGATGGTATCTGGGACTAGCCAATCACTGGTACCCATTCGAGAGGTCCACCGTCTTCTTCCCGGGCTACGTCGTACTCGTTCGCCTCGCCGAATCGGTCACTTTTCACCGGCTGCCCCTCGATGCCTCCGGGTTGGGGGTCGCCTGGCTCGCCTTCTTGCTTTCAGTCCCACTCGTGTACGCGGCAATCCGCACCATGTGCTCGGAGGCAACCACCCGTCTGGCCACGGCGCTCTATGTGTGGTCACCCGGATCTGTGTTTCTCCTCTCCGCGTATCCCGAGGGAGCCTTCGTCGCACTGAGCGCGCTCACGGTCCTTTTGATCTCGAAGGATCGGCTCCTACCCGCTGCCCTCGTTGCTGGCATTGCGACCGCCTTCTCTCCTCTTGGGGTCTGCCTTTCGGTCGCGGTAGTCGTCGCCGTCTTGCCGAGGCGGGCGTACTGGAGAACGGGCCTCTACGGTGCGATCTCGATCAGTGGATTTCTTGCTTGGGGAGCCTGGCTCGCTGTTCGCTACGGAAATCCGATCACCTTTGTGACGGAGCAAGGTACCTTCAATCGAAGGACCGTATTCCCTTTCAGCTCGCTGATCGGCGTGCTCCGAGATCTCATTGCGAAACCACCACCTGGGATTTCGCACAGCAATTTCAGCATCGTTCGCGTTGTGAATGTCTCGTTCGAGCTAGTCGCGCTCTTCGTATTCCTGTATTACCTCGTCAGCGTGGTCTCCGCGAAACGTCGAAGATTGCCTCTCTCGTTCTGCGTCTACTCGGCATTGGCCCTTCTCATTCCCGCCATGTCCACACAGGTCTTTTACGGCGTCGACAATCCTGAAGCGGCCGTGCGGCTCACTACCGACAGCCTGGGTATCTATCCGGTTCTCGCCGGGGTCCTGCTCCGCAGAAGGTTCTTCCTGGTCCCGGGCCTCGTGATCTGGATCGGCTTGGCCGCCTTTTGTGAGGCGTTGTTCGTGAAGGGTTGGTACTTCACGTGAGCAGAATTCAGTCGACGGCGGTGCCGGCAGGACCATGCCGGACGGAGGGGGCTGCCCGGCCCGTCGGAAAGTGCAGAAGTCGGCGCCTGGCATCCGGCCGCCGACCTGGGTGGACCTGGCCCGATCCGCAGCGCCGTGGCCATGGCGCAGGACCCCTGCTGCGTATACTGAGCGGGGCAGCTGGCCCGTCTTTGATCCATGAACGGACGAACGATCGCGACCCAACCCATGGAACTGTCGAAAGGTCCCGTTCTGGTAACCGGTGGCGCAGGCTTCATCGGGTGCGTTTTGGCGTCGAAGCTGGTCGAGTCGGGTGCCCGTGTCGTCGTGGTCGACGTTCTGCATCCTCAGGTCCATGCATCGTCCGGTCGCCCGCCTCGCCTCAATGACGAAGTCGAGCTTCTCCCGGTCGACGTGACCGCCACATCCGAGTGGGACGCTGTGCTCAAACTCGTGCGTCCGAGTCACGTCGTGCACCTCGCTGCTGAAACGGGCACTGGTCAGTCACTCCTGGAGGCGTCCCGGCACGGCCGTGTGAACGTTGTCGGCACCACGGAGATGCTCGATGCACTGATGCGCGCAGGCATCGTTCCCGACCACATTGTGCTCAGTTCGTCCCGCGCCGTGTACGGAGAGGGCGAGTGGGTCACGCCGGGCGGGGCCGCGTTCTATCCGGGTCCCCGCACCCACGCCGCCTTGGAGGGCGCCCAATGGGACCCGATTGGGCCCGATGGCGGAGTTGCGTCACCTCGCCCGAGCGCCGCTCATCGGACATCGCCCCATCCGACGAGCATCTATGGCGCGACAAAATTGGCGCAGGAGCACATACTCTCCGCCTGGTGCGCCGCAACAGGGACACGGCTTTCCACTCTGCGATTTCAAAACGTCTACGGACCCGGCCAATCCCCGACGAACGCCTATACCGGCGTCGTCACGTTCTTTGCAACATCGGCACGACGAGGCGGCCGGTTGAACGTCTATGAGGATGGAAGGATCCTGCGAGACTTCGTGTACGTCGAAGACGTGGTCGACTCCATATTGGCCGCCTTGGCCCGCCCACCGGAACGAGCTCGGGTCGTCGATATCGGTTCCGGGACGACCGTCTCGATCCATGACGTCGCCCGGACGATCGCAGCCGCCTTTGACGCTCCCGAGCCAGCGGTGAGCGGCCAGTTCCGGGACGGTGACGTGCGGGCGGCGATCACGGACATCGAGGCCGCGGCGAAGGAGCTCGCCTATCAGCCCAAGTGGACCCTGCAACAGGGCATCGCGACACTTGTGTCGTCAATGACAGAGGATCAATGACAGAGGCCGGTCCGTGAACACTGAGCAAACTCCCCGGAGCTCTTCGCGATCTCACGTCCCGTCATCGATCGGTATCCACTCGGTCCTGTACCATCCTGAGCCCGGTCAGGTCGATCGGTTCCTGCAAGGAGTGCGGGCCGCAGTCGCCGTTGCCCGCAGGTGCTGGCCGGACCTGTCGCTCACCCTCCAGATTGGAGACTGCTCCTCCGATCCGACGCTTGGTTCGGACGCAGTCGACGGACTCCGCAAGTCCTTGACCTGCTCCGGCCTTTCTTCCTTCACGTACCAACCGTTTGGCAGGAACATGGGATCGGCGGGGGGCCACAACGCCCTTCTCAAAGAATCGGATGCCGATGCGATCTTGATCGTCAATCCCGATTCGTACATGAGCCCGGACACCGTGGTCGAGCTCCTGTCACCGTTCGCGGACGCGGAGGTGGGCATCACGGAGGCACGACAGCTTCCAATTGAGCATCCGAAGCAATTCGACGTGAGGGACGGAACGACCAGCTGGGCATCGACGGCATGCGCTCTGATCCGTCATGATCTCCTGCGCGAGATCGGAGGCTTCGATGCGGAGACCTTCTTCCTCTATTGCGACGACGTCGATCTGAGCTGGCGTGCCCGCCTCGCCGGCTACCGGGTTGTGCATCGTCCGTCGGCGTGCGTCTTCCACGACAAGCGGTTGAATGGAGAGGGGATCCTGCTGCCCAGCAGCGCAGAGGTGTATTACTCGGCAGAAGCAGCGTTGCTGATGGCGTGGAAGTACTCAAGACCGGACCTAGTCGAGAAGTGGAGTGGTGAATTGCTCGAGGGCGGAAACACGGAACACCGCCGTGCCGTCGAGGAATTCCGGAGGCGCCAAGCGGACTTGAGCTTGCCGGAACCGCTCGACCCGGAAGCGAAGGTCGCTACCTTTGTCGATTACAACTATGCGCAGCATCGGTTCGGCGTCGGTGGCTGACGTCGTGGAGGAGTCGGCCGGGAGTGCTCCAAAGGTCCCGTTCCTGAGCGTCATTGTGCGTACGGAGGAGCAACGTGAAGCGTTTCTCATGGACACGCTGGTATCGCTGGCGGCCCAGTCGTGTCCAGACTTCGAAGTGCTTCTCATGGCCCATGATGTCGGCAGCCGTGATGTGCAGGCGATTGAGGGCAGGGTCCGCGACTTCGATCCTGAATTCAGTTCACGAGTGACCTGTCGGAGCGTGGCCGGTGGGGGACGCGCCCGAGCCTTCAATGTGGGTTCATCGTTGGCGGTCGGAGACTATGTTGCGTGCCTCGACGACAATGTCGTTGCCTTTGGGCACTGGGTCGAGACCTTCAGGTCGGCCGCGTCGCACGCGCCCGGCCGAGTAATTCGAGCGCGGGTAGCGTCACAGACGATCGATCCCATGCTTTGGGATGACCACCCTGGCTACGTTGCGACAAGCGGCATCTCGACCCCGTTCCCGAAGTCCTTCGATCTCTGGCAATACCTCTTCGAGGACCAGTCTCCCAAATGCGGATTCGCACTACCGCGCACTTGTTTCGAAGGAAGCGGCCCCGCTTTGGATGAGTCGTTGCGGCGCGGGGAGGAGAAGGAACTCATCATTAGGTCTGTCGTACTGAATGGAATCGCAGAATCAGGTGAAGTGACTTCACTGTCCCGTGCTTGGGGTGCGGCCGACGAGGCTCAAGTCGAAGAAGCGGCGCGGCAATGGGATGTGACGCGCTCCACCGTCGTCTCACGGCTGAACCAGACAGGTCTCCAGCTCCCGCCCGGAGCGCTCGATGCGGTCGATCGCTATGAGCGCGATCTTGTGGGAGCACGCGTCACCGTCACGAGGATCGAAGCGCAGAGAGACGCCGCTCGACGAGAGGTTGAGCGTCTCGAGCGCGAGTTCGACGCGGTCATGCGATCCAGCAGTTGGAGGGTGACCGGACCGATGCGGACCGCCGGGCATCTGGTGCATCGGGTGCGCGGCAGATCTCGTTGACCTTGTTGTCTCCGGTGCCGACCACGCTGCGATCCTCGACTGTGCACGGAGCGGGCGGCCCCCTCCTCCCTGTCTTCCCGGTAAGGGCAATGGCTAAGATCGTTACCGTGCCCTGGCAGAAGGACGTGCGCCACGTGGCGGCGAGCGATTCGAACGAAACATGGGAGAGCCTCCTCTCGGAGGTCGATCAGTCTGCTTCTCTCGACAGGTTCGCAGTCAAGGTCACCGGGAGTTCCACGTCACCCGAGATCTCCGAGCACATCGAGAAGATCATCGGGCATGGCTACTCCATAGAACAGGAGTCAGGAGATGGAGACGGCCTGACATTGGTTCCCCGCCCTTCTGGAATTCTTTACCTGGTGTCCGAACTGCCGCGCCTCGACGTGTCTCCCGTATATGGTCAGAGTCGCCACTTTCGAACGTATTGCGTCGTTCTCGACATGTCGAGCGATGGCGAAGAGCATCTTGATTCGGTAGCTGTCGATGAGATCTGGACCGCCGAGGAGTTTGTCGGAAGTCGTGGGTTCATCGAATTCGTGGTCGAGCTCATCGCGAGCCGAGGTATCGACCTCATACATGTTGTGGGTTCCAAGAGTGGCGTGGACATGATCCCGACCCTTCGCTACAGCTATCCGGGGCTACGGTTCGTTGTTGAAATCAGCGAGAAGCTCGAGGACAGCGAAGTGTTCGTGTCGTACGTCTGTTGCCGCTATGGGAACGTCGTTGATCGTTTCTTCGCACCAAACGAGGAAGTTGCCAGGAGGTTGAAAGAACTCTACGTCACACCCTCGAAGATATTGATACCAGTGGGGACTGAGGCCAGAGATCTGAGCTCACCCGGCAGCGTCATCGAGGATGTGTACGGGCAGCTTGTCGTCGCAAGCCTCACGTAGCGCGGACGGAGCTGCGTCATGAGGCGATATGCGCGGCAGGGCGCCAACGTGCGTGTCAGCGTGGTCATGCCGTTCTTCAACCACGGCCCGTTTGTTGTCGATGCGTTCGATTCCCTCCGGCGTCAGTCGAGGCCTCCCGACGAGATCGTCATTGTTGACGACGGTTCGACAGACGAGGAGAGCAGGTTGGTGCTGGAGCGCTTGAAGGCGGAAGGAGTGCTCGTGGTCCATCAGGAGCAAATGGGCCCGGGAGCGGCGCGCAACGTAGGTGTGGAGAACAGTACGGGCGAGGTCATCTTCTTCCTGGACAGTGACGATCGAGTGACGGAACGTCATATCGAGATTGCACTGGAAGCGTTGAAGCAGGCACCGGACGAAGTGGGATTTGTCTACCCGGACATGCAGTGTTTCGGGACCCAAGAGGACTTGGTGGTCATGCCGCCGTACAACCTCTACCTGCTCTTGTTCCGCAACTTCTGCTGCATGGGAGGTCTGATCGATCGGGCGGTGTTCGACGCGGGAAACCAGTTTCGAACCAATTTGACGCATGGCCATGAAGACTGGGACTTCTTCATCACATTGGGCGTTCGCGGCATATTCGGTGCACCCTTCCATGGGGCACCGCTTCTGTACCGGAGATGGGGCTTCTCCCGATCTGATGTGGTTCAGGAGAAGGCAACCTTCATGCGCGAGGTCCGAGATCTCCATCCCGAGCTGAGCCAGAGCCAGCGGTTGATCGAGATCAAGCAAGAATGGGCTCCGGCATTGAGCATCCTGCTCGCTGAGTCAGCAGCCGTCGGCACCTGTGCCGAGCAGACCTGCGATGATTTCGAGCTCGTTCGATTCACCGGTGCGCCGCCGCGAGTGCGGGGTCGCCTCGTCATGGTCCTCGGGGCGAAACACGGAGCAGTTCTGGGGGACGAGACGAGTGTCGAGCGAATCGTCCGATTGCTCTCCGATCGAGAGAACCCGGTCGTCGTGGCGATCCACCAGGCTCCGCCGCCCGGTCGTGTATGGAGGAGAATGACGCCGGCGGATGAGAGCGATCCGGTCGCGTTCGTGATGGACGGAGCAACCTTCGATCGCTGGCGGGAAGAGGCGGGGGCGGAAACGGAGGACTTCGCGTGGTGGTACATCCAGCTCGAGCAACTGATGAGTGCAGAGGATCATTGGGCCTACGGATTTCGAACGGAAGCTGGTCCGCGCCGAGACGTCGTACTTCACGAGACAATCACGGGTGAGCAGCGAAGCTCGAGGCAACTGCCGCCTCGGGCTGGAGGTGGCACCGGTCAGTTGCCACAGGATCCGTCAGGCCGATGGCCCGCGGAGGACCTCACGAGGGAGGGGGTCGAAATGGAGGAGTCCTTCCGACAACGGGAGGCTCGGCCGCTCCTGATCCCATCGGGTGGGTTTCGCCAGCTCCCCAAGCCCCCAGGGATGCATCGCGACGGACTCGAAGCGATTTCTCAGCGGGCGTGGTCGGACTGGATGCCTCCGCGCTCGGTTCGGTTGGACGCTGTGGTGGACATGCGCGGGCAGACTTTGCTGGACGTCTTCGACAGTCGACGACAGGTTCCGATATCGCCGTCAGGCCAGTGGAGGGTGCGGATACCGATCGGGTGGGTGTGGACGCAGGCTTTCCCTGGGACGATCGGGCTCTTCTCACGGTTCGACCTGCGAACGCACAGGACCTCCTATCGCCTTTCCTACCAGGAGTCCGGGGCGGCGGACGAAGTAACGCTCGGCTACCTGCCAACCGAACCGTTGCCGGGGCGCACCAGTTTGCGACGATGCCTCCGGGAGATATCGCGTGATGTCGATGTGGAGGGCCTCATCGACTATTCGCAGATTGCGAGCGGACGTGACGACGTCTTTGTCGAGTCGATAACGAGCGAGGCCGGGCCGAACGCGGGCAGTGAAGGGAGCTCCCGGATGGAGCTACGGCGGTGGCCCCTGTTCGAAGTCAGCCTTCGAGGTGGTGGATTTCGTTATACCTGCAATCCCGATGCATGTGTCGGGAGGGCAGATGGGCTCCGTCCCTATCCGATCGCGGTGGCCGAGGTGGTGGAATTTGTATCGGATTCTCTGGCGCCTCTGCATGAAGTGCAAGAGGTCGCAAGCGGTCGCGTCGGCTATGTGAGCCAATTGGAATTGGAATTCTCGCAAGGAGCGATGAACTCTCTCGGAGTTGTCGCCGGCCTCCAGGTGAACAGCCAGGACGCCATCCCTCTGGTGCGCTTGAGAAAGGAGGGTGTCCCGCCCGAAGGTGACCTGGGTCATCGGCTGGCCACCCATTGGCAGAGCATCTTGTCGGAGGGCTACGAACTCGAGGGCGTGGTTGGCTTTGCCTGGGAGCCGGATCCGACCCGATCCCCTCTGTACCGCTGGCGCAACGCGTCCACAGGTGGATGGCACCTGTCGCTCGGGGATGATGCGTCAAGGGAGCTCCCACATCTGGCCTTCGAGGGCACCCTTGGTTCGGCATGGATTCCTAGCGTGTCAGGTGAGGGGTACGTCGACCTCTGGGAGCTGGAGCACCAAGGGTCGTTCGCCTATGCGACCGACCCCATGGAGCTCGAATCACACGGGTATGAGGCGCGGCGGATCGTGGCGCGGCTCCTCAGGGAACAACGCTCGGGAACGGTGCCGCTCCACTCGTGGAGTACTGCGGATCGCACCCGCTCCCTCGTGACCATCAGCGACGAAGAAGGTCGGTTGGTCGGAATGTCCGGCTGCTCGCATCTGGGCTTTCTCGACGCGGGGTTGCCGAGTAGAAGCGCCTCCACCGTCACGGCGGCTGGAGCGCTGCCGGAGTGGGCAGTCGAAGTGCGCGTGTGGGACGGTTGTGGCGGGCACGCTCCAGGGTTGCTCTACCGTGAGCGCGTGGCTGACAGCGTCGAAGCCTGGGGACGACCGAACGACGGACGGATCATTCACATCGGGCCTCAGGCTCCCGATGATGATGACGTCGCTATTCTCGGATTTGCGCTGAGGCGGCTGATCCCGTTCAGCCGTCCCGTGTACTCCATCGACACCGGCGCGTCCCGTCTGCCAGCGGAGGCACTGTCTCTCGGGCCTCCCATGCAGGGCTCGGGACTCGTACAAGGGGTGTCGGCTTTTCTCCCTGCGGTGTCGTGCGCGCCCCGCGGTGAGCACCTGGAGGTCCAGAAGGGATTCCGTTCAAGCGTGGATGCGTTGACGCGCAAACCGGCAGTTCGAAGGCTCACGCGGGTAGTGCCGAGATCGATCCGGGCGCGGTTCCGTCGTGTCGTCTGAACCCTGGCCGACCGGTCAGCGGATCTGATTCAGGGCACGCGCAACTCTGGTGACGAAAGCGGAGGGATCACCGTACAGCGAGTCGGCGTAGTGGATGCCCTGGCGCGAAAGGCGCTCTCGCTCGCTCTGGCTGCCCAGTTGCTCCACGCCGTCCAATAGTGCGGGGATGCTGGAGAAGGTAACGCCAGCACCTGTGTGGGCGTGTGCAGCGCCGACGGTGGCATCCGGAACCACGATGGGTGTCCCGAGGCGAAGTGACTCGATGCAGTCGCGGGCGATGACGTCGCCGGGTGCGAGGTCCACGGTGACCTGGGCGTGAGCCATGAGACGCCAGAGATCCATCCTGGTGTCTACAGCGACGATCCCCCTGAGCGCCCGGCCTCTCCACACGGCGGCCCTGCCCCCTTCGATCACGACGACGTCGTGCCGATGGAATCTCGATGTGAGCCACGCGACTGCGGCAGTTGGAGGGGCGGCGGCCGGAGTACAAGTCCGGTCCGTGAGTACCAGGACGTAGCCGGTGAATCCGAGCCCGGCGTGCCGGTGCCTCATTGCCAGCGGATTGATCGGAACGTACATGCCCAAGTCCTCAGACGATCCCGCCGTGAGGCCTGGCACAAAGGCCAACTGGCTCATCCTTGTGAGGACATCCCCGGCATCGGGCTTGATCGAATACGCGGTGGATTGGTCACCGAAAGCCCGAAAGAGGGCCCGGGCGCCTTCGCTGGGTTCATCGAGAACCCACGTGGACTCGGGATGTGGCCGGCGGATCCACTGCGCCTCTCGGACGGCGGGCCATTCGCCCCGCGGCCTCTCGCCGATGCCCATCACGTCGAACGCTCCGTCGGGCTCAACGGCTCCGGATGGCAAGGGGGCGATGACTGTCACTGCGCCTGAGCGGGACGCGGCGCCGGCAACGGCGCGAGTGACGAAGGACACCTCGGTCTCCCGCTTCCGCCACGAGGTGCTCAACACCACAACGTCCGGTGTCGTGACGCCCTCGGTCACTGCGGCAACGGTGATCCGGCTGAACCTTCGGCTGCCCTGCTTTCGATGGCAGCCCGCAACTGGGTCACTTCTTCCCCCAGGATGCGAGCCAGGTCGTCAACGATGATCTCCAGGTTGGCGGTTCGTTCGGACAGCGCATCGCAGCGCTCCGCCACTGCGTCCACGGCCCGCACGAGATCGCCCAGCAGACGATGATCAGCCCGGTTCGTTATCCGAGACGCGACCGACCGGACTTCGTTGCGCAGTCGACCCGCGACGGTTGCCGCGTCGGCACCGGAGTGCATCCGAGCCCATTCGTGGTGCAAGGCGGTGATCCGATCGCCGGATCGGAGTGGCGGAGGCGGCTCTGCGGGATCCGTGGGTCGACGGAACATCTCGGGTGGCTCCATCAGTCGGTCATCCTCAGACATCGGTCAGACTGTCGTGCCAACGTTGCCACCATTCTTCTTCACCCGGTCCACGGAGCGCGCAGGACGAGTCTATGCGGGTGAGGTGCGGGTTGAGATAGGGATCGCCGGCGATGATCGATGCCTTCCACCGCTCGACGAAACGCACGATGTCGCTGACATCACCCGCGGTACCGCGACTGGGCGACTCATGATGAACCAGCTCCGCAGCCGGTTCGTACAGGGTGCGAAGTCCTGACCGGTGCATCCGCAGGCAGTAGTCGATGTCGTTGAGATCCACTCCCAGTGACTCGTCGAACTGACCATGACTGTCGAAGACCTCTCGGCGAGTGGTGAGACACGCTCCGGTGACGGCAGAACACTCCCTCGTCGTCACCGCCATGCCCAGATAGCCCGGTTTGTCCTCAGCGAGACCCACGAAGAGATGGCCCGCGGCCCCACCCAGGCCCAGCACCACGCCGCAATGCTGGAGGCGGTGGTCGGGGTAGAGAAGCCGCGCTCCGACCGCGCCCACGTCGGGGCGTTCCGCTTGACCGCAGAGTGCATCCAACCATCCGTGGGACAGGGCCTCGATGTCGTTGTTCAGGAAGACGAGAACGTCGCCACTGGCCATCGCCGCGGCCCCGTTGTTCAGTGCTGCCCAGTTGAACGGGCGCGGATCGGACACCACCCGGACATCGGGCCGGTCGGAGAGCCGATCGAGCAGGGTCATCGTCTCGGGCTGGACCGAGCCATTGTCGACCAGTAGGAACTCGTGGACGACCGCACCTTTCGTGCGGTCGATGGAATCGATGCAGGCGCGCAGGAAGCGGGGCTCGTCTCGAAACGGGATGATGATGCTCGCGGTCGTGTTGGAGCTCGGTTCGCGGCGGATGGAAAACGTCCCGGCAGCGCGCCCGGGCGTGACTGCGGCCAGCTCATGACGACGGGCCAGGGCCATCGTGACGTGATCCGCGCTCCCGGGCGTCTGCGTGGGCAGGGGCGCGCCCCGAACGCGCCGATGACACAGGACTTCTGGGACGTGCCTGACCGAGTCCGCCACCTCGCAGGCACGCAGCGCCAGGTCGTGGTCCCGAGCTTCACGTACTCCGGCGGAGCTCGTTGGCAGTCGGCCCACGACACCGGCTGACATGGCCAGGGGACGGCCGATGCAGTCTGCATGGAGGAGGAACTCGGGCGAGAACGCTGGTTTCAGGCAGGGGACGGCGTGCGTGCCGTGGTCGTCGAGACAATCCTCGTCGGCGTAGGCGACGCCGTTATCGGTCAAAGCCTCGGACAATTGGCTCACCGTGTCTGGTGCCCAGACATCACCCGGGAACATGAGCGCGACGTCACTGTCGCGCGCAGCCGCCAGTCCGGCCCCGAGCATCTCCTCGAAGGTGGACGCCTGGTCTCGCCGCTCGAGAGCGAAGTGCTGCCGAATGCCCGAGAGGTGCAGGAGGGCGCTCAGGTCCGGCTCCCAGCGCTCCCGCAATGCCACGGTAAGCGCCCAGTGGGAGCTCGTCTGGGCCGTGAGCGACCGGAGGGAGTCGATTGTCTCGGTCGGCGGCCGGTCCTCAATGACCATCACGACGTGGAGCGCTCGTTGGTTCGGAGGCGGGAGCCAGGTCGCAAGCCGGGCAGCCTCCGTCCTGCGGACCCAGGTGTCGTAGGCGACGGGATCCTCGCCCACGTTGGGGCGCAGTGGCGGAAGTGTCCTGGGAGCGAAGAGCACCCGTTCCACGCAGGCAATCTAGCTGACCCGGCACCGACCACTCGGCGCGTTGGCGCAGGTGGGCGGGGACCTGCCACGATGCGCCGGTGGGGATTTCCGACCGCCTGCTCATGGGGCCCGGGCCTTCGAATCCGTACCCCGAAGTCACCATGGCACTGGCCGGACCGGTGCTCGGGCACCTCGATCCTCAGTTCCTCCAGGTGCTCGACCAGACGAACGACCGCCTCCGCCGGGTCTTTGCGACGTCGAATCAGCTGACCCTGCCGCTCAGCGGGACGGGGTCGGCCGGCATGGAGGCGTCCTTCGTCAACTTCGTCCGGCCGGCGGACCCCGTCGTGGTCGGGGTGAACGGTGTCTTCGGGGAGCGGATGTGCGAGGTCGCCACCCGCCACGGCGCCGCCGTGATCCGGGTGGAGGCCGAGTGGGGTGAACCGATCGACCCCGACCGGCTCCTCGCGGCCCATCCGTCGCCGGCGATCATCGCGGTGGTGCACGCCGAGACCTCTACGGGGGTGCGTAACGAGATTGAGGCGCTCGGGAGCGGCAAGGGCGACGCGCTGCTGCTGGTGGACATGGTGACCTCGCTCGGGGGAATTGAGGTCTCCGTCGACGACTGGGGAGTGGACATCGCCTACAGCGGAACCCAGAAATGCCTGGGCGTCCCGCCCGGGCTCTCGCCGCTGACGGTGTCCCCGCGTGCCATGGACCGGGTCGTCGAGCGGCCGTCCAGCTGGTACCTCGACCTCAACCTGCTCTCGCGCTACGTCAACGACTCAACCGGCGGAGGGCGGGTGTACCACCACACCGCACCTGTGGCGATGGTGGCCGCTCTGCACGCCGGCCTCGGGGTGCTGCTCGACGAGGGCATCGAGGCGGCGCAGAGGCGACACGCCGAGTGCGGCAATCTCCTGCAAGACGGGCTGGTCGCCCTCGGGCTGGAGCTCCTGGTGAAGCCCGACCATCGGCTCCCCCAGCTCACGACGGTCCGCGTGCCCGACGGCGTCGACGATGCCGCGTGCCGCCGGGAGCTGCTGCGTTCCTACGGCATAGAGATCGGCGCCGGTGCGGGCCGGCTCGCGGGGCAGGTCTGGCGCGTCGGCTGCATGGGACACACGGCCAGACGGCGAAACGTGTTCGCGCTGCTCGGCGCCATGAAGGAGGTACTCGGTCGATGAGTGCAGCGAGAGCGGTGCGCCACGCGCCATTGGAACTGCGCGGCCGACGGGTGTCGCTGCGATCGCTCAGCGAGGACGACTTCCCGGCCTGGCACGAGGTCAGGACCCGATGTGCCGACTGGTTGTTGCGCTGGGAGCCGCGCCCCAAGGGCGCCCCGGTGCCATTGGAGGATCGCCCCAGCTTCGCCGCCCGATGCGGCATCCGCGAGCGCGAGAGGCACCTGGGCACCGGCTATGGCTTCGGCATCTTCGTGGGCGAGCGCTTCGCCGGCGAGGTGACGCTGTCGTCCATTCAGCGTGGCCCGTTCCAGAGCGGGTTCATCGGCTATTGGATCGACGAGGCCATGGCGGGCCGGGGACTGGTGCCCGAAGCCGTCGTCGTCGCGTTGCGCTTCGCCTTCGAGACGATCTCGCTGCACCGGGTGGAGATCTCGATCATCCCGAGGAACCTCGCCAGCCGCAGAGTGGTCGAGAAGCTGGACATCCGGGAGGAGGGGGTCGCGTTGCGGTTCCTCGAGATCGACGGCGTCTGGGAGGACCACGTGCGCTATGCGATCACGGCCGAGGAGTGGGCCGACCGTGAGCCGAGCCTCGTGGCGGAGTGGATCGCCGGTTGAGCCTCAGGGCTCGTGAGTGCCCATCACCGACGGCGAGTGGCGGAAGAACTGCTCGACGTCGTGCTCGTAGGTGTACGACGTCGGCTCCCGGCCGGACTGCCGCCGGAGCCGAAGCGCCCTGATGAACGTGCGCACCGCACCGGCACTCGTGGCGTTGTAGGTGAATCCCGTGGCGGCGAACCGTCGCGTGTCGACTCCACGCCCGTAACGGAGCAGGTCTGCCAGTTCCTCGGGAAGGTCGAAGAGCCTGGCGACCGGGCGGATCTTCAGCGGGCTGAAGGGCGACAGCGGGACGAGCCGCGTCCCGCAGATGCCGGCCACCTCGCTCCAGGGGAGCCGCCCGTCGCCGGCCACGTTGTAGAGGCCCGGGATGCTGCCCCGGGTCACATGGACGAGGGCACGGACGACGTCGTCCTCCTCCACGAATTGCAGCATCGGATCGAAGCCGAAGATGGACGGGCACAGCGGCCCCGACAGGTTGCGGCTGATCGGGGTGGTCAGGTGGGTGCCGAGGACGTTGGCGAAGCGGAGGACGGTGACGCGGGTGGCGGGGTTGTCCTCCGAGAAGTCCCGCACCAGGCTCTCGGCCTCGACCAGCGCCCGCTCCACGCCGTTCTTCACCGGGCTGGTTCGCGGCGTGTCCTCGTGGAAGGTGTTCGGGTCGCTGGCCGCCGAGCCGTAGACGAGTGTCGACGACTTCACGACGATGTGGCGGACGGAGGAGCCGGCGGTTCCGGCCGCGGCGAGGAGGTTCATCGTCCCGATCACGTTGATCTCGTGCATGGCCCGCTTGGGCACTGTGGTCGAGTTCGTGATCATGAACGTGTGCAGAATCGTGTCGACCTGCGTCGCCTTCACGATCCGGTTGAGGATGGAATAGGTCTGGTCCGCCCGTACGAACTCGGCCCTCTCGAACGGCACCGACGGTGCGTGGGCGCCCATGCCCAGGATCACGTCCATGCTGGGGTCCTGCTCGAGGGCCTGGACCATCCGGCCACCCCAGAAGGTGTCCGCACCCGTGACGAGCACGCGTCGGCTCATTCCCGGCTCACCCGAACCACACACTGCGTCGGTCGCGCAGCATGTCGTACACCGCTTCCTGGAGGAGTGAGCGGATCTGCTCCGACTCCTCCATGATCCGGCTCTTGGAATACCGGTCCTGGTCCGCCGGCACGTCGAAGTGGACCGGGTCGAGAACGCGCAGCTTGAACTTGGCAGGGAAGGGGGTCAACATGCCGAGGGGGCCGAAGGCCAAGAGGTTCGCAGTGATCGGGAAGTAGGGAAGGCCGAGTGCCCTGGACAGCGTCGGCACACGCATGAGCACCGGCATCGCCTCTTCCGAGCCGATGACGGCGATGGGGATGACGGGCACGCCGGCCCGCATGGCGATCTCGACGAAGCCACCGCGCCCGAAGCGACGGAGCTGGTAGCGATCCGTGAAGGACTTCGACGGGCCCTTGGTCCCCTCGGGGAAGACGAGCGCCAGCTGGTGCTGCTCCTTGAGGAGGCGGTACGCGTTGGCGGGTCGGGCCGACACGCCGCCGGCGCGTGCCCACAGCGTCCCCACCACCGGGATGGTTCTGAAGAAGTAGTCGGCCAGTCCGTAGACGGGGCGGCCGAGCTCCTTCTCAATCCCGTGCATGATGACCGGAGCGTCGGAGGGTATGGCCCCGGCGTGGTTGGCCACGAGCAGGGCGCCACCCTCGGTCGGGATCCGCTCCAGGCCCTCCCACTCAGCGCGGAACCATTTCGAGTAGACCGGCTCGTAGATCGCTCGGGTCAGGGCCCGGGTCCGTTCGGACCGACCCCACTCGTCGACGTCGGACAATCGGGGATCCTCCGCCTCGTCGGCGTGCTCAGCAGGCACGCGGATCGGGACGATGGCCGTCGACCGGTCCTTCTCCCCGACAACCGGGCGCCCGCTGACCATTGGGCCATCGTACCGACCACACGGCTCCGGCGATCCTTGGGTCGCGCCCGCCAGCGGGTCCTAGGGTCGCGCCGCCCCGATGAGACCCTCGGTGAAGATGGGAGAGTACGAGACCGTCGAGCCTGTGAACGGGGCCTGAATGACGGTGTCCGTCCCGTATGGTCCCGAGCCGGTGTACATCACGACATGGTCCACCTGGCTGTCGCCGTCGAGGTTGTAATAGAAGAGCAGGTCACCGGGCTCGAGAGCGTCGAGTGACACGTGTTGGAGGGCCGGCCACTGCGTTTCGGTGGTCCTCGGAATGGACACCCCGGCCTGCGCCCAGGCCCATTGCACGAGGCCCGAGCAGTCGAAGCCGACGCCGGGTTGTTCGCCGCCGAACACGTAGGGCACGCCCAGCTGCGACGCCGCCGCCTGTACCGCAGCCATCCCCGAACCGCTCCCGGACGCCGATCCGCCCACCGGCCCAGTGGTGCCCGAGGCCTGGTTCGCCGCGTCGGTCGCCGCCGCCCCGCTCGAGGACCCACCGACCGCTCCGGCGACGGTGGCGGCGGCCTCTGCCGCCGCGGCAGCCTGCTGCTGCTGGGCCTGGCTGGCAGCCTTGGCCGCTGCGGCGGCCTCCTGCTGGGCCTCTTGGATGGCGGCCTGTGCGACCTCCTGGGCCAATTGGCCCTGAACCTGGCCAAGGGTTGCCTTCGTCGCGGCTGCCTCCTGCTCGTTGGCCTGCGCCAGCGACTTCGCCTGCGCCGCCTCCTGCTGCGCCTGCGCGGCCACCGTCTGCTGCTGGGCCTGCTCGGATTGCAGGCGCGCCTCGGAGCGCTGCAACGCAGATTCGTCCCTGGTGAGGTTCCCGACGATCTGATCGGTGTACTGGTTGCGGGCCTCGTTGTCCGTCGCCGAGGCGGAGAAGTAGGACGCAAAGCCCGTCTCGGGCGTCCCGTAGACGTACGCCGAGACTGCGTCGGTCGTCACGAGCCGCTTGTCCACGTCGACCGCCGACCGGGCGTGCAGGAGGCTGGTGCCGATGGTCTGGAGCGCCGTCTGCGCGTTCTGGAGATCCTGGACCGCAGTGTTGTACTTGTCGTCGAGGATGGACGTCTGCTGCTCCTCCTGGGTCAGGGTGCCCTCGATCTGGGAGACCTGCGACTGCGTCGCGTTTATCTGCGACTGGTTCGGCGCCGGTCCGGGCAGGGTGGTGGAGGTGGTGGAGGTCGTCGTGCCGGTGGCTCCGGCGCCCGTCGTGGCAGCCGTCGAGAACCAGGCGCCAAGGAGCCCGACGATGACAGCCGCTCGGGCGACACGGTTCCGCCTGCGGACAGTGCTCCGACAATTCACTGCACCCACGTGGCAAAGCGTAACGGCTGCGTGGTTGCAGATTCGGCACCCCATCGTTTCCGTCGGGTTGCAGCCCTTGTTCGCGTGGTGTTCACCTTCGTCACGATTGACCCGATGCGCCCCCGTCCGTAGGGTGCCGTCCATGGAGGGAGTCGTGTCCATCACTCAGGGGCGCCTGAGGGGTGTGTGGCGCGGCGATCTGTGGTCGTTTTCCGGCATCCCCTATGCACAGGCACCGGTCGGGGCTCTGCGTTGGCGTCCGCCGCAGCCGCCGGAGGCCTGGGACGGAGTCAGGGACGCATCGACCTTCGGGCCGATCGCACCCCAATCGCCCGCGCTCCCCGGCATCACGAGCCCTTCGGACCCCGAGGCGTCCGAACCGCACAGCGAGGATTGCCTCTCGCTGAACGTCTGGACGCCGGAGCTGCCGGAGACACCCACGCACGGCCCCGGTGACGGCAGGCCCGTCATGGTGTTCATCCACGGGGGCGGCTTCACGTCGGGCAGCGGATCAGTGTTCCTGTACCGGGGCGGCAACCTCGTGCGCAACGGCAACGCCGTGGTGGTCACCATCAATTACCGGCTCGGCGCCCTCGGCCTCCTCGGACACCGCGACCTGGCCGGTCCGGATGGCCTGGTCGGCAACTGGGGCATCCACGACCAGGTAGCCGCGCTGGCGTGGGTGCGCGACAACATCGCCGCCTTCGGCGGCGATGCCGCAAACGTGACGATCTTCGGCGAGTCTGCCGGTGGGTTCAGCGTGGCCACGCTGCTCGGCACACCGGCCGCGGCGGGGTTGTTCCGCCGTGCCGTGGTCCAGAGTGGGGGGATCCACGTCCACTCGGTGGAGCAATCGGAGCGATCGGCGGAGCGCCTTGCCGCGGTGCTCGGGGTCGCAACCTGTGAGAGGGCCTCATTGGAGCGGATCCCCGCCGCCGATCTCGTCGCCGCGACGGAAGAGATCGGCCGTCGGCGTCCCGATCCGGGCATGATCCCACTGCCATTCCTCCCGGTCGTCGACGGGGTCTTCCTTCCCGAAGATCCGATGGTCGCGGTGGCCAACGGATCGTCGACCGGGATCGACTTGCTGATCGGCACCAACCGGGACGAGCTGACCTTGTTCGGACTCGGGAACCCGGCGCTGATGGCGCTGGACGATGAGGGGGTCCAGCGCTGGGTGGCCAACGCGGTTCCCGACATACCGGCGGTCGACGTCATTGACGCATACAGGGCGGCGCGGGTCGCCCGCCACGAGCCGGCGGAGGCTCAGGACATCTGGGTGGCCATCGGGACCGACGTCGTCTTCCGTTGGCCCAGCCTGCAACTCGCCGCAACCCGCTCCGCGCAGGATGCGCTGACGTTCGTGTACCTCTTCGACTGGGAGTCGCCTGCATTCGGCGGGATGCTCGGAGCGTGTCACGCCCTTGAGCTGCCTTTCGTCTTCGGGGCCGTCCACCTCCCGGTGGTGCAAATGCTCTCCGGCTCAGGGCCGGCCGTCGAGTTGCTCTCCGACCAGATGCAGCGGGCGTGGCTCGCGTTCGCCGGCAGCGGGAATCCCTCGCACGGGGGGATCGGTGAATGGCGCCCATGGGACCCCGGGGGTCGCGCCACGATGATCTTCGGGGCACGCACGGAGCTCGTGGACGCGCCACGCGACTCAGAATTGGCGATCCTGGAGCGCCATCGCCCCCTCGTGTGGGGCGTGCCCGCGTGATCGTTTCCGACCATCGGCCGGGGGTCGGGCCAACCTCGACCATGGGGGCATCCTCGGGGGAGCGCCCGTCTCGGTCAAGAATGAGTCAGGGGGCGTAGCCCAATTGGCAGAGGCAGGGCGCTTAAACCGTCCGCAGTGAGGGTTCGATTCCCTCCGCCCCCACACTGTGGAACCGACAGACAGGGACGGGTGACACCTGATCAGTTGCTTGTGAGGTCGCCGACGAAGAACGGGGAATCTGATGGAGCGACGACAGGGGGCGAGTGCCCGATGACTTGGGTGACCGGGAACCCCCGGTTACCCTGTGTCCGTGTGCAGCTGGTCCTCATTGTGACGTTCTGAAACAGGCTGCGCCGGGGAGCGGCGTCGGCATGCATCGAAGAAGTCAGAACTCCGTGCCGACGGTGGCGGGTCGAGGATTCGTCGATCCCGATCCACTCGGAGAACCCGCGGCTCCCGTCACGCGGGATCCTCTTGGCGACGCTCGCGACAGGATCCGTCCACCTGACCAATCGATCGATCACCGACCTGCACGACTTGACCAACCACCCGTCGGCCGCACGAGCCGAGAGCGAGCTGCGGGGCGGACCCCTGTGAACGGAGCAGGACCTTCGGGGGAACCTCGTCCGGGCCCACCGTCAGCCGACGGAGGTCCGCGTTTCGACCTGTCGGAATGCGAGCACTTCACCCAGGGCCCCTGGGGGATTTGAGTGGCCCTGGGTTCACCACGGCGAGTAGCGGCAGGATGTTCCTCATGCTGACGAGGGCCAAGCACCGTGCAGAGCAGAAGCACCGTGCACAAGCGGGGTCCTCGGCGGTCCTCGAGGATGCCTTCGACCCCCACCGGAACAGCCTCAGCCTCCTGAGGCTGCTCTTCGCCGCGATGGTCCTGCTCGACCACGCCTTTCCGCTCGGTGGTTTCCACGGTGGCTCCGATCCGATGTGGGGATGGACCCGTGGTCAGGAGAGCTTTGGAGGCTTGGCGGTCGCCGGGTTCTTCGTGGTGAGCGGGTTCTTGGTCACCCGTAGCTTCGACGGCTCCCCGAACCCGTTCAGCTACCTCTGGAAGCGGTTCTTGCGCATCTTCCCCGGCTTCTGGGTGTGCTTGGTCGTGACGGTCGCCTTGTTCGGCACGATCGCGTTCTGGTTCGATCACGGCTCCCTGCACGGGTATCTGCACGGGTACCCCGATTCGCCGGAGGGCTACCTGAAGAACAACGCGCTGTTGTCGATGAACCAGTGGAACATCGACAACCTTCTGGGGAGCACGCCGTACGCGCACGCGGGGTTTCCGCAGGCATTCGACGGGTCGTTGTGGACGTTGATCTACGAGTTCAAGTGCTATCTCGGCGTGATGGTGCTGGGTATGTTTGGCGTCTTCCACCGCTGGCGCGTGAGTGTCATCGTGCTCTCCCTGAGCCTTTGGGCCCTCCAGCTCAAGCAGAACCTCGACCCAGGCTTCCTGAGGGGGTGGTTCTTGCTCGGCGACCCCAACATGGTGCTGCTCGCGTTCATCTTTAGCATCGGGATGCTCTTCTACCTCTACCGGGACAAGGTCATCGTCTCGAACACGTTGGCCGCGATCGCACTCGTCGTCCTCGTGGTGGGCATGCGGACCGAGCTGTACTACGGAGTGGGTCTCGTGGCCTGGGCCTATCTGTGCATGTGGGCCGCCGTGCGGCTGCCCTTCCATCATGTCGACCGATACGGCGACTTCTCCTACGGGCTGTACATCTACGCCTTCCCGGTCGAGCAGATCTTCGCTCTCTACGGCGTGAACTCGTGGGGGCTCGTCCCGTACGTCCTGCTCTCCCTCGGAGCGACCATGGTTCTGGCCGTCGGCAGCTGGTACGCCGTAGAGCGCCCGTTCTTGAAGCTCAAGCGGATCAGGATCGGTCGGTTCAGGAGCACGGAGTCCGCGGGTGACCCGGTCGAGGAGCAGCTGGCACTCTCGCACGAGCGACACACACCGGAGCGGGATCCCGCGGCCGACCCCGAATCGGGCCGCGCGGGGGACGGGGTGAAGGGGACAGCGGCCGAGGGGCGCACCGCCGCCAACTGAGTTCGGATGCGCCAGCCCGCGCCGCGCATGAACGCACCAGCCGACGACCGTTCTCTCCCGTGGTCCACCTCGAGGTCGAAGTGGCAGTGCTCGGTCCTGTCGAGATCCGGGGCATCGCGCAGCCGTTCCATCGCGCGGCTGCCCGAGAACTGACCGTCTACCTGGCTTTCCACCGGGGTTCCGTGCGCCACGGTGACTGGTCGACGGCTCTGTGGCCGGACCGTTCGGTTTCTCCGGGCACGGTGCACTCGACCGTGTCCGATGCGCGCCGGGCTCTGGGCGTGGCCCACGACGGACGGGAGCACCTGCCCCGAGCCGGTACCCGGGCCGGCTTGTCGGATTCCGTTGGCACGGACGTCGACCGGTTCTCCTCTCTGGCGGGCGCGGCCGACCCGCGGATGTGGATCGAGGCGATGCGGCTGATTCGGGGGACGCCGTTCGGCGCCCTCCGCCTGGGTGACTGGGCGGTGCTCGACGGCACCCAGTCCCAGGTCGAGGCAATGGTGACGGAGGCGGCCCTCCGGTGGGCCGCGTCCTTGACAGCGTTGGGGAGGGGCGACGAGGCGGAGTGGATCGTGCGCCAGGCGCTGCGCAGCAACCCCTACGACGAACGGCTGTACAGGTCCCTGCTCCAGGCACTCGAGGCGCAAGGGAACCGGCTGCGGCTGCGACGCACCATGGCGGACCTGCGCACGCTGGCCGGGGAGGCCCTGCATCCCGAGACGACCGACCTCTACCGGGGCCTGCTGCACGGGCAGCCTGTCGCCGAAGGGCACCCCGCCAGGCTGTAGGGTTGCGTCCCGCCATGGCGAGAAGCTCCTCAGGGAAATCGGTCGCCCGCGCCGCCGCAACAGGAGGCGGCGCCTCCTATCGCGGGCAGATGCCGGTGAACTGGTACGCCGCGCTCGTGGTGATCGTCCTGGTCGGCCTCGCATCCATCGCTCTGGCCAAGTACAACTACAACAAGACCCCCGCGGTGGTGGAGCCGACCACGACCACGACCTGGCACGCCGCCCTGGCCTTCGACATCTGCGGGACGATGGAGCCGGCGCTCGCCGCCTCGCCGTCCAGCGCGACGACGGGCCTGACGAGCTCGGGCAACGGGGTCCTGCAGATCGCGCCCAAGACCGCGAGCGAAGCGGGCAACAACGCGACCGTGGGCAAGTTCGCCGAGGGCTTCACCGGCTTGACGTTGACCAACACCTCTGTGAAGTACCCGTCTGCCAAGGTGCCCCTGTACAAGAACGGCCAGAAATGCGCCGCTGGGACCCCCGACGCCGGCAAGGTCGGCGAGGTGCAGGCCCGTTGGTGGGTGCTGTCGACGAAGACCGCCAAGAACGGCGAGCTCGAGGAGGCCGGTGGCCTGACGACCCTGAAGCCCGCGAGCCTCAAGTTCGCCAACCGCCAGCTGATCACGGTCGGGTTCGTGCCGCCGAACACGTCGCTGCCCAAGCCACCGGGGACGAGCATCACCGCCTTGCTCCAGGTCCTGTCCGGCAGCCAGCCCGTGGCCACCACGACCACGACGCCGGGAGTCACGACGACCACGGTGCACATGCAGACGCCGACGACGGCCGCCGGGGCGACGACGACCAGCGCACCGGCCACCACGACGACGAAACCCTCGTCAACCACGACGACGAAGTAATGAAGGCAGTCGTCCTCGTCGGGGGCGAGGGGACGAGGTTGCGTCCCCTGACGCTCTCCTCGCCCAAGCAGATGCTTCCCATCGTCGGGATCCCGATGATCGAGCGCGTGCTCGGGCAGCTCGCCGCGCACGGCGTCGACGAGGCCGTCCTGTCCCTGGGCTACCTGCCCGACGCCTTCATGGAGGCGTATCCCGACGGGCGTGCCTCCGGGGTGCAGCTCACCTACGCCGTCGAGCCCGAGCCACTCGACACGGCCGGGGCAGTCCGCTTCGCCGCGAAGTTCGCCGGCATCGGCGAGACCTTCGTGGTGGTCAACGGCGACGTGCTGACCGACCTCGACCTGACCAGCCTGGTGGCCTTCCACCGCGAGCGGGGGGCCGAGGGCACGATCGCCCTGCACCCCGTCGCCGACCCCTCCGCCTTCGGCGTCGTGCCCACCGACGACGAGGGCCGGGTGATCGCCTTCGTGGAGAAGCCGGCCCGCGACGAGGCACCTACCAACGAGATCAACGCCGGTACCTACGTCCTGGAGGCCACGGTCCTCGACAGGATCCCCGAGGGTGGCCGGGTCTCGATCGAGCGGGAGACCTTCCCCGCCATGGTGCGCGACGGCGGGCTCTTCGCGCGCTCCGACGACGGGTACTGGCTCGACACCGGTACCCCGTCGGCCTACCTGGAGGCCAATTTCGACTATGTCAACGGCAAGCGCGGCCCGGTGATCGCCCCCGGGCTCGAGGACCGGGGCAGGGGCGTCCTCGTGGAGGGCGAGAGCGATCTGAGGGGCGAGGTGGTGGGCCCGTCGGTCGTCTTCGCCGGATGCGTCGTCGAGCCCGGGGCCCGGGTCGAGCGCAGCATCCTCGGTCCGGGTTCGATCGTCTCCTCCGGGGCCCTGGTCGTGGACTCGGTGCTCATGCAGGGCTGCCACGTTGCGGCGGACGCCAAGGTGGCCGGGTCCGTCATGGGTCCCCGGTCCGTCGTCGGCCAGCGGGGCGACGTCCGGCCGATCTCCGTGCTCGGTGCCGACGCGGTGGTCTCCTCGGGGACGCTGGTCGACGGCGAGCGGATCTCGGGTTAAGAGATCACATGCGCGCGCTGGTGACGGGAGGTGCCGGGTTCATCGGCTCCAACCTGGTCGACCGCCTGCTCGTCGAGGGGCACGAGGTCGACGTCGTCGACGATTTCTCCACGGGCTCCCTGTCGAACCTCGCCGAGGCGCGCGCCAGCGCGGGCCGATCGCTGACCATCCACCATCTCGACATCACCGCGCCGGGCGTCGTCGAGCTGATGGCCCGCCGTCGCCCTGAGCTCGTCTTCCACCTGGCCGCGCAAGCCGACGTCCGGGTCTCGGTCACCCGGCCCACGTTCGACGCCACGGTCAACATCATCGGGTCGCTCAACATCCTGGAGGGCGCACGCCAGGCGGAGACCGAGCGCGTTGTCTTCGCCGCCAGCGGTGGGACGCTCTACGGGGAGCCGACCCCCGAGGACCTCCCGGTGCGCGAGGCGCATGCCCATCAGCCGCTGTCGCCCTACGGCGTGTCGAAGAAGGCGGTGATCGACTACCTCGTGGCCTACCGGGAGCTGCACGCGCTCGAGTTCTGCGCGCTGGCGCTCGGCAACGTCTACGGCCCCCGCCAGAACCCCCACGGCGAGGCGGGCGTGGTCGCCATCTTCGCCGACCACATCCTGCGGGGCGACGCCGTCACCGTGTTCGGAGACGGTGAGCAGACCAGGGACTTCGTGTTCGTCGACGACGTCGTCGATGCGTTCGTGCGGGCCGCCACCCGCGGCGGCGGGCTCGTCTGCAACGTCGGGACGGGGCGCGAGACGTCGGTCAACGAGGTGCTCGACACCATGACGCGGCAGTCGGGGGTCGAGGTGACGCGGGTCGATGCGCCGGCGCGGCCCGGTGAGCTGCAACGATCGAGCCTCGACATCGAGCGCGCCGCCATTCAGCTCGGGTGGCGGCCGTGGACCGACCTGGCCGACGGGACGCGCGCCGTGCTCGAGTTCGTGGCCTCCACCCTGGCCTGAGCCGGCTCAGCGGAAGAGGTCCTCGTCCGGGGGCCGGATGATCTCGGCCCGCACGGACGCCGGCCGGAACCACGCAGGCGGCACGCCGCGCACGATGGCCACCGGGATGCCGCGGTCCTTGCCCATGACGAGCTCGGCGGCGGAGGCGATCTCGTCGGCGACGCAGATCTCGGTGGCGACCAGCTCGCGGCCACCCGCGTCGTTGGTGCCCTTCAGGTCCAGCACGGCGGCCACGCCCGCGCACCCGATGGCCACGTCGGTGACGCCGCGGCGCCAGGCCCGGCCGAAGGTGTCGGAGACGATGACGCCCACGTCGACACCCAGGGCGTTGCGCAGCCCGGCCCGGATGGCGCGCGCCGACCGGTCCGGATCCTCGGGGAGGAGCGCTGCCGTCCCGTCCGCCACGTTGGAGAGGTCGACCCCGGCGTTCGCGCAGACGAACCCGTGCCTGGTCTCGGTGATCACGAGGTCGCCCCGGCGCCGGAGGATCCGGACCGACTCCTGTTCCACCAGGGCCAACTTGGCCCCAGCGTCGGCGTGATCGACCGGAACCAGCTTCCCCTCGGCCTTCGACACGATCTTCTGCGTGACCACGACGACGTCGCCGGCGAGCAGCGCGGGCTGGTCCGGCACGGCCGGCGCCACGGCGCCCGCGATGAGCCGCGCCAGGTCGGTCCCGGGCACGACCTCGCCGATGCCCACCACCGGGAGGACGAGCACGCCGTCAGACTGCGGCATCGACCACCACCCGGGCGAGGTCGGCCGCCCGCTCCGGCGAGCTCATCACCGTCGGCGCCACGATGCAGCGGACACCCTCGGCCTCCACCTCCCCGGCCCGGCCGGCATCGGCGGTGTCCACCACCAGCGTGCCCGCCCACGGCGCGTACAGGCGGGCCACCCCCACCACGGAGGCCTCGGCTCCGAGCTCGGTCAGGAGCCGGTCGGCGGGGCCCTTGAGGGCGGCGCCGGCGATGATCGGCGAGACGGCCACGACCCGCTCCCGCCGGGCGACCAGTGCGTCGCGGACGCCGGGAACGGCGAGCACCGGACCGATGGAGACGACCGGGTTGGAGGGGCAGACGACGATCGCGTCCGCCAGCTCGAGGGACTCCAGCACGCCGGCGGAGGGGCGGGCGGCGGCTGCCCCCTCGAAACGGATGCCGCTGACGGCCACGTCGTGGCGGAGTCGGACGAAGTAGTCCTGGAAGCCGACCTCGGTCCCGGCCGGCCCCAGTGGGCTCGCCTCGGCCAGGGTGACCCGGGTGCGCAGCGGGTCGTCGGTGACGGGCAGCAGCCGCACCGCGATGCCGCGCCGGCGGGACAGCTCCGCCGTCACCGCGCTGAGCGGCTCACCGCCGCGCAGGCGCCCCGTCCGGAACAGGTGTGTCGCCAGGTCCCGGTCGCCGAGCCGGAACCAGTCCTCGCCACCGAGCCGGGCCAGCTCCTCCATGACCGTCCAGCTCTCGCCGACGACGCCCCAACCGGTCTCGCGGTTGTCCATGCCGGCCAGGGTGTACGTGACGGTGTCGAGGTCGGGGCTGATGTGGAGGCCGTGCAGGACCGTGTCGTCGCCGACGTTGACGATCGCGGTGATGTCCTCCGGCGCCTTGACACGGACGAGTCCGGAGAGCATTCGAGCGGCCCCGACGCCGCCGCACAGGGCCACCAGCACGCTGCGAGCATAGGAGCGTCGGGGCGGGGGTCCTTCCGGCGCCCCCTGGTACCATCGCCGCCCGCCATGCCTGAGCGCATCCCATCGGATCGGCACGGGACCGTCGTGTCGGTCCTGCGGGAGGCCGCCACGGTCAACGGCCAGGTCGAGGCCTACGTGGAGCCTGCCGGAGCCACGACGCGGCGGTCTCTCACCTTCGCCGAGTGGGACCGCGCCGCCGACGGGGTGGCCGGTCACCTGGCGGAGCGCGGGGTCGCGAAGGGCGACGTGGTGTGCCTGCTCCTGCCCTCGTGCATGGAGTACGCCGTGCTCTACGCCGCCCTGCTGCGGCTGGGCGCCATCACCTCGGGCATCAACCCCCGCATGGGTGCCGCCGAGGTGGCCTCCATCGTGGAGCGGACGGCGCCGGTGCTCCTGGTGGCCGACCTCGAGGCGGCGCCGCTGCCGGACATCCCGGCGGTGGAGGTGGCCGAGCGCGCAGCGGTCCGGGCGTCGTGGGAGGGTGGACCGCCACCGCGGTGGCCCGAGCTGGCACCACACGACCCCGTGGCGGTCGTCTGGACGAGCGGGACGACGGGCAAGCCCAAGGGTGCCGTCTTCGACCACGCCAACCTCGCGACCGTGGCCCGGGGCACCGACGTGCTGAGCCAGCCCGGCGACCGGCGGCTCTCGCCGCTTCCGTTCGCCCACGTGGGCTACATGACGAGGGCGTGGGACGAGATCGCCAATGCCGTCACCACGATCATCACCCCGACCCCCTGGCGGGCCGACGATGCCGTTCGCATCCTGGCGGAGGAGCGGGTCACCGTGGCCCAGGGAGTGCCCACCCAGTGGGCGCTCATGCTGGGCAGCGCGGCGCTCGGGGACGCCGACCTGGGTGCGCTGCGCGTCGCCGGGACGGGAGCGGCGCGCATGACGGCGACCATGGTCGCCGAGGTGCGCGAGCGCTTCGGCGTGCCCGTCGTGGTGCGCTACACCTCGACCGAGTCGTCGCTCGGGACCGGGACCACGCTGGCATCGTCCGACGAGGAGGTGGCGACCACCGTCGGACGCCCGGTCGCCGGGGTCGAGCTCGCGATCGTCGACGACGAAGGCAGGGCCGTCGCGGCCGGGACGGTCGGCCGGGTGCGGTTGCGGTCCGGGGCGACCATGCGCGGGTACTGGGGGCGCGGCCCGGGCCGGGGGCGCAGCGTCGACGAGCTGCTCGACCCCGAGGCGACGGCCACCGTCCTCGCGCCCGACGGCTGGCTCACGACGGGCGACTTCGGTCGGCTCACCCCCGAGGGGAACCTCCAGCTGTCCGGCCGGGCCCACGAGCGCTACATCCGGGGTGGCTACAACGTCTACCCGGCCGAGGTGGAGGAGGCCCTCTCGTCGCACCCCGGGGTCGCCCGCGCCGCGGTGGTCGGCGTGCCCGACGAGGTCCTCGGTGAGATCGGCGTGGCCATCGTGGTGGCGGAGGACGGCGCGGTGCCCGAGCTCGAAGCCCTGCGGGCGCACTGTGCGCGCCTGCTGTCCGACTACAAGGCCCCGGACGCACTGGTGGTCGTCGACGAGCTGCCACTCACCCCGATGATGAAGGTCGACCCGGGCCGCCTCGCCGCCCTGGCGGGACAGGGCGCCGAGGAGCGGCGCTCGCACCTGGGGCGGAATCGTGGCCCGGCCCCCGGGGTGCTAGGCAGTGGCCCCATCGGACAGGCCGACGAGAAGGAGCGTGCATGAGCCCCACCACCAGAGTCGGCGAGTCCGATCCGAACCGGGGGACCGCCCCCGAGGCGATCACACCCGGGCGCTATGCCGGGCACGTGGCGGTGGTCACGGGGGCCGGGTCCGGCATCGGCCGGGCCACGGCCCGGCGCCTCGCCGCCGAAGGCGCCGCGGTGGCCTGCCTCGACCTGGTCGTGGACGCCATCGAGGCGGTGGCAGCGGAGATCAACCGGGAGGCCGCCGATGCGGGCGGGCGCGCCATCGCGGCGCGCTGTGACGTCACCGACGAGGATGCGGTCGCCGCGGCAGTGTCGCAGGCCCGCGAGGAGCTCGGGCACATCACCAACCTCTGCAACATCGCGGGCATTGGAGGCTTCTCTCACACGCCGGAGCAGTCGCTGGCCGGCTGGGACAAGATCATCGCCGTCAACCTGACAGGGACGTTCCTCATGTGCCGTGCCGTGCTGCCCGGCATGATCGAGCACGGCGGTGCCATCGTCAACACGGTGTCGACGGCGGGCATGAAGGGCCAGCCGTACTCGGCCGCCTACTGCGCGTCGAAGGGAGGCGTGCGTCTGCTCACCATGGCGCTCGCCGTCGAGTACATGGCGCGTGGCGTCCGCGTGAACGGTGTGGCCCCGGGTGGCGTGGACACGCCGATCATCCACAACTTCGGCCCACCCGAGGACGCCGACTGGAAGCTGATTGAGCGCCTGATGTCCCCGATCGGCTTCGCCTACCCGCACGAGGTCGCCGGGGCCTTCGCCTACCTCGGGTCACACGAGGCGGACTACGTCACGGGAGCGATCCTCTCCATCGACGGGGCGATCACGACCTGAGCCGTCTCGACCCGTCCCGGGGCGCAGAGCCGGCGCGCCTGCGTGTCGCGCTCGATGCGACGCCACTGCTCGGTCTGCCCACCGGCATCGGCGCCTTCTGCCATGGCGCGCTCGCCGCGCTGGCCGTGCGCCCGGGTGTCGACGTCCGGGCCTTCGCCGTGAGCTGGCGCCGACGCCACCTGATGGACGGTCACCTCCCGGACGGTGTCACCGCCCACCAGCGGCCGATGCCGGCCCGGCCGCTGCACGCATTGTGGGGGCGCATCGACGTCCCGCCGGTGGAGTGGTTCATCGGGGGGGCCGACGTCGTGCACGGCACGAACTTCGTGGTCCCACCCACCGCCCATGCGGCGGCCGTCGTCTCGGTGCACGACCTCACCCCGCTCCATCATCCCGAGCTGTGCAACGCCGCGACGCTGGCTTACCCCGGGCTCATCCGCCGCGCTCTCGGGCGCGGCGCATGGGTCCACGCCGACTCGGCCTTCGTCGCCGGCGAGGTCGTCGAGGCCTTCGGGGCCGACCCCGCCCGTGTGCGGGTGGTGGCGCCCGGCATCCCGGACCTCCCTCCCGTCACCGATGCCGAAGCCGTCCGCACGCTCGGCCGGCTGCTGCCCGTGGGGAGCGAGCGCTTCTGCCTCGCCGTCGGGACCGCGGAGCCGCGCAAGGACCTGCCCGGCCTCGTGCGCGCGTTCGGTGAGGTGGCCGCTCGCCATCCCGACGTCGCCCTCGTGCTGGCGGGGCCGCCGGGGTGGGGAGAGGAGGCGTTGGCGTCGGCGGTGGCGGCATCGGCGGCCCGCGACAGGATCGTCCGGACGGGGTGGGTCGAGGCGCCCGACCTGGCCGCGCTGCTCGCCCGGGCCACCGTCCTCGCCTACCCGTCGCTCTACGAGGGGTTCGGCTTCCCCCCGCTGCAGGCCATGCGGGCCGGCGTGCCCGTGGTGGCCAGCCGCGCCGGCTCGCTGCCCGAGGTCCTCGGGGACGGCGCCCTCATGGTCGACCCGGGTGACCATGACGCGCTGGTCGACGCACTGGACGCGGTCGTGGCGGACGAGGCCCTGCGTGCCCGGCTCGTCGCGGCGGGCACCGCCTGGTCCGCCGGGTTCTCGTGGGAACGGTGCGGCGCCGGCCTCGAGGAGCTCTACCGCGACGCGGCGGGCGGCCATGGCTGAGGCCACGACCCCTTCGGTGCTCCTCGCCGTGGAGCAGCTGCGGCGCCAGGTGCCGGGTGGCATCGGGGCCTATGCACGCGGCCTCCTCGCCGGCCTCACGGAGCGCTCCCGCGAGGGTGACCAGGTCGACGTGACGCTGTTGGCCAGCCGGGCCCCCGGCCGCCGGGCCGACGACCCGCTGGCGGCGTTCGGCAAGCCGATCATCGCCTCGCGGCTGCCGGGACCGTTGCTGACGCGGGCGTGGGACCACGGCTGGCGCCGTGCCCCCTCTGGCTTCGACATCGTGCACTCGGTCTCGCTGGCGGCACCGACCTTGAGGCAGTCGGCCCGGAGCCATCTGGTGGTCACGGTCCACGACGTCGCCTGGCACCGCCACCCCGAGGCCACGACGCGGCGTGGGAGGCGGTGGCACGAGCTCGCGCTGACCCGGGCCCGCGACGGCGGGGCGGCGCTGGTCGTCCCGTCCCGCCTGGTGGCCGTCGACGTCGCGGCGTTCGGTGTCGACCCGGGACGGATCACCGTCGTGCGCGGTGGTGCCGACCACCTCCCGGACCCGGACCCGGGGGCGGCGGAGGAGCTGCTCGGCCGCCTCGGGGTGCGCGGCGAGTTCCTGCTCACGGTGGGCACGCTCGAGCCGCGCAAGAACGTGGACCGTCTCGTGCGCGCCTTCCATCAGGTGAGCCCCTCGCTGCCGGAACCCTGGCCCCTCGTGATCGTGGGACCGGCCGGTTGGGGCCCGGAACCGTCCACGCGCTACGACACCGACGGCATCGTGTTCGCGGGTTCGGTGTCCGATCCCGTGCTCGCCGGGCTCTACCGTCGGGCGCGCGCCTTCGCGTACGTGCCGTTGACCGAGGGCTACGGGCTGCCGCCACTCGAGGCCATGCGCGTGGGAACGCCGACGGTGGTGGCCGACGAGGTGCCGAGCGTGCACGACCTCGGCGAGGAGGGAACGCCACCGGCCCGCATCGTCGACCCACTCGACATCGACGACATCGCCGCCGGGCTGGCTGCGGTCCTGACCGACGACGCGCTCCGCGCCGACCTGTCGGCCCGGGGTGCCGCCCACGCGCTGACGCGCACGTGGAGTGCCGTGGCGGCCGAGCACATCGCGTTGTGGAGCTCGCTGCGATGACGTCCGCCCTCGGCCTCGCGCTCGACGTCTCGGCGGTCCCGGTGCACCCCGGTGGCGCGGGCTACTACACCATGGCCCTGGCGAGTGGTCTCTCGGCGCGCCACGACGTGGAGCTGACCTTGATTGCGCGCCGCGGTGACGAGGAGCGCTGGCGCAGCCTGGCCGGCCGTGCCGCGGTGCGTGGTGCGGTGCCGGGCTCCCGGCCTGGCCGGCTGGCGTTCGAGCAGGTCGGCCTCGCCTCCGTGTTGCGCTCCCTCGACGTGCAGGTCCATCACGGGCCGCACTACACCATGCCGGCGCGGTCGCCCGTACCGTGCGCGGTCACGATCCACGACTGCACGTTCTTCGACCATCCCGAGTGGCACCTGCGGTCCAAGGCGGCCTTCTTCCGCCGCGCCATCCGCCGCGCCGCTCGCCATGCCGGCGTCCTGATCTGCGTCAGCCAGGTGACGGCCGACCGCCTGCGGGAGTGCTGCGAGGTCCGGGCGCCCGTCGTGGTCGCACCCCATGGCGTGGACCACCACCGGTTCTCGGTCACCGAGCCGACGGACGGCGCCGACCGGGCCGAGCTGGCCGCCCTGGGCGTGCCACTGGACCGGCCGCTGGTGGTCTTCGTCGGGACGCTCGAACCGCGCAAGGGCGTCGCGCCGCTCGTCGCGGCGTTCGACCTGCTGGCCGACTCCGACCCCGACCCCGTGCTGGTCCTCGGAGGGCAGCCCGGGTGGGGGATGGCGGACACCGAGCGGGCCCTGGCGGCCGCCCGCCACCCCGAGAGGATCGTTCGCACCGGCTACCTGCCGGACCCGGCTGTCCCCGCCCTGCTCCGGCGGGCCGCGGTGGTGGCGTACCCGGCGCTCGAGGAGGGGTTCGGGTTGCCCGCCCTCGAGGCCCTGGCCTGCGGTGCCCCGCTGGTCACGACGCAGGGGACGGCGATGGCCGAGGTGGCACGGGGGGCGGCCCTGCTGGTGCCGCCGGGAGACGTGACCGCACTGGCCGATACGGTCGGGGAGGCCCTCCGCGCCCGGGGCGGGGCGGAGCGCCGGGCGCTGGGGATCACGGTGGCGGGGGAGCACACGTGGGAGGCGAGCGTGACCCGGCACCTGCACGCCTATGCGGTGGCCGCGGCGGCCCGGCAGTAGGGTTCCGCGGATGCGCGCGCTCATCACCGGCGGCAAGGGCTTCGTGGGTCACTGGCTCGCCGCACACCTGAAGGATCAGGGGGACGAGGTCGCCGTCATCGACATCGAGACCGACGTCGCCGACGGCCCGGCGGTGCGCCGGGTCATGGCCGACGTGGTGCCCGACGCGATCTACCACCTCGCCGCCATGACGCACGTGGGCGAGAGCTGGGAGGACCCCAGCCTGGTGCTGCGGGTCAACGTGCTCGGGACCGCCGAGATCCTGGCGGCCGCCCGCACGCTGTCGGTGGCCCCCCGTGTGCTGGTCGTGAGCTCGGCCGAGGTGTACGGGGTGGTCGACCCGGGCCAGCTCCCGCTGGCGGAGGACACGCCGACGGCCCCGGCCAGCCCCTACGCCGCGAGCAAGCTGGCGGCGGAGGACGTGAGCCTGCAGGCGTGGCGGGGGTACGGGCAGCCGGTGGTCGTGGTGCGACCCTTCAACCACATCGGCCCCGGCCAGTCCCCGAACTTCTTCGTGCCCGCCCTGGCCAAGCGGATCGTCGACGCCCGCCGCTCTGGTGCCCAGGCCCTGCGGGTCGGGACACTGACGACCCGGCGGGACTTCACCGACGTGCGTGACGTGGTAGCGGCCTACCGCCTGCTGATGGAGCAGGGCGTCCTGGGCGAGGTCTACAACGTCTGCTCCGGGCGCGACGTCGCCATGTCGGAGGTGGCGGCGCGGCTCCTGGAGCTGGCGGGCGCGGACCTCGCGCTCGAGACCGACCCCGAGCTGGTGCGCCCCGTCGACGTGCCGGTGCTCCGCGGCGATGCGGGCAAGCTGCGGGACGCCACCGGCTGGGAGCCGGTCATCCCGCTCGCGACAACGCTCGCCGACGTCCTGGCCTCCTGGGAGGCGGACTGAGGGCGAGCGTCGTCGGTGCCGCCGAGGCGGGGTCGGTTCAGGCGTTGACCAGCTGGCGGATCTGGGTCCGCACCTCGCGGGCCTGCTCCCGGGCCTTCGTGGTCAGCTGCGTCACCGTGGGGGGCAGCTTGTCCTCGAGCGGCTGAAGGGTGGTCTCGACGAACTGCACGGCCGATTCGGCCAGGTCGTCGACGTGCTGGAACCCCTTGGCGACGCTGTGGCGCACCTCGTCGATGCGCTGGTCCAGCGCCACGTCCTGGGACAGGCGGTTCTGCAGCTCGATCCGCTGCACCTGGGCCCGCTGGAAGCCCAGCACGCCGAGACCGACGGCGACGTACGCCGCGTCCCGGGCAAGGTCGGTGACACCCTTCGAGAAGGTGGTGAGGTTGGTGGGTACGTCAGGCATGGGAGCCTCCTGTCTGGTCGGTTCACTCCGAAGAGCCGTTCGCAGCGGCCCGCCGGCCAGACCTCTGCGTTCATGTGCAAGAGTATCACCTTTGTTAAACAGTAGCAAGCAGCTGGGATGAATTCCGTGCCTGAGGGGCGGAACCCCGACCGGATAGCCTCTGGCACCTGATGGACGCCCAAGTGCCGGCCGTGGTCGCCGTCGTGGTCACGACCGATCCCGGGCCCTGGTTCGACGAGGCCCTCTCCTCCCTGGCCGCTCAGGACTACGGGGAGCTCTCGGTCCTGGTCCTCTCGACCGGTGACGACGAGGCGGGGGTCACGGAGCGGGTCGGGCACGTCTTCCCGGACGCCTTCGTGCGGCACCTGCCCGGGCGACCCGGCTACTCGGCGGCCTCCAACGAGGTGCTCGCCATGGTGGAGGGGGCCGCCTTCTTCCTGCTGTGCCACGACGACGTCGCGCTCGATCCCGACGCCGTCCACAAGATGGTGGAGGAATCGTTCCGCTCCAATGCCGGCGTGGTGTCCCCGAAGTTCGTCAACTGGGACGACCCGAGCATCCTGCTGCACGTCGGGATGAGCTGCGACAAGACCGGCGCCGTCGTCGACCGCATCGTCGAGGGCGAGGTCGACCACGGCCAGCACGACGCGGTCCGCGACGTCTTCGTCGCCCCCGGGGGCTGCATCCTGGTCCGGGCGGACCTCTTCGCCGAGTTGAAGGGTTTCGACGGCGGCATCGTCGCCATGGGGGAGGACCTCGACCTGTCGTGGCGCTCTCAGGTGGCGGGGTCACGCGTGGTCGTCGCGCCCGAGGCGCGTGTGCGACACCGGGAAGCCGTGGCCGGCGGGCTCGAGCCCCTGGCCGTCCTCGGCGTGGACGAGGGGCGCCACACCGTCACGATGCAGATGCTCCAACGGCGCCACGAGCTGCGCGCCGTCCTCAAGTGCTACACGCGGGTCCACCTGGTGCGCGTGCTGCCGCAGGCGGCCCTGCTCGCCCTCGGCGAGGTGATCATCGCGGTGCTGGCGCGCGACCGCGACCGGGTGCGCGCCGGCATGGGCGCGTGGCGGTGGAATGCCCGACGCCTGACCGAGATCTCCGTGCTCAGGGGCGAGCTGGCGGAGCACCGCCTCTTCCCCGACGCCGAGGTGCGCCGCCTCCAGGTGCGGGGCAGTGCGCGCCTGTCCCGCTACCTCAGCCGGCTCACCCACCAGGGCCTCGTGGCCGCCAATGCCGTCGCCGTCTCGAGGGAGCGGGCCGAGCGGCACGACGAACGTGACGAGGTGGCCGTCCTCACGGGCAGCGTCGGGGCGGCCTTCAGCGAGGACACCGACTTCGACGAGCTCGACGACCTGGGCCGGCGCGCCGGCCGGGACCGCTTCGGCCGCAAGGTCCGTTCGGTCCCGCTCGGCACGGGACGCCAGCGCGCCCTTGTGATGATCGTCGCGCTGGCCGTGATCGCAGTCGGGACGCGGGACCTCTTCTTCGGGACCCTGCCCTTCGTGGGACAGCTGGCCCCCCTCCCGTCGTGGTCGGCGAGCTGGCACCACTTCTTCTCGGGCTGGCAGTCGGCCGGCGTCGGCACCACCGCGCCCTCCTCACCCGCGTTCGGCCTCGTCGGCATCACCGGCACCGTCCTCTTCGGCGCCATGGGGACCCTGCAGCGGGTCCTGCTGCTCGGCTGCATCCCGCTCGGCGCCTGGGGCGTCTCGCGGTTCATGCGCCCCGTGGTGTCGGCCCGGGCCCGCGTCGTCGCGGTCGTCTGCTACCTCGGCTTGCCGCTGCCCTACGGTGCGCTGGGCACGGGACGCTGGGACGGCCTGGTCGCCTACGCGGCCTTTCCCTTCATCGCGCTCGGGCTGGCCCGCGCCGCCCGCGTGGCGCCGTTCGGGGAGGAGCCCGGACCGAAGTGGCGCAGCCGCCCGCTGGGCCAGGTCGCCGTCCTCGGTGCCGTGATCGCGGCAGCGGCGGCCTTCGCGCCGGCCGTGGTCCCGCTGGTCGTGATCACCGCACTGGCCTGGGCGGTGGGCTCCATTCTGGTGGGCTCGCGCGACGCCGGCTGGCGGATCCTGGTGGTGGCGGCCGAGGCGATCGGCGTCGCCCTGGTGCTGGCCGCGCCCTGGGTGATCGGGACGGTGCTGGCGGGGAAGGGGTCCGTGGCCATCTTCGGCCTGCCGATCGCCGCGGCGAACGCCCCGGGCTGGGGCGAGGTCATCCGCTTCGCCATCGGGCCGGCCGCCCGCTCGCCCATCGTCTGGCTTCTCGTGGTGGCGGCGGCGCTGCCCCTCGTCCTCGGGCGGGGGACCCGCCTGATCTGGGCGGCGCGCCTGTGGGTCATGGCGTGCGCGTCGTGGGGCCTCGCGTTGGCCGCGTCGCGGGGCGACCTGGGTTCCTTCACGCCGTCGGAGTCGGTGGTCCTCGCACCCGCCGCGTTGGCCGTCGCCGCCTGCGTCGGCTTCGGCATCGCCGCCTTCGAGAACGACCTGACCGGCCGCGAGTTCGGGTGGCGCCAGGTGGTGAGCGTCACCGCGCTCGTCTTCGTGGCGCTCGGCCTCCTCCCCGTCGTGGCCGCGACGGCGGGCGGCCGCTGGGACCTCCCGTCCCAGGGAGTGGAGCAGCCGCTCGCCTTCCTGAGCCGCCCGAGCACGGGCGGCGTGACGCGGGTCCTGTGGCTCGGTGACCCGCGCGCCCTGCCCGCCGGTGGGTGGGAGGTGCAACAGGGCCTGGCCTTCGCGCTGACGCCCGAGGGGCTGCCCGACTCGGCGCAGGTGTTCACCCCCGCCGGTGCCGGTCCCGCCCAGCAGGTGGCCGATGCCGTCCGGCTCGCGGTGTCGGGCGGGACCGTGCACCTGGGCCGGCTGTTGGCGTCCGCCGGCGTGCGCTACGTCGTGGCCCTCGACGGGGTGGCGCCGTCCATGGTGGGCACGGTGCCCGCGTCGGTCAGCGCGCCGCCGCCACCGGGCATCGACACCGACCTCCTCGAACAGGACGACCTGCAGGTCGTGCCCGGCGAGCTCGGCGTCCAGGTGTTCGAGAACGGGGAGGACATGCCGGTGACCGGGGCACGGGCGGACGCGCTGCCGACCGTGCAGGCATGGTCGTACCCGGGTGCGGGGGACGTGGCGGGGTGGCAGCCCGTGCTGAGTGCCATCTCGAGCGGGGGAGCGGCCACCGGCCCCGTCACGACCGGCACTCTCTATGCCGGCTACGCGCCGGCCGGCAGCTTCGACCTCAGCATCGACGGCCGCTCGGTGACGCAGCGACCCGCGTTCGGCTGGGCGGCGCAGTACGCCACCACGACGGGGCAGGCGTCGCTCTCACTCTCGCAGTTTCCCTTTGTCCCCCTGGCGGTCGCACTCGAGCTCGCCGTCTGGGTCGTGCTCGCCGGCGCGCTGATCGGCCGCCCACGGCGGACGGGTGCGGCCTCGACGGCGGGCGTGTCGGCCCCACCGGCCGGCGAGGAGGAGCGGTGAGCCCCGCCCACCGCAGCCCCGAGCGCCGCTGGCTGGTGCTCGCCCTCGTCGTGGTGGTCGTGGTGGGAGTGGGCGTCGTCGCCGGCGTCCGGGGCGCGTCGACCCCCCCGAGCGCACCGGCGACGCCGAGTGCTCTGGTCGGCGCCCCCGATGCGGAGTCGACGGCCTGGTACTGCACGGGGCAGTCGAACGCGTCGGGCCTCGCGCCCGGCTTCGTGGTGCTCACCAACACCTCGGCGCGGACGGTCGGCGCGATCGTCACTGCGGTGACCGATTCGGACGCGGTCGTGCACACGGCGGTCTCCGTCCCCGCCCGCGGGGTCGCGGTGCCGAGCATCCCGCCGCTGTCGTCGGGATCGTGGGAGGGCGAAATGGTGACGGTCTCCGGGGGCGGGGTCGCCGTCACCCAGGTCGTCCACGGCACGTCGGGCTGGTCCCAGGCGCCGTGCCAGAGCACGACGGCGGCCGACTGGTATTTCCCCGGCGGCACGACGTCCAATTCGGATCCGCTCTACATCTCGCTGCTGAACCCCACGTCGACGCCCGTCGTGGTCGACCTGAGCTTCATCACCCCGACGGGCTCGGTGCATCCCATCAACTACCAGGGGATCGTGCTGCAGCCCGGGCAGGTCGAAGTCGAGAACGTGGCGTCCGAGGTGCAGAGCGCGTCCACGGTGAGCACCGTGGTCGCCACGAGGACGGGGCGGGTCGTGGCCTCGGAGGTCCAGGGGTTCTCGGGGCCCTCTGCGGGCCTTGCCCTCGTGCCGGGGGCGGCGCGCCCCGAGCCGCACTGGTCCATCCCGCAGAGCGAGGACGTCGACGGCGGATCGTCGGAGATCGACGTCTTCAACCCCGGCGCGGCGCCCGAGTCGGTCACCGTGCACCTGCGCCTCGCATCCGGCCCGCTCGCCCCGCTGAGCGACACGGTCGCCCCGCACAGCACCTGGGCCCTGGCCACGGGCGCGCAGACGCGGATCCCGCACGGCGCGACGTACTCCGCCGTCATCGACGCCACCGGCGGCCCGGGCGTGGTGGTCGGGCGGACGGCGTCGATGCCCGGGTCGTCCCCGGCTCCCCAGGCCGGCATGGCGATGGCGGTGGACGCGGCGAGCATCGCGTCGCCGACGGATGAGTGGCTGGTGCCGCCGCCGGGCACGAGCGCCAGCCCCGCCGTGACCGGCGTCGTGCTCAACTCCCTGGCGCTGACCAACACGTCGGGCGCGGCCGAGAGCTACACCGTGTACGCCGTGACGTCGTCGGGCGAGCGGGCCATCAGCACGGCGACGGTGCCCGGGGGCACGACGGGGTCGGTCTCCGGCGCGCCGCTCCAGAACGTCGGCTTCGACCCGATCGTGGTGCGCTCGAGCGGGCCCATGGCGGTGAGCGAGGATGCCGGCCCCTCCGGCGGGATCGGCGTGGTGACGATGCCCGGGATCCCGCTGGCGGCTGCCATCGGCCTCTGAGCGTGATCGGCCCCTGAGCGCCCGTCGCTACAGGTTGTGCCGCTGGTAGCGGCGCCACAGCGCGCGCCCCCCGACCCAGAGGATGCCGAGGCACAGCAGCACGAAGAGGACCGGGCCGGCGAACCGGATGACGCCCTCCACGCCGGTGACGAATCCCCCGACACTGTCGTGCCAGGCCCGCACGACGCCCGACTCGGGGACGGGTCCCGGCCGTGCCGGCGCTGCACCCTCAGTGACGTCGACGGTCAACGTGGAGTACGTCGTCTGGCCGTTGAGGAGGTTCAACTGGCCCTGGAGCTGCTCGATCTGGGACTGAATGGTGTCGAGCTGCTCCTGCACGGCCAGCACGTCGCCGACCGTCGTGGCCTTGGCCAGGATCGTCAGGTACTGCTGCCGGCTGTCCTCGAGCGCCGTGATGCGCGACTGCAGGTCGACGTACTGGCCCGTGACGTCGGTGGCCTTCGTCGTGAGGTCCGAGGTCTTGCCGAGCGCCTGGGCCTGCTGCAGCACCGTCGCGAAGTCGTCGACCGGCACCTGCAGCGTGATGGTGCCGGACGGCGTGCTGCCGGTGGCGGCGCCGGACTGCGTCTGCGAGCTCGCCACGAAGCCTCCGGATGCTCCCGCCAGCGAGGTCAGCCGCGTCATGGTCCGGCCGAGGTCACCGCGGCCGACCGACAACCCGAGGGTCCCGGTCTGCTCGATCCTCGACGGCTGGCCGACGGCTCCGGCCGGCAGCGTGGGCGGCACCGTGGGCGTGGTGACCGCCGGCGTCGACGCCGCGTGCCCCGCCCCGGCCGACGGCGACGCCACCGGGGCATTGGCGGCGCCGCCCGCCACGGCATAGCCCGGCGGGACGGTCGTGGTGCTGACGGGCAGGGGTGCGGCCAGTCCCGTCCGTGGCAGGCTCGAGGTGGGCGCGGTCCCCGACGGCGAGTGCACCAGCGCGCCCACCGTGCCGGCGACGACGAGGGCGACGACGATGCAGGCGGCCGCCGAGAGGACGCGGTGCCGGCCCGCGGCGGCCACGAGCCGGTGCGACCGGCCCCCCGTGATCGGCGTGGCCTCGACCGGCGCGGCCGGTCTTCCGTCACCGGCTTCGTCGCCATCGCTGTCGCCGTCCGCGCCACGGCCGGAGCCGGCCGCACGGGCCAGGATGTCCTCGGTTCCCGAGGCGGGCACCTCGAAGGAGGCCCCGGCCCGGGCGAACAGGGAGGCGAGGCGATCGTCGTCGAGCATGGTCATGGGCCGGTCTCCTCGGTGCGAGGTGCGTCCCCGGCGCCGGCCAGGGCGCACAGGGCGGGGTCGGCCGCCAGGCGGCGGCGGGCCTCGTGCAGGCGGGACTTGACGGTGCCCTGGCGACGCCCGATGGCGAGCGCGATGTCGCGTTCGCTCAGGTCGGCGTAGTACCGCAGGACGACGGGCACGCGCAGCGACAGCGGGAGCTGCTGCAGCGCGGCGAGCACCGTCCCGGCCACCTCGGCCTGCTCGGCGCTGACCTCGGGACCGGCACCGCCGTCGGCGACGTGCGCCAGCGGCTCGTCACCGGCCCGGCGGTCGCGGTGGGGGATCTCCCGGCGCAGCTTCGAGTAGCAGGAGTTGACGACCACCCGGTAGAGCCAGGGGCGGATGCTCGGCACGGCGGTGAGGGAGTCGCGGAAGCGCCAGGCCCGCAGGTACGCGTCCTGGACCGCCTCCTCCGCGTCGGCCCGGTTGCCCAGGATGAGGCAGGCGGTGCGGAACGATGCCACGTAGCCGTCCTCGAGCCACTCTGCGAGCTGTTGCTCCACCATCCCCCTTCATGACGCAGCGCAACCCGGTTTGGTTCGTTCCGGGTGTTCGCCCCGCCGAGCGGGCTGCGGCTAGCGGGTTGCGGGTCCCTCCGGGGCGCCGGCCGTGGGGTCGGCGGGCGGGGGCCACGCCGGGGGTGGCCACGACTCGGCGTCGGGGTGTTGGCCCGCCGGTGGCGCAGGTGCGGCCGGCACGGTGACGGCGCCGGCCGTGCCATCGGACACAGGCTGGTGGTGCGGCCCGTGTCCGTTGCCGGCCCCGTTGCCACCGGCGGCGCCGGCAGGGACGCCACCGTTCGAAGCCGGCGCGCTGATGGCGCCCGCGTGGAAGTGCGGCACCGACTTGGCCCCTTCGGTGTGCACGGGGGACCCGTGGGCCTCGTCGACCAGGCGGGCCACCTCGGCGCCGTCGATGATCTCGTTGTCGAGCAGCGCGCGGGCGATGGCGTTGAGACCACCCCGGTGCTTGCTCAGCGTCTCCATGGCCCGCGTCTCCTCGGAGCGCAGGATCCGCTCGACCTCGTCGTCGATGACCTTGGACGTGTCCTCGGAGTAGTCCCGGGTGTGCATGAGGTCCTCGCCCAGGAAGACCTGGCCCTGGGATCCCCAGGCCATCGGGCCGATGGCCTCGCTCATGCCCCACTCGCGCACCATCTTGCGGGCCAGCTCCGTGTTGCCGACGAGGTCGTTGGCCGCCCCGGTCGACAGGTCGCCGTACACGAGCAGCTCGGCACAACGCCCGCCCATGCGCACGCACAGCGAGTCCTCTATGTACTGGCGGGGGTGGATGTGGCGCTCCTCCATCGGGAGCTGGTGGGTGACGCCGAGCGCCATGCCCGTCGGGAGGATGGTCACCTTGTGCACGGGGTCGGCGTGCTCGAGCACGTAGGCCAGCACGGCGTGGCCGCCCTCGTGGTAGGCGATGCGCTCCTTCTCGGCCTCCGAGAGCACCATGGACTCGCGGCGCTGTCCGAGCAGCACCCGGTCGCGGGCCGTCTCGAAGTCGGCCATGGCGATCTCCGCGCTGCCCCGGCGCACGGCGTGGAGCGCCGCCTCGTTGACCAGGTTGGCCAGGTCGGCACCGCTCATGCCCGGCGTGCCCCGGGACACGATGCCGAGGTCGACGTCGGACGCCATCCGCTTGCCCTTGCAGTGCACCTGCAGAATGGGCAGCCGCTCCTCGAGGTCGGGCAGCGGCACCACGATCTGGCGGTCGAAGCGCCCCGGGCGCAGGAGGGCGGGGTCGAGGATGTCGGGCCGGTTGGTGGCGGCGATCATCACCACGCCCTCGGAGGTGTCGAAGCCGTCCATCTCCGAGAGCATCTGGTTGAGGGTCTGCTCACGCTCGTCGTGCCCGCCGCCCAGGCCGGCGCCGCGCTTGCGGCCGATGGAGTCGATCTCGTCGACGAAGACGATGGCGGGGGCCTGCTTGCGGGCGGTCTGGAACAGGTCCCGGACCCGGCTGGCGCCCACGCCCACGAACATCTNNAACATCTCCATGAAGTCCGAGCCGCTGACCGACATGAAGGGCACGCCGGCCTCGCCGGCGACGGCGCGGGCGATGAGCGTCTTGCCGGTGCCCGGGGGGCCGACCAGCAGGACGCCCTTGGGGATCTTCGCCCCGATCTCCTTGAAGCGGCCCGGGGTCTTGAGGAAGTCGACGACCTCGCTGATCTCCTGCTTGACCCCG
>PMPX01000306.1 GCA_003169235.1 Acidimicrobiaceae bacterium | reverse complement strand
TCGGAGCCGCCGATGCCGATGTTCACCACCGCGTTGATCCGCTTGCCGGTCGCCCCGGTCCACGACCCGTTGCGGATGCGCTCCGAGAGCTCGCCCATCTTCCCGAGCACCGCGTGCACGTCGCCCGTCACGTCCTGCCCGTCGACGGTGAGGTCGGTGCCGGGGGGCATGCGGAGCGCCACGTGCAGGACGGCACGATCCTCCGTCGTGTTGATGTGCGCGCCGGAGAACATGGCGTCCCGACGCTGCTCGACCCCGGCGGCCCGGGCGACGTCCATGAGGAGGCGCAGCGTCTCGTCCGTGGCCCGCTGTTTGGAGTAGTCGAGGACGAGGTCGGCGGCCTCCACGGTCATACGGGTGGTCCGCTCGGGGTCCTCGGCGAAGAGCTCGCGCAGGTGCCGGGCCGAGATCTGGTCGTAGTGCGCCGCCAGGGCGTTCCACTCGGGTGTCGCCGTCACGTCCATGACTGGCAATCTACGGGTCCGCTCAGGCGGCCGCGCCCTCACCGAGGAAGGCCACGATCGCCGGCCAGGCCGTGCGGTCCTGGAGGAAGAAGCCGTGGCCCCCGTCGAACAGGGCGAGCTGCGCGCCGGGGATCCTGTCGGCCAGCTGCGCGCTGTTGGCCGGCGGCGCGATGCCGTCGAAACGGCCGCCGCAGACGAGGGTCGGACAGGCGATCCGGCCCAGCCGGTCGGTCGTGTCGTGCTGGGCCCGGGCGGCCAGCTGGTTGGTGAGGCCCTCGGGGGGCTCCCCCGCTCTGGCGGGCATGCGCCCGGCCATGAGGGCCACCATCTCAGGGTGGTCCCGACGCCACGCTGCGTCCCACCGGGTGTCGAGCAACCCGATCTGCCGGGTCACCCGCTCCTCGGGCGGGAGGGAGGCCAACTCGTGCAGTGGAAAGGAGGCGCCGCCCGCCCCACCCGACGAGGTGCAGGCCAGCACGAGACGCCGCACCCGCTCCGGGTACCGGATGGCCAGCTCCTGGGCGACCATGCCGCCGAAGGACAGCCCGATGACCAGGCAGTCGTCCCAGCCGAGGGCGTCGAGGAGCGCGGCGGCGTCCGCGGCGAAGTCCGCCATGGCGTACGGCCAGGCCGGGACGCTCGAGCGCCCGAGGCCACGCTGGTCGTAGGAGAGCACCTCGAAGGCCCGCCCCAGGGGGCCCTCGGCCAGCCCCGGCTTCTGGCGCAGGTCGCCACCGGTGCCCGAGATGCTGAGCAGCCGCTCACCCGTGCCGGCCAGCTCGTAGAAGAGCGACACGCCGTTGGCGAGGCAGGTGGACATGGAGGGACTGTACCGAGAGACCCGTCCGGTCAGCGCATGGCCAGTTGCCCGGGCACGAGCGGCGCCGGCAGCGCGGTCGTCCCCATGAGCCAGCGGTCGACCGCCGAGGCGCACGAGCGCCCCTCGGCGATGGCCCAGACGATCAGGCTCTGGCCCCGGGTCTGGTCCCCGCACACGAAGACGCCGTCGACGTTGGTCGCCCAGGTCTGATCGGCCACGACGGTGCCCCGGGGCCCGACCTCGACGCCCAGCTCGTCCACGGCGTTGCGGCGCTCGGTGCCGACGAAGCCCATGGCGAGCAGTACGAGCTCGCACTCCAGCTCGAACTCGGTGCCCGCGACGACCTCGAACACCGGGCGACCGTCCTCGGTGCGCATCTCGACGGTGTGGCCGCGCAGGGCGCGCACCGCGCCCGAGCCGTCATCGACGAACTCGGTGGTCGTCACCGAGAAGAGGCGCTGCCCCCCCTCCTCGTGGGCCGAGGAGGTGCGCAGGATCAGCGGCCACAGCGGCCAGGGGTTCTCGGCCATCCGGTCGCTCGGGGGCTCGGCCATGATCTCGAGCTGGTGGACCGACGCCGCTCCCTGCCGGTGTGCCGTGCCCAGGCAGTCGGCCCCGGTGTCACCGCCGCCGATGATGACCACATGCTTGCCCTTGGCGCTGATGGGCGGGGATCGCAGCTCGCCCTCCTGGACCAGGTTCGAGGGCTTCAGGTACTCGAGCGCCAGGTGGACGCCCGACAGCTCGCGGCCGGGCACGGGCAGGTCCCGGGGCAGCGTGGCCCCGCCGGCCAGCACCACGGCGTCGAACTCCGCCTGCACCTCGGCCGCCGGGCGCACCTGGACGTCGGGGGCGCAGGCCGTGCCCACGCCGCGCTCCTCGCCCGGCTCGGCGCCTTCGTCGCCGGGTGACGCCCCGGCAACTCCGCCGCCCACCGAGGTCGAGCACACGAAGGTGACGCCCTCGGCCTCCATCTGGGCGAGCCGGCGGTCCAGCACCGCCTTCTCCATCTTGAATTCGGGGATCCCGTAGCGCAGCAGCCCGCCGGGCTTCTCCGCCCGTTCGAACACGGTCACGGCGTGCCCGGCCCGCACCAGCTGCTGGGCCGCCGCCAGGCCGGCCGGGCCCGAGCCCACGACCGCCACCGACTTGCCGGTGCGCACCGACGGCGTCTGCGGGGTCACCCAGCCCTCGTCCCATGCCCGCTCGACGATCTCGTACTCAATGCGCTCGATCGTGACCGGGTCCTCGTTGATCCCGAGCACGCACGCCGCCTCGCACGGTGCCGGGCAGAGCCGCCCCGTGAACTCGGGGAAGTTGTTCGTCGCGTGGAGGCGCTCCATCGCATCGGGCCAGTCGTCGCGGAAGACGAGGTCGTTCCACTCGGGGATCAGGTTCCCGAGTGGGCAGCCGTCGTGACAGAACGGGATGCCGCAGTCCATGCAGCGCGCCCCCTGCTCCTTGGTGGCCTCTTCGCCGAAGGGCTCGTAGACCTCCTTCCAGTCGCGCAGGCGGACCGAGACGGGGCGTCGCCGCGGCAGCTGGCGCCCGAACTCCATGAAGCCGGTCGTCTTACCCATGTGAGGCCTCCATGACCGCCTGGTCCACCGAGCGCCCCTCCGCCTCGGCCCGGCGGGTCGCCTCCAGGATCCTCCGGTAGTCGCGCGGCATGACCTTCACGAATTCGAGGACCTCCGTGTCCCACCTCTTGAGCAGGCGGGCCGCCACGGCCGACTCGGTCTCCACCCCGTGGCGCTCGACCAGGGTGCGCACCATGAAGCTGTCCTCGGGGTTCAGCGGCTCCACGTCGACCAGCTCGGGGTTCACCCGCTGCCCGAACGTGCGCTCGGGGTCGTAGACGTAGGCGATGCCGCCCGACATGCCGGCGGCGAAGTTCCGCCCCGTCGGCCCCAGCACCACCACGATCCCTCCGGTCATGTACTCGCACCCGTGGTCGCCCACACCCTCGACGACCGCGGTCGCCCCCGAGTTGCGGACGCAGAAGCGCTCCCCCACCTGCCCGCGGATGAACACCTCGCCGTCGGTGGCGCCGTAGAGGATCACGTTGCCCGCGATGATCTCCTCCTCGGCGGCGAACGGCGAGTCCTCCGGCGGTCGCACGACGAGGCGGCCTCCCGACAGGCCCTTGCCGAAGTAGTCGTTGGCGTCGCCGTACAGCCGCATCGTCACGCCCCGGGGCAGGAAGGCACCGAAGCTCTGCCCGGCCGATCCGGTGAAGGTCAGCGAAATCGTGTCGTCGGGCAGCCCGGCGGCGCCGTAGCGCCGACTGATCTCGGACCCGAGCAGCGTCCCCACCGTCCGGTCGACGTTGGTGATGGGCACCTCGACCGACACCGGGGTGGCGTCGGCGAGCGCGGGCGCGCAGTCGTCCATGAAGGAGTGGTCGAGTGCCTTCTCCAGCCCGTGGTCCTGCAGGCGGGTCTGGCGCCGCCCGACGGTGTCGGGCACGTCGGGCTCGGCGAGGACCGTGGAGAGGTCGAGCCCGGCCGCCTTCCAGTGCGTCACCGCCGCCTCGGTCTCGAGCAGATCGACCCGCCCGACGGCCTCCTCCAGCGAGCGCAGCCCGAGCGAGGCGAGGAGCTCGCGCACCTCCTCGGCCACGTACTCGAAGAACGTCTCGACGAACTCGGGCTTGCCGCTGAACTTGGCCCGCAGCGCCGGGTTCTGGGTGGCGATCCCGACGGGGCAGGTGTCGAGATGGCAGACGCGCATCATGATGCAGCCCGACACCACGAGCGGCGCCGAGGCGAAGCCGTACTCCTCGGCGCCCAGCAGCGCGCCGACCACCACGTCGCGGCCCGTCTTGAGCTGACCGTCCACCTGCACGACGATGCGGTCCCGCAGGCCGTTGGCCAGGAGCGTCTGCTGGGTCTCGGCCAGCCCGATCTCCCAGGGGATGCCGGCGTGCTTCAGCGAGGTGAGCGGGGCCGCCCCGGTGCCGCCGTCGTGACCGGAGATCAGCACCACGTCGGAGTGGGCCTTGGCCACCCCGGCCGCCACCGTGCCGACACCCACCTCGGCCACGAGCTTGACGTGCACCCGGGCCCGGGGGTTGGAGGACTTGAGGTCGTGGATCAGCTGGGCGATGTCCTCAATGGAGTAGATGTCGTGGTGCGGNNTGCGGCGGCGGCGAGATGAGGCCGACGCCCGGCGTCGACTTGCGTGTGCGGGCGATCCACGGGTGGACCTTGTTGCCGGGCAGCTGCCCGCCCTCGCCGGGCTTGGCGCCCTGGGAGATCTTGATCTGGAGGTCGTCCGCGTTGACGAGGTACTCGCTCGTCACCCCGAAGCGGCCCGACGCCACCTGCTTGATCGCGCTGCGCCGCAGGTCCCCGTTCGCGTCCGGCGTGAAGCGGTCGGCGTCCTCGCCACCCTCGCCCGTGTTGGAGCGCCCACCGATCCGGTTCATGGCGATGGCGAGGGTCTCGTGCGCCTCGGCCGAGATGGAGCCGTACGACATGGCACCCGTGGAGAAGCGGGCCATGATGGCGGAGATCGGCTCGACCTCTTCGAGCGGGATCGGCCCCCCGGGCGCCGGCTTCAGCCGCAGCAGCCCGCGCAGGGTGCCCAGCTTCTCGGACTGGTCGTCGACGGCGCCGGAGTACTCCTTGAAGATCTCGTAGCGCTTCGACCTCGTCGCGTGCTGGAGCTTGAAGACGGTCTTCGGGTTGAACAGGTGGAACTCGCCTTCGCGGCGCCACTGGTACTCCCCACCGACCTCGAGCTCGCGGTGGGCGCGCTCCGTCGGCCGCGGCTCGTGGGCCCGGCGGTGGCGCGTGGCCACCTCGGCCGCGAGCACCGACAGGCCGACGCCGCCGATGCGGCTCGCCGTGCCGGTGAAGTACTCGTCGATGAGCGCCCCGTCGAGGCCGATCGCCTCGAAGACCTGGGCGCCCGTGTAGGAGGCCACCGTCGAGATGCCCATCTTGGACA
>PMPX01000362.1 GCA_003169235.1 Acidimicrobiaceae bacterium | reverse complement strand
TGCTCGCCGCCATCCACGACCGAGTGATGGACGAGGTCATGCTCGGCGCCGACCGGGTGGCGGAGGCGGGGGGCTCGCCGCCCGATCAGCTGGCAATGCTCGGTTCTGAATTGCTCGACGTGATCCACCGGTACCCGGATCACGTCTGGGTCTTCCTCCATGAGTTCCCTGCGCTCACCGGAGAACGAGCCGAGTAATTCCGCCAGCGGCGCCGTCAGTACGAACGACGGGTCGAGGACGTCCTCCAGGCGGGCGTCGAATCCGGTGACTTCCGCGACCTGCAGCCGAGGCTGACGGCCATGGCCTGGCTCGGGATGCACAACTACACGTACCTGTGGCTGAAGGCGGGCGGTCCTCTGTCGGCCCGGGACGTGGCACGGCCATTTGCCGAGATCTTCATGCGAGGCATCACCAATCCCTCCTAGGTACACACGTTGTTGCCTCATGGTGCCGAGTATCCACCGTCGACCACGATCGCGGATCCTGTGGTCCAGCGCGACGCGTCGCTCGCCAGGTAGGAGTACGCCCCCACGAGGTCGGCCGCGGTTCCGAGTCCGAGAGGATGCTTCCCGGCGATCGTGGCGAGAGCATCAGGGGGAAGTTCCGCGTGAATGGCGGACTCGAACGTCCCCGGGCATACGCAGTTGACGCGGATTCCGTCGCGCGCATACTCGACGGCGGCGACCTTCGCGAGCTGTATGACGGCGGCCTTCGTGGCGCAGTACGGAGCGGCATGTGACCACGCCGTCAACCCGGAGACCGACGCGGTCAGGATGATGGATCCCGAGCCCCGCGGGCGCATGACTCCAACCGCGGCGCGGATGTTGTTGACCGCGCCGAGGAGGTTGATCCGGAACGCGCGCTCCCACTCCTCGGTGTCCAGATTGTGGATGCGCCCGTTGGAGGAGAGGACGCCGGCATTGCTGACGACCACATCGAGGTGGCCGAATCGCTTCGTCGCCAGGGTCATGACGGACTCCACCTGGGCGAGGTCGCTCACGTCGGCGATCACTGTCTCGACCGAGGCCTGGGCGGGAAGGCCCTCCACGGTCGCGTCGAGCGACGTCGCGCTGACATCGCTCAGCACGAGGTCGGTCGCGGGCTCGCTCGCCAGCCGCGCTGATATCGCCGCGCCGAGCGCACCGCCCGCTCCCGTGATCGCCACGACCCGTCGCGGTGGCGTCATACCAGCAGATACCCACCGTCGACGTTGAGCACGGTGCCCGTGATGAACGCGGATGCGTCCGAGGCCAGGAACTGGTACGCGCCGGTCAGGTCGGCGGGGGCTCCCCAGCGGCGGAGCGCGGTGTGTCCGGTGATCGAGGCCGAGAGCTCGGGGCTCTTCACCCATCCGTCGGCCAGCGGCGAGTCGAACCACCCGGGAGCCACGACGTTCACGGTGATCCCGACGGGGGCCAGGTCGAGCGCGAGACCCTTGGCGACACCGACCAACCCGGCCTTCGACGCGCTGTAGGCACTGAGCCCTTTCCGTGGCCTCTCCCCGAGCACCGAGCCCGTGAAGATCAGCCGGCCGCCCTCACTCATGACCCGGGCCGCGGCGCGTGCGCCGAGGAACGCGCCCGTGAGGTTGACCTCCAGGACCTGGCGCCAGATGGAGACGTCGGTCTGCCTCGGGCCGGCCACGATCGGCGAGATCCCGGCGTTGCAGATCCACACGTCCACACCACCCCACTCCGTCACCGTGGCGTCGGCCACGGCCTCGTTGAAGTCCTCGTCCGTCACGTCACCGCTGAGCACCAGGGACGGCCCAGGGAGCGCTTCGGCGACGGACTTGAGGTCCCGCTCCGTGCGCGCCACGAGCGCGACCGAGGCACCGGCGTGCGAAAAGGCGTGGGCGAGGAGGGCACCCAACCCTCGGCTGGCCCCGGTGATCACCACCCGCTTCCCCGAGACCGTGCCGGGGTCCGGGAACGATGCGGGAATCTCGATCTGATCGATCATCGCTTTTCCTTTGTTGTACCGACCAGTACAATACACACTTCGTGCCCTCCGACCCGCCCCCGAGCTCCCGGTTTCCGGTGGAAGACCTCACCGAGATGCACCGGCGCATGGTGCTGATCCGCGGCTTCGAGGAGCGGGTGGCGGCGCTCTACCGTGACGGCGAGGTTCCCGGCTTCGTGCACCTCTCCATCGGACAGGAGGCCACGGCGGTGGGTGCGTGCTGGGCCCTCACACCCACGGACGTCATCACCTCGACCCACCGCGGGCACGGCCACTGCCTGGCCAAGGGCCTGGACCCCACCGGCATGTTCGCCGAGCTGATGGGCCGGGACCAAGGGACGAACCGCGGCCGCGGGGGCTCCATGCACATCGCGGACCCCACCCTCGGCATCTTCGGAGCGAACGGGATCGTGGCGGCCGGGCTGCCGATCGCCGTGGGTGCGGGGCAGGCGGCGCAACTGCGAGCCGACGGGAACGTGGTGGTGGCGTTCTTCGGTGACGGTGCACCCGCGCAGGGGGCGTTCCACGAAGCGATGAACCTCGCCGCGGTGTGGCATCTGCCAGTTGTCTTCTTCTGTGAGAACAACGGCTATGCGGAGTTCTCCCCGGCATCCACCCAGCATGGGGCGTCGCTCGAGCTGCGGGCCGGGGGCTACGGGATTCCATACTTCTCGGTCGACGGCAACGACGTCGCCGCGACGGCAGCGACGATGGAGCAGTTGGTCCTGGCGGCGCGCTCGGGTCAGGGTCCCGCGGTCGTCGAGGCCGCGACCTATCGCTGGCACGGCCACTACGAAGGGGATCCCGAACGCTACCGATCGCCGGATGAGGTGCAGGCGTGGCAGGCCCGCGACCCGCTGCTCGCCCACGAGCGCCGACTTCGGGAAGCCGGAGTCGGGGACGACGAGATCAAGGCCCTCGGGGCGTCCATCGCCGAGGAGCTCGACCGGGCCGTCGAAGAGGCGCGCGGGCTCGCCAGCCCGGACGGGGCAACCTTGACCGACTTCGTCGTCCGGGTTCGACCCGAACGGGCGGAGCCGCCGGCGGTACGTGGCGACGCTTCCGTGTTCCGCACCATGGACGCGATCCGCACGGCGCTCGAGATCGAGCTCTCGGAAGACGAACGGGTGTTCATCGCCGGCATCGACGTCGCCGCCGGGGGCAACGTCTTCGGGCTGACCCGTGGACTCGCCGATCGGTTCGGCGCGCGGGTGCGGGACACCCCGATATCCGAGACGGCGATCATCGGGCTCGGGGTGGGTGCGGCGATGGCGGGGATGCGCCCTGTCGTCGAGCTGATGTACCTCGACTTCCTGGGTGTGTGCTTCGACCAGCTGCTCAACCAGGCGGCGAAGCTGCCCTTCATGACCGGCGGGGCGGCGGAGATGGCGCTGACGGTGCGGACCCAGTTCGGCGCAGGGCGCTCCTCGGGAAGTCAGCATTCGCAGAGCCTCGAAGCCCTGCTGGCCCACATCCCCGGGCTGACCGTGGTCATGCCGTCGACACCGGCCGACACCTACGGCCTTCTCCGTGCTGCGATCCAGGACCCGAACCCGGTCATCTTCATTGAGAACCGGCTGCTCTACGGCATGAAGGGGCCCCAGCCACCCTCCGACCACGTCCTGCCGATCGGCAAGTCCGCGGTCGTGCGCGCTGGGGCCCACGTGACCGTCGTGTCCGTCTCGCGGATGGTCCACGAGGCGATCGCCGCCGCCGAGCGTGTGGCGGAGGAGGGGATCTCCGTCGAGGTCATCGATCTGAGGACCGTCGCCCCCCTCGACATGGCGCCGATCCTCGAATCGGTGCACAAGACGAGCCGGCTGCTCATCGCCCACGAAGCGGTGGTCCCGTTCGGCATCGGAGCGGAGATCGCCGCCACCGTCGCCCGGGATGGCTTCTGGGACCTCGATGCGCCGATTGAGCGCATCGGCGCTGCCGCCACTCCGCCGCCCTATGCCCCGGAGCTGGAGCGAGCGTGGCTCCCGGACCGCGACGACATCACGGAGGCCATCAGGCGACTGGTCGCGGTGTAGATCAGCAACCCAACTGACGAGCGATGACCAGGTGCTGAATCTCGTTGGTGCCCTCACCGATCTCGAGCACCTTGGCGTCGCAGTAGAAGCGCGCCACGGGTGTCTCGAGCATGTAGCCGAGGCCCCCATGGATCTGGACCGCCTCCGATGCCGCCCAGGCCGCCACTCGACTGGCCTTCATCTTGGCCATCGCCGCCTCCTTCTGGAACGGCTGACCGCTGTCGCGCAGGAAGGCGGCCCGATAGGTGAGCCAGCGAGCCGCCTCCAGCTCGGTCGCGATGTCGGCGAGCTTGAACTGCACCGCCTGGAACTTCGAAATCGGTTGCCCGAATTGGACCCGGTGGCCGGCGTACTCGACTGCCATGTCGAGCACGGCCTGGGTCAGGCTGAGTGACAACGCCGCGACCGAGATGCGTCCGACTTCGAGCGTGCGGAGGAATTGGCCGAGTCCCATGTCGGGATCACCGATGAGATGTTCGTCGGGGACCCACACGTCGTCCAGGTACAGCTCGCGCGTGTCGAGGCCGCGCCAGCCGATGCCCCGCATCTTCGGTCCCATCGTGAAGCCCGGCGTGGCCTTCTCGACCACGAGGCTGGCATAGGCCGGAGGCGAACCTTCGTCCGACTCCACCCGGGCCAGCAGGGTCACTCCGAATGACATGTCCGTTCCCGCATTGGAGATGAAGGTCTTCCGACCGTTGATGAGCCAGCCACCGTCACGCCGTTGGGCGGTGGTGCGGATCCCGCGAGCGTCGGAGCCTGCGTCGGGCTCGGTGAGGCCGAACGCTCCGAGCATGCGTCCCTCGGCCAGCGGGCGCAGCCAACGCTCCCGCTGCGCATCGTTGCCGAAGAGGTACAGGGGTAACGACCCGATCGTGGCGTGGGCCTGCCACGCCGCCGCGACCGACTGGTCCGCCAACCCGATCTGCTCCATGGCGGCCACGAAGCCGATCGTCGACATGCCGATCCCGCCCCACTCCTCCGGGACCAGGATGCCCAGGAGCCCCAGCGCTCCCATCTCGCGGAGCAGGTCGGTCGGGCAGCGCGCCTCCTCCCACGCCAGCGGTGCACGGTGGGCGATCTCCCGCTGGGCGTAGTCGCGGCAGAGGTCGACCAGGTCCTGCTCCCTTTCGTCGAGCGAGAAGTCCACGGCTACGAAGCAGCCGGTCCGGGACCGGCCGGGGGCAGGTGCTCCATGAAGGACGCCGACCACGCCATGAGGTCGGCGGGGACGGAATAACCGGTCTCGTCGTTGATCGCGTCCCAGTGCAGGGCGATGTCCTCGACCGTCGGCCTCGGTCCCGGATGGACGTACCCGGGGGTGGAGGCGATGAAGATGCGGGAGAACCGTCCGGCGCCGGCCGCGTAGATCTCCCCGCTGACGGGGCACGCCTCGTGGGCGAGGAAGGCCACCATCGGCGCCACGAGGTCGGATGACATCGGCGACGGCTCGGCACCGTGGCCGGGCGAGTCAGCATCGGTGGTCGACTGTCCCGCCATCCGCGTGAAGGCTGCCGGTGCGATGAGGTTGACCTTGATCCCGTGGGCAGCGCCGGCCGTCGTCAGGCTGCGGGTGAGCCCGATCACGGCGGCCTTGGCGGTGGCGTAGGAGAGGTTCTTCGGCAGGCCGAAGATCCCCGAGGAAGTCGTCATGACGATCCGGCCGTAGCCCTGTTCGGCCATGTGCGGCCAGGCGGCGCGGGCGGTGTTGAACGACCCGACCGTGTGCACGGCCAGATGACGGGCCAGATTGTCGGAGTCGGCCTCGGGAAACCCGGCCCACCTGATGATGCCGGCGTTGTTGACGAGGATGTCGAGGCGTCCGAACTGTTCGATCGCCGTGTCGATCAGGGCCTGGGCGCCTTCGGGTGTGGCCACGTCACTGCCGTTCGCGGCGGCGGTGCCGCCTGCGGCGGCGATCTCCGCCACCACGGCAGAGGCCACGTCGGCGTCCGCTCCAAGGCCCTCCATGGAGCCGCCCAGGTCGTTGACGACCACGCTCGCCCCCCGGTCGGCGAGGAGGCGCGCATGAGCCCGGCCGATGCCCCTGCCCGCACCCGTCACCACCGCGACGCGACCGTCGAAGCTGTACGTGCTCACCACGGCCCGTTCGGCGCCGGCTCGGGAGCGGTGCTCTAGTTCCGGGACGCTGCCGCGGCCACCGGAGCGGTGTACCCGAGGAGCCCGCCGAGCGTGCCACCGACCATGGCCGCCCGCTCGTCCTCAGGGACGCCGGCGAAGAGGCGGGCCATGAGCTCCTTGCTGCCACGGAACGTTCCTTCGGCGTGCGGGTAGTCGTTGCCCCACACGATCGTGGACAGCCCGGTGATGTGCCGGCAGGCCACCGCCACGGGGTCGTCCTGGAAGGAGACGTGGAACTGGCGCTGGACGTACTCACTGGGCATCAGCGGGTACGGCCACTTCTCGTTGAGCCGGAAGAGCTGCGCCATGCCGGTCTGCTCCTCGGGGGGTCGGCTGTCGTCCCAGACGCCCAGCCACCAGTCGGGGTCCTGGCCGATTCCGGTGACCCAGCACTTGTCCATGCTGCCCACCAGCGACGCCAGCCAGTGGGCGTTGAACTCGATCAGGGCGAAGTGGAGGTCCGGGTAGCGCTCGGGCACGCCACCACCGACGAGCTGGCAGATGACCTGCTGGGGGACGATCGTGCTGTAGATCGCCTGCGTGACCATCCGCTTGGCGGCGGCCTTCTCGGTCATCGGTCGGTTGACCTGCTCGGCGTTCTCCATGACGACCTTGAGCGTGGTGGACTCGGGGTCGTTGATCTTCACCCCACCGGTCTGGGTGTGGATGAACACGTGCACGCCGTTCGCCTGGGCCGCCGCCCAGACGGGGTCGAAGTCCCGGGAGTAATAGGGCTTGGGCGGCGTCGCGGGCAGGAGGATCGCACGGAATCCCCCGGCCGCGACCCGTTCGATCTCGGCCACCGCGTCGTCGACGTCGGTCAGCGGAATGGGGGCGGTCGGTGCGAGCCGCGAGAAGTACGGCGTGAACCGCTCCATGATGTAGTCGTTGTACACGCGGGCATGGGCCAGTGACAGCTCGTGGTCGTCGGAGTAGAGCCCGAACAGCGACAGGTTCGGGTGCATCACTCCGACGTCGACTCCGTCGAGCGCGAGGTCCTCGAGGATCGTCTCGGGGTCCCCCTCGGGCATCCGACCGCCGGTCTGGCGGTACCGCGAGATCGTCCAGCCTTCGAACCCCGGCGTGTGCAACCGCCGGAAGATCCGGGCTCCGCCCTCGACGAGCGGCTCGATCTCGAAGTCGTCCTCCCAGACCCCCCGGTCCCGCAGGTGCTTGGGCAGGCGGGTGACGAAGAGGTCGACGGGCTCCAGGATGTGCCCGTCGGCGGAGACGACAAGTTGCTTCTCTGTCATGGTTGTGGCCTTCCTGCGCTGGGGCGCAAGACCTCGTTCCGAATCACCTGACCGGCCGTGCGCGCACGCGCTACCCTGCGGCGCGAGTGTAGACCAACCGGTCGGTACAGGCAACGCGCACAGCGGGCCGCGGTTCGCCGGGGCCAGGAGGAGAAGTGACCGTGACGAAGCGCTGGAAGCAACGCCCGCCGGGTTCGACCTGGGGGGACTGGGGCGACGACGACGAGCTCGGCCGCATCAACCTGTTGACCCCCGAAAAGGTCCTCCAGGGGGTGCGGGAGGTCGAGGCCGGCATCAGCTTCTGCCTCAGTCTGCCGCTCGACTACCCGGGTGGCACCGCGTTGAATCAGCGCCGTCACCCCCCGATCCTGGCGCCGACCGAGGACATGGACGGCAACCCCGGCACCTTCTTCAACATCCCCATGCGTACGATGGAGAAATTCGGTGACCCGAAGTACGTCGACGTGTGGGCCGACGACATGGTGACCCTCTGGTTGCAGTACTCGACGCAGTGGGACTCACTGGCACACGTCGGAGCCGAGTTCGACGCCGAAGGCAACGGGGTCGAGGAGGCGATGTACTACAACGGGTACCGCGCCGGAGAGGACCTGGTGGGTCCGAAGCCTGACGCAGAGGGGGACGGCGGCCACCATGTCTCCTTCGCCCGCCACCTGGGCCTGGAGCACATGGCGTATGCGGGCGTCCAGGGAAGGGGCGTCATCGTCGACCTGGCCCATCACCTGGGCCACGACTGGCGCGGCGTCGACCTGAAGACGCTCCAGGAGATCATGGCTGCCGACAACGTCGTGGTCGAGCCCGGTGACATGCTGCTGCTCCATACCGGATTCGCCACCGAGGTCCTCAACATGCAGCGCAACCCGGACCCGGTGAAGATCCACACCCTGTGCACCTACCTGGACGCCCGGGACGAGTCGTTGCTGCAGTGGATCAGCGATTCGCAGATTTCGGCACTGGTGGCGGACAACTATGCCGTGGAGGGGATGGTCGGCAAGGACCGTGACGAGAGCCGGCATTCGTTCCTGCCGATCCACCACCTCTGCCTGTTCCGGCTCGGCGTCCCCCTCGGTGAGATGTGGTACCTCCACGAGCTCGCGACGTGGCTGCGGGACCATGATCGCAGCCGGTTCCTGCTCACTGCGCCGCCGCTGCGCCTGCCCGGCGCGGTGGGCTCGCCCCTGACGCCGGTCGCGACGGTCTGACGGCGTCAGGCGCCCGGCCTCCTCAGACCTCGGCAGACCTGCGGTCCGACGAACGCGACAGCGTGAACGCCTGGTAATCGGTCTCGGCCACCCTGGCGATCTCGGCGAAGAGCTTCGGCCGTCCGGCGGAGTTCAGCAGGTACTTGCGAGGCTTTCCGGGGATGTTGCTCCCGAAGTAGTAGCTGCTCTCCCCGAACGAGGGCGCCCTGGTGGCCCACCGATCGATCATGTCGGTCCACGTGTCCTCGGCCGAGGAGGTGACCTCGATCGTCTCGAAGCCGTTGCTCCGGAGGTAGACGAGCGTGTCAGTGATGAAGTCCACCTGGTCGCCGTTGTACCTCGGGTTGTTGCCCGCTGCCGCGTGCGGCCCACCGGGGAAGAAGAAATTCGGAAAGCCGGCGGTCTGGACGCCGAGGAACGTCCTCGGCCCGTCGGCCCAGTGGTCGACCAGCGCCACACCGTCCCGGCCACGGATCCCCATGCGCGCCAGGGCTCCGGTGCCGAAGTCGAAGCCGGTGGCCCAGACCACGATGTCGAACTCCCGCACACCCTCTGAAGTCTCGATCCCGTCTTCGGTCATGCGCAGGATGGGCGTCTGCCTGAGATCCACGAGCTCTACGTGTGGGTTGTTGAATGCTTCGAAGTAGCCCGTCACGAACGGGGGGCGCTTCTCGCCGAAGCGGTGGTCCGAGGGGATGAGCTTCTCCGCCGTCTCGGGATCCTCGATGATGCCCCGGATCTTCTCCGAGACGAATTCGCACCACTCCGCGTTCGCTGCCTCGTCCATCAGGAGGTCGCTGTAGTTGCTGGTGAGCTTCGAGAAGCCGGGGCTGCCCCACATCTTCTCGAAGAAGGACCACCGCTCCTCCCTCGAGTCGTCGAAGGCGGCGCGATCGTGCGCGAGGTGGAGGAACCCGCTCGGCGACGTGTCGAGGATTTCGCACATTGCCTCGAAGTTCGCTCTGAGCTCGGCCTGCTCGTCGGGGGTGATCGGAGCGTTGTTGAGGGGCGTGCACCAGTTGGCGGTGCGCTGGTAGACGGTCAGGGACGCGACCTCGTCGGCGATCGTGGGGATGACCTGGACGCCGCTCGACCCGGTGCCGATGACGGCGACGCGCTTGCCGGCGAAGTCGACGGGCTCCGCCGGCCAGAGCCCCGTGTGGTACGACTCGCCACGAAAGTCCTCGCGGCCCGGCACCTCGGGGTAGTAGGGGACCGAGAGGACGCCGGTGGCGGCAACGAAATACCGGGCCCGGAACCTCGTTCCGTCGCTCGCCGCGACGCTCCATGTCCCCGATCCCTCGTCGTACACGGCCGAGCTGACCCTGGCGCCGAAGCGGATGTGACGCCGAAGATCGAACCGGTCAACCACGTGGTTCAGGTACTGCTCGATCTCGGGCTGCTCCGCGAAGTGCTCCTGCCACTCCCACTCTTCGAAGAGCTCCTTCGAGAAGATGTAGCCGTAGGTGTAGCTCTCCGAGTCGAAGCGTGCCCCGGGGTAGCGGTTCCAGTACCAGGTGCCCCCGACGCCGTCACCCGCTTCGAGGAGCTGCACGGAGAAGCCGGCCTCACGGGCTCGATACAGCTGGTAGAGGCCGGTGATTCCGGCGCCGGTCACCAGCACGTCGACGTCCCGGGCGGAGGGCTCGGTGCTGGGCTCGGTGGAGGGTTCGGGGGTCGTCATGAGGCGCGCGCAAATGGTGTCAGGGGCGTCTGCGGTCCACCGGTAGGCAAAGGATGCACCCGGGGGAATCAGGCACGTATTGTACCGACCGGTTAGTATACATTTCGAACGCACTCCGAGAGGGAAAGGGGCCGAATGGCGGTCGTGGACCGGAGGTCGTCGGCACTCCCGGTGCCCTACGCGGTGGAGCTCCCGGACCGGCTTCGCAAGGAGCGCTACTTCCACCCGGACTTCTACCAGATGGAGGCCGAGCTTCTGTGGCGGCGGACCTGGCAGATGGCGTGCAGGCTCGAGGAGATCCCACAACCTCACGATTTTGCCGAGTACGAGATCCTCGATCAGTCCGTCGTCGTGGTCCGTACCGATGACGGGGGAGTGGCCGCGTTCGAGAATGCGTGCCGCCACCGTGGCGTCAAGGTCGCACAGGGACGGGGGACGTGCGAGAGCGGGTTCATCTGCCCGTTCCACGGATGGTGCTACGGCCCGGACGGCCGGAACACGTTCGTGCCCAGGAAGAAGACATTCGCCGAGCACAACCTTCGTCCGCAGGACCTCGACCTCACTCCGGTGCGCTGCGAGGTCTGGGGCGGGTGTGCGTGGATCAACCTCGACGACGACGCCCCCCCGTTGCGCCAGTGCATCGAGCCGTTCGCCACCATCCTCGACGCCTGGAAGGTCGAGTCGATGCGGGCAGAGTGGTGGTACGCGTGCCGCCTCCCGGTCAACTGGAAGCTCGCCGAAGAGGCGTTCATGGAGCAGTACCACGTGGTGGAGGCACATCCCCAGCTCGTCATCCCCGGAATGAGGTACTCACCAGGGCAGAGCGGGATAGACACGCGTGCGGTCATCGACGCGGAGATCCGGTACCTGCGCACCATGAGCGAGGGCATGGCCGGGATGGTCCATGCGAAGGACGTGCGCATCGCCGAGGGTCTGCGGGACATGGAGCTGCCGGCTGACCCGACCGAGGCGATGTCGACCTGGCATCGAACACTCAACGACGAGGTCGTGCGTTGGCACCGGGCCGAGGGCAGTGACATCCCCGACCTGAACGACCTCGAGGCGCGAGGGCTCAACGAGCCTATGGCCTATTGCTTCCCGCATTACTTCGTGCTGCCCATGTACAGCAGCGCCTCCTCCTACCGGTTCCGCCCGTTGGGGCCGGAGGAGACCATGATGGAGATCTGGTCGCTCACGCGCTTCCCGGCCGGTCACGAGCCCGAGACGCCCGCGCCGCCCGAGCTCTGGGAGTGCGACGATCCCCGGTGGCCACCGATCCCCGCCCAGGACTTCTCGAACCTGCCTCGGCAGCAGAAGGGGCTCCACGCCAAGGGCTTCGAGTACCTCCGACTGTCCGAAGGGGTCGAGGGCGGCATGTCGAACTTCGAGCGGATGGTCGACGGCTTCCTGGCTGGACTTCCCCACGAGAGCCTGCTCCCGGCGCTGCACTCCATCAACGTCAACCCGCTGGAGCAACCCGTCGTCGACCTCGGGCTCCGAGGAGGGTTTCGATCGTGAGAGCCTCGGTGCGATTGCTCGGACGGGCGCTATGAGCTCGCAGTCGTTCGCCGACGTCTCCGAGGGGGTGCGCGCCGCTTTGGCGCAGTACACCCAGGCGTTGGACGACGGTCGGACCGACGACGTGGTCGCCACGTTCTGTGCCGACGGTGTCTGCGAGATCCCCGGGATGGGCACCCACACGGGGCGCGATGCCCTCCGCCAGGCCTATTCGAGATGGAAGCCACGGCGACCCCAGCGTCACCTCGTCCTGAACACCGTCATCGCCGAGTGGAGTGACCACGAGGCCAGAGCGATCAGTGACGTGATCTTCCTGTTGTGGGAGGACTCCGGATGGGCGGTGAAGCTCGTCGGTCGCTACCACGACGTCCTCCACCACGACGACGGCAGGTGGCGATTCCACAATCGCACGGCCACGTTCGTCACCGAGGATTCACCGTAGGCGGCTCAGTGAGCGAGTCCGGGACGGGCTGCGCGCCGATGTCCGAGCGAATGGTCGCCGATGCCCCTCAGTCCGCGAATTCCGGGAGGACGTCGCGGGCGAATTCTTCGATCTGTGACCGGCCCGCCTCGGGCCAGCCGCACACCAGGTAGCCGTAGCCCGCGTCCCTCCACTTGGCGGCGTGCTTCCGGGCCGTGTCCAGGTCGTCGAGCGACAGTGAGCTCGCCCGCATGATGGAGGCGGGGTCGCGTCCCGCGGCAACGGTGAGCTCGTCGAGCCGCTCGTTCGTTTCCCGTAACGAGTTGGGGCTTCCCCACGCGTGCCAGACGTCGGCGTACCGGGCGACGAGTGGGAGCGTCCGACGTGGGCCACTGCCGCCGATCCAGATCGGCGGGTGCGGCCGTTGCACGGGCAAGGGGCGCAGCTGGGCATCACGGAGGGACACGTTCCGTCCCTGGTAGGACACGACGTCCCCGGTGAACAGACGGGTCACGATTTCGAGAGCGTCCTCGAGCAGGTCGAATCGCTCCGATGTCGAGGGAAACGGGATGCCGAGCTCCGTGTGTTCCTTGTCGAACCAGGCGGCACCGAGCGAGAGGTCGAGCCGGCCGCCCGAGGCGTGGTCGATGGTCAGTGCCTGCGACGCCAGCACCGAGGGGTGGCGATAGGTCACCCCGGTCACGAGCAGCCCGAGCCGGATACGCGATGTCATTCCGGTCAGCGCTGCGAGCGTCGTCATCCCCTCGAACGTCTCACCCGGGCCTTCGCCGTACATGGGCTGGAAGTGGTCGAACCCCCAGGCGCCGTCGAAGCCCAGCTCCTCCGCGAACTGCACACGGCTCACGAGCTCAGCCCAGGAGACCCGCTGCTGCGCGACATCGAGACCAAAACGCATCGAGGCAGCATAGCTGCTGCTGCGCATGCGCGCCCCGATGCAGTCGGCGGCGACGCCGTGCACGAGCAGTCCCGGTGACTCTGCTCGGCGACGAGTGATGCCGTGGTGCCTTCGTGGACGAACCCGACCGGGCGGTCAGGTCAGGTCAGGTCGCGTCGCCTACTCTTCGAGCAGGTCGGGTTGGATCGATACGATCCACTGGTAGAGCGGCTGGAAAGCGATCCATCCTGCGATCGGTGGCCCCACCTGTCGCGACGTCTTCTCCGCTTGGTCGGGATCGATCAGAACGGGCGTACCGGCGGACTGGGCGAGCAATTGGGCCTGGCACGTGCGCTCCATCGTGATGAACCACCACGCAGCTTCGTCCACCGACGTCTGCCCGACGGTCAACAGTCCATGGTTCGAGAGGATGACCGCCTTGTTCCCCCCGAGCGTTTGCGCAAGTCGCTTGCCCTCCTCGAGGTCCAGTACGACGCCGGTGTAGTCGTCGAACACGGCATGATCACCGTAGAACGCGCACGCGTCCTGGGTCAGGGGGTCCAGTGGCCGACGCAGGGACGACCAAGCCTTGCCGTGTACGGAGTGCGCGTGCGCCGCCGCCACGACGTCCGGCCGAGCCGCATGGATCTGCGAGTGAATGGCGAACGCGGCGGCGTTCACCGGCCAGGTGCCCTCGACGACCTCACCACGGTCGTTCACGAGGATGAGATCCTTCACGCGGATCTGCTTGAAGTTCATCCCGAGCGGGTTCACCCAGAAGTGGTCGAGCAGCTCGGGATCCCGTGCGGTGATGTGACCCGCGACGCCCTCGTCGAACCCGAAATGTCCGAAGAGCCGGAAGGCGGCGGAGAGGCGCTGCTTTCGGTGCCTGCGCTCGTCCTCGACGTTGTCGAACTTGGGGAACTTCGCCGGAACGCGATCTGTCGGCATGGACGCATCCTAAGGCAATGATGTGTCGAAGACAACGAGGAGGTCACGCTCGTTGCGGCGATCCCCGAGGATGCTCAATCGGATTGTCGGGACTCCTCGACGGTCAATTCGGCGGTGGGGTCCGCCTCGAGCCGCTCGTCGGGAATGGGTTCGCCGCTGCGGACCGAATAGCCGTAGGTACCCGCCTCGAGTCGCTGCTCCGCGCGGTCGACCGCCGCCAGCCGGCGCTGCAGCTCTGCTTTGACCGAATCGTCGGCGCCCTCCGTGGTGAGGGGTTCAGCCGAGTCGTACATGTCCCCGGACTGATTGGCTGCGGTGAGGTCTGCGCTGACCGCCGCGTCCATGTCCGCGAGCAGTCGCTCGGTGCGGAGGCGCTCGGCGCGCAGCAGGTCCCGGGCCTCGTCGTTATCCATCGGTGCTCCTGGTCCAGTTCTGCATCAGCAGGGATCCTATTGAGTCGATGACGAGGGTGCTGCCGGTGGAGGGTGCCGCGCCCGGTGGAGCCGAGCGAACGGGGCCGGGTTCGGTGCACCGGACGCCGCCCACCGCCTGGTAGACCACACCCACATGACGACTGATCGGTTGCTGGACCTGGTGGGCGTCGCGGGGGGCCCCTCGGCCGAGGCCTCCCTGTTCCACCTCGAGGTGATCGAGGCGGGACCTCTCACCCCGACCTTCCATCGGGTGGTCCTGACCGCGCCCGGCCTCGGTGACCTCCTCTACCGGGCGGGGCAGGACCTGATGCTGCGGATCCCGCAAGCTGGCGAGCGAATCGTGAACCGTCGTTACACCATCCGTGATTTCGATCCGGCTCGTGCCGCCGTGACCATCGACGTCTCGCTGCACGGTGCGGGGCCGGGCACCGACTGGGTTCGTGGCGCCGGGATCGGCGATCGGATCGATGCCATCGGTCCGAGGGGCAAGGTCACCCTCCGGGAGGACGCGGATCGACACCTGTTCGTAGGCGACGAGACGGGTGTGCCCGGAGCGCTGGCGATGATGGAGGCCCTGCCGCCCGGCTCGGGGGCGACGGCCTTGCTCGAGATCGACACGCCCGCCGACGAGCAGGACTTCCGGCCACCGGAGGCCGAGACAGCTGCGACGGTCGACGTCCGGTGGCTGCATCGAGCGGGTCGATCGGAGCCGGGTGATCCCTCGCCCATCCTGGCGGCGCTCGGAGACGTGGCCCTGCCCGCCGGTCCGGTGCACGCCTACGTGGCCGCCGAGGCCGGCGTCGTGCGGCGCGTGCGGGAGGCCCTGACCGCGCGGGGCCTCGAAGAGGCGCAGATCTCGGCCAAGGCGTATTGGCGGCGGGGCCTCCCCAACGCCGAGCACGGAGAGCCGGCTCGCGACGGTTGAGGCCGGCCGGCCACCGCCAGCAGGGATCCTTCCAGCTGGAGGGACGCTCTGGAGGCGCCCCCTGGCCCCCGCCGGCCGGCCGTTCCGGCCCGCCACGTCAGGTCGAGGATCCGGCGCACCGGGAGCGGGTCGGCGGCCCCGCCGACGGTCCCACTCGGAGGAAATGAGAACGGCCCCTGGGGTGTTGCAACCACTGAAGAGGAATGCCACCTTTGTGGTGAAGGAGTTGCCATGACCGACACATATCGCAAGGACCCGGAAGCGATCTCCCAGTTGGACCCCAGGCAGTATGCCGTGACCCAGGAGGCGGCCACCGAGCCGGCGTTCGACAACGAGTTCTGGGACAAGAAGGAGGCCGGGATCTACGTGGACATCGTCTCCGGAGAGCCGCTGTTCGCTTCAACCAAGAAGTTCGACTCGGGCTGCGGCTGGCCGAGCTTCACCGTGCC
>PMPX01000325.1 GCA_003169235.1 Acidimicrobiaceae bacterium | reverse complement strand
CATGGAGCTCTACGCCTACGCGTCAGAGCTGTTCGGCAAGAAGCGCATCGACCCGCATGACGACCTGATGAGCATCCTCACCCAGGTCGAGATCGAGGGCGAGCAGCTGTCGTCCTTCGAGCTGGAGCTCTTCTTCCTCCTGTTGACCGTCGCCGGGAACGAGACGACCNNTCGGGTGCCATGGCCACCTTCTTCGAGAACCCGGAACAGTGGGACAAGCTGCGCGACGATCGCTCACTCCTGCCTGACGCCGTCGAGGAGATGCTGCGGTACGTGACCCCGGTGATGAACTTCCGGCGTCAGACGACGTCGGACATCGAACTGGGCGGCCAGAAGATCGAGGCCGACTCCAAGGTGGTGTTCTTCCACATCTCCGCGAACCGCGACGAGCTGGCGTTCGAGAATCCGCAGACCTTCGACATCACGCGCAATCCCAACCCGCACATGGCGTTCGGCGCCGGGGGCCCGCACTTCTGCCTCGGGGCCAATCTGGCCCGCATGGAGATCCGGGTGATGTTCGAGCACCTCCTCGACCGCGTGCCCGACATCCGGGAGGACGGCGAGGTGCAGCGCCTACAGTCCCAGTTCATCAATGGCGTCAAGCACCTTCCTGTGGCCTTCACCCCGTCCGCCCGCGTCGGCTCCTGAGCCCGCGCGCTGAGCGGAGCACGCATCCGTGGCTCGCCGCGCGCCCGATGCGCTGAAGGACGTCATCAGGGATTTCCGGCGTGACCAGATCATGGACACGGCCCGCCGGCTCTTCGGCGAGCGGGGCACCACCGACGTCTCCATGGACGAGATCGCCGGAGAGGCCGGCGTGGCCCGCTCGACGGTCTACGTCTACTTCGCCAACCGGGACGACCTCCTCCGGGCCTGCGTGCAGTCCATGTACGACCGCATGACCGACACCATCGCCCTGGTCGTGACCGACGACGCCTCTCCGGTCGAACGCCTGCGCGGGCTCATCCTGGGCCTTCTGGAGCGCATCGACGAGAGCCCCGCCTTCTTCCGCCTGGCCATGGCCACCCAGGCGACCGCCGGTGAGGGGTCGGCGGCCGTGGGCGGAGCGCTGATGATGATCGGCCTGGACATGATCCGGGTGCTCGAGGAGCTCGTCCTCGCCGGCGTCGCCGCCGGTGACTTTCGCGTCGACCTGGCTCCCGAGCGGGGGGTCGTGCTGGTCGGGCAGCAGATCTACGGGTCACTCTCGGTCCGCGCCGGCGAGCCGGAACCCATCCCGGCGGCGCAGGCGGCCGACGAGATCTGCGACTTCGTCCGCCGCGGGCTGGGGGCCTGACGTGAGGTTCGACCTGTGGATGCCGACGGCCAGCCCCATGACCACCCCCGAGCTGCTCGACGCCGTGGCCGAGGGAGCCGAGGCGCGGGGCATCGGCACCGTCTGGGTCGGCGAGCACGTGGTCCTCTTCGAGGAGTACGCGAGCCGCTACCCCTATGCCGAGGACGGGCGGATCCCGGCGCCGCCCGGGAGCGGTCTGTTGGATCCGCTGATCACCCTCACCTACCTGGGGGCCCGCACCTCGACGGTGCGGCTCGGCACCGCCATGCTGCTCCTCCCCCAGCGCAACCCCGTCTATGTCGCCAAGGAGGTCGCGACGCTGGACGGCCTCTCGGGCGGCCGGGTCGACCTGGGCGTCGGTGTCGGGTGGCTCAAGGAGGAATTCGGCGCGCTGAACGTGCCGTGGGAGCACCGGGGCCGGCGCACCGACGAGTACCTCGAGGTCCTGCGCACGCTNNCCCCTCCAGGAGCCCCACCCGCCGATCCACATCGGCGGCGAGACCGCCGCCGCCATGCGCCGGGTCGCCCGCCTCGGCCAGGGCTGGCACACCTTCAACCGATCGCCGGCGGAGCTGGTGGCGGGCCTGTCCGAGTTGGACACGCACCTGGAAGCGGAGGGGCGCAGCCGGGCCGGCGTGCGGATCACCGTGTGCCCCTACTTCCAGCCGCTGACACCCGACGCGGTCGAGCAGTATGCCGAAGCCGGTGCCGACGCCGTGGCCGCCCTGTTCTTCGCGTTCACGCCCGATGACGTCGCCCGTGCCTTCGACGACCTGGAGGCCTGCCGCCAGGTGGCGGAGCGGGCTGGCCACTGAGATTCCGCCGCCCGACCGAGGTGCCGCCGGCGGTGCCGTCCCGCGGGCGGCGCGAGGTGCGCCTCGTGCTCGGGGCGGACCACGCCCGCTGCCTCGCGCCGCCCGTGGGCTTGGCAAGGCGACCGTAGGCCCGCAGCGGGTCCCCGGGAATCGACCGGAGGAATGATCCGCCCACCCCGGTTTCATCCTTGAGGATGAGCAACCGGTGGGAGGCCGACGGGGAGGCTGGGGAGATGCCACCAGGGCAACGGCCGAACGGAGACCCAGCTCAGGGGGCACTACGATGGTCCCTCCGCCTGGGAACGAAGGATCCGATGGCCCCCAGCTCACGTCACCTCTACCCCCGATGGCTCCGGCCGGGGAGCGCACACGGTGACTCGGGTGCCGAGGATGCCCCGGACCGCCAGCTCGACGGGGCGTGGCGGGTCTGGGAGCGGCTCCGTGCCTTCGACCGCCGCTACGCCACCTACGTCGACATCACACTCGCCGCGGCGCTGTTCGTCCTGTGCTCGGGCTGGATCACCCAGGTCGGCGGCACCAATCCCAACCTGTGGTTGGCCGCCGCGCTGACCTTCCCGCTCGTCTTCCGCCGCCGGGCGCCCATGCCGGTGTTCCTCGCCATCGCCACCGTGGCCTTCGTCCAGTGGCTGGTGACCGGNNTCCTTCGTCGCCCTGACCGGCCTGGCCTTCGCCGCCCTGCTGGCCGGCATCGTCGTGCGTGCCCTGCGCAGCCAGCTCGACTGGCTGGGTGAGCGCGCCCAGCGCCTGGAGGTCGAACGCGACCAGCAGGCGTCGCTCGCGGCAGCGGCGGAGCGGGCCCGCATCGCGCGGGAGATGCACGACGTCGTCTCGCACAACATCCAGGTGATGGTCACGCTCGCCGATGCCGCTGCCGCGGCGCAGGCCTCGGACCCCGGACGTGCCGCGGAGGTGATGCACGAGGTCTCGAGCACCGGCCGTGAGGCGCTGACCGACATGCGCCGCCTGGTCGGCGTGCTGCGCGACGAGGCGGCCCCTGCCGGTGCGAATGGGAGCGGGCGGCCGTCCCTGGCCCCCCAGCCCGGGCTGGGGGAGCTCGACGCGCTGGTCGAGCGCGTCCGCGGCACCGGACTCGACATCACTCTCGATCGTTCGGGCCATCCCTTCGCGGTGTCCGGCGCCGCTGGTCTGACGGTCTACCGGATCGTGCAGGAGGCGCTGACCAACGCGCTGAAGCACGCCGACGAGCTCGCGTCGGTGGAGGTGCGGGTGGCATTCAGCGAGCCCGACCTCTCGGTGCGGGTCACCGACGACGGGCGCACGCCTGTGCCCGTGGCCGCCGTGGGCGCCGGGCATCCCAACGGCAACGGCGAGAGACGGCGGGCGGCCAGCGGCGGGCACGGCGTCGCCGGGATGGCGGAGCGGGCGGCCGCGTTCGGGGGAACGTTGGAGGCCGGCCCCCGGCCGGCCGGTGGCTGGGAGGTCACGGCCACGTTGCGCGACTGCAAGGCGCCCACCTCCGCATGACGATCCGGATCGTGCTGGCCGACGACCAGGCGTTGCTGCGCAAAGGGTTCCGCATGATCCTCGAGGCCGAGGACGACCTCGAGATCGTCGGCGAGGCGGCGGACGGCGCCGACGCCGTGCGCCTGGTCGAGCTCTACCGGCCCGACATCGTGCTCATGGACGTGCGCATGCCCGTGCTCGACGGGATCGAGGCCACCAGGGCGATCACGACGGCCGTGCCGGGCGACGAGACCCGGGTCCTCATCCTCACGACCTTCGACCTCGACGAGTACGCCTTCAGCGCGCTGCGCGCCGGGGCCAGCGGCTTCCTCCTCAAGGACGTGCCTCCCACCGAGCTCGTGGCGGCCATCCGGACCGTGGCCCGTGGCGACGCCGTGGTCTCGCCGCGCATCACCCGGCGCCTGCTCGAGGAGTACGCCGACACGCTGCCCGACCTCGCCGGGAGCGTCGACGGCTCCCCCTCCCC
>PMPX01000311.1 GCA_003169235.1 Acidimicrobiaceae bacterium | reverse complement strand
GCGGTGGACCCGGCCCCGGCCACAATCAAGATGGTCACCAGCGGGCCAACCTGGGTGACCGCCCCGAAGGCCGCACCCGCACCGGACAGATCAGCGGCGCCGAGCTCGCGCAACAAGATGTTCAGGGTGAAGCTGATCAGAACGGTGAACGGAATAGCCACCAGCAACGTCGGCGCCATCGCGACCCGCGCGACAAACCACGACTGCTCCAAAAACTCGCGCCACTGGAAGGGCCGGACGAACACGAACTTGATCGCGTCCGCCGCCATTGCGAACAGCCCGCCCACCGCTTCCATGGGCTTGGAGCCGCGTCCCAATGAAATACCCGCAGTCCAGCGCTCTGCGCCCCTACTCGCCATCGGCCACCACCGGGCATTCCACGGACCGCGTATTTGCGGCGACGGCAACAACTACCATCCTTGCGCCCAGCCTCCGATCACCATCATGAGTTGGCGCTCGCAAGCATGCCGGGACCACAAGGCTCCGGTGTCTTGAACGCGTCCGGCGATTATGACTCATGTCACGTCCGAGTGGAGCNNGGCGGGTCCGCCGCGATTTTCGGCCGAAACATTTCCAGGCAACTCCATGTCTTGTTGAACGTCTAGGTAACGGCGCCGGCCGTCTTGAGTTCGATGATGCGGTCCCAGTCGAGTCCGAGTTCCATCAGGATTTCGTCGGTCTGCTCGGCGAAACCCGGCGCTGGTCCCGTCTGCGGCGGACTGACATCGAACTGGACGGGGTTGGCGACGAGTTCGAGTTCACCCGCGCGCACAACGTACTCGTTGGCGCGGACTTGCGCGTCGTCGGCCGCCTGCAGGGTGTCCTGCACCGGTGCCCACGGTCCGGCGAGCGTGGCAAAGCGTTCGCTCCACTCGGCAAGCGTGCGGGTTGCGATGACCTGGGTCAAGATCTCCACGGCATCCGATGTGTTTGCCGCGATGTTCTCGACGGTGTCGAACCGGGGATCGTCGGCCAGTTCCGGCTTGTCGATATGCCGACAAACGTCTGCCCAGAACTTGGTCGGTTGCATCATCACCAGGGAGATATAGCGACCGTCGGCTGTCGCGTAGAGCCCCACGAGTGGGTTGATGGGCGAGCCGTGCACACCCGGCGGCGGCGATTGCATCAGCTGACCCAAGTGCTTTGTCAGCGCCACCGTGTGCCCCAAGGACCACAGTCCGCTGCCTAGCAGCGACACATCGACGACCGAGGGTTCGCCAGTGCGCTCGCGCTTGAGCAACGCCGCCGCGATGCCGCCGGCGAGGTTGGTGCCGGAAATAGTGTCGCCGTACGCGGGCCCGGGCGGCGCAATCATGCCCGGCATGCCGGCCGGTGTAATGGTGGCGGCGGTTCCGGCCCGGCACCAGAANNAGCGCGCTGCCGCGCGCGTAGATAATCTTCGGGTTCACCGCGCGGATGTCGTCGACGTCGATGCCGAACTTCTGCCGGGTGCCCGGCAGAAAACTGGTCAAGAACACATCGGAGCGCCGGGCCAGCTCGTAGAGCACTTCTTTGCCCTCGGACACCGACATGTCCAGCCCGATGCTGCGCTTGCCGCGGTTGGCGTGCTCGATGTTGGGATTCGGGTCGCCCTCGACGCGCAGCATTCCGGTCTGCCGAAGTCCGCGCTGCGGGTCGCCGGTCACCGCGTGCTCGACTTTGATGACGTCGGCGCCCCACTCGCCCAGCACCGCACCTGCCGACGGGACGAACCCGTACATGGCGACTTCCAGAACCTTGATGCCTTCCAGCGGCCTCATGCGTTGGCCGCTAGGGCCGGCACGGCGATTTTTCCGACAATCGCTGCCGTGGCCTCCGATGGCATTCTGTCTCCCCGGTTACGCTCAGGATAATTTGATTCTCTTCAGTGGCGAATCTTACATTCGTTTCTCGAGAATTCAAGAAATTCTCAGGAATGGGATCAGCCTCGTCGCCTGGCGGGCCCGTCACGCAGAAACCACCCTCCAGTGCAGGCCGTAGCCGGTTTCCCGGTGGTCTTGCGAGCCGCTCCGGCGCGAGAGTAAGGTTCTCATAATTGTAAGGGAGATTCTTTGTGACTGAGACTGGCGTGTTTGGAGGGCTTGCACGGTGATGGGGACGTGAAGACCGCAGTGGTCACCGGTGGAGGCTCGGGAATCGGTCTGGCTGTCGCGCGTCGGTTGCGCGCCGACGGGCTCGACGTCGCCACCATTGACCTGCAACCATCCGACGCCGACCTTTCTTTTACCGCCGACGTGACGGACCGATCGCAGATCGACTCTGCGCTGTCGGCGATCCACGATCGGCTGGGGCCCGTCACCGTTCTGGTCAACGCCGCGGGACTGGACGGATTCAAGCGCTTCAACCACATCACGTTCGAGACTTGGCAACGGGTAATCGATGTCAACCTCAACGGTGTCTTCCACACCATTCAGGCAGTGCTACCGGACATGGTCGAGGCCGGGTGGGGACGGATCGTCAACATCTCGTCGTCGAGCACGCACTCCGGCGCTCCCTACATGTCGCATTACGTGGCGGCCAAGTCCGCGGTCAACGGGCTCACTAAGTCGCTTGCGCTCGAATACGGGCCCAGTGGCATCACCGTCAACGCCGTGCCGCCCGGTTTCATCGACACCCCTATGTTGCGCAAAGCCGAGGAAAACGGGTTCCTTGGCGACATCGAGAAAACCATCGCGGCCACGCCAGTCCGCCGGATCGGCAAGCCGGAAGACATCGCGGCGGCATGCGCCTTCTTGGTGTCCGAGGAAGCCGGCTACATCACCGGTCAGATATTTGGCGTCAACGGCGGTCGGAACACTTGAGCCGCGACTTGAATCATGAGGAGAAACGAATCATGAGGAGAAACAGTGAAGGTCTGGGTTGATTCAGAACGCTGCCAGGGCCACACCCTGTGCTCGATGATCGCTCCGGATTCTTTCCAGCTCAGCGACATCGACGGCAGTTCATCGCCAGTCAACGAAGTGGTGCCTGCCGATAAGCAGGACCAGGTTCGCGAGGCCGCGCACTCCTGTCCAGAGCAAGCCATCCTCATCACGGACGAAACATAGAGGGAGACAGCACGTTGAGTGTCGACGACGCCGTCAGCGACAGCGACCGCAAGAAGAATCAGTACTCGTACGACCGGCACTCCGCGGAGTACCGCTCACAGTTCAAGCAGATCACCGAAGAGATGCACGCCAAGTGCCCGATGGCGTGGACCGAGACATACGGGGGGCACTGGGTCGCGGCCGGCAGCCATGAGGTTTTCGAGCTCGCACGTTGCCCCGCGGTCTCCAACGACCATGACCTCCGCAACGAACGCCGTGGCTACAAGGGAATTTCGATCCCGACGGCCAGCCGCGTCAGCGCGGTGCGCGGCGGCATTCTGGAAATGGATGATCCCGAACACCGCATCTACCGCACCGTGCTCAATCCCTATTTGTCTCCCGCCGCAGTCAAACGGTGGGAGCCGTTCATCAACGACATCACTCGCGCCTGCCTCAACGAGAAGATCGAGCAGGGCAGCATCGACTTCGTCGACGACCTGGCCAACATCGTGCCCGCCGTGCTGACATTGGCGATGCTGGGCATCCCACTGAAGAAGTGGAACATGTACAGCGAGCCGATTCACGCGGCGGTCTACACCCCGGAACACTCCCCCGATATCGAGCGCGTCACCGCGATGCACCGCGAGATGGGGCTCGACATGGTCAACAGCATGCTCGAGATCCGCGAGAATCCGCGCCCCGGCATCGTCAATGGGCTGCTGCAGATGCGAATCGACGGTGAGCCCGCCCCCGATCTGGAAATTCTCGGCAACCTCGGGCTGGTGCTCGGTGGTGGTTTCGACACCACCACGGCCCTGACCGCGCATTCGCTGGAATGGCTTTCGGAGCACCCTGACAAGCGAGAGCTGCTACAGCGCAACCTCGACACCCTGCTCGACCCGGCGACCGAGGAGTTCCTGCGCTTCTTCACCCCGGCGCCCGGCGATGGCCGGACCTTCTCCGACGATATCGAAATCGACGGCAACCACTTCAAAGAGGGTGAGCGGCTATGGATTTCGTGGGCCATGGCCAACCGCGACCCGGCGGTATTCGCCGACCCGGACAAGATCGTGCTCGACCGTAAAGGCAACCGGCACTTCAGCTTTGGCATCGGTGTGCACCGATGCGTCGGATCGAACGTGGCGCGAACTGTGTTCAAGTCCATGCTGACGGCAGTTCTGGACCGGATGCCCGACTACCACACCGACCCCGACGGCGCCGTGCACTACGAGAGCATCGGCGTCATCCAGGGCATGCGCCACCTACCGGCCACGTTCACCCCCGGCCGCAAGGTCGGCGCCGACCTGGACGAGACACTGGAAAAGTTGCAGCGCATCTGCGACGAGCAGAAGCTCGCCCTACCGGTGACTGAGCGCAAGGAAGCCGCCGTCATAGACTAGGCGGGCCGGACACCTCCCCCGCGAGCAGTCCCCCGCAAGCGGGAGGTGCCCCCAGCAGAATCGCGGTGAGCCGCTTGAAATTATGCGATTCTACGTCCGCTCGTGGGACCTAGCCGCGAGGCAGGCCGAGTACGCGCTGGGCGATGATGTTGCGCTGGATCTCGCTCGTCCCGCCGTAGGTCGTGGTTCCCAGCGCGAACCGGTACAGGTACTCGGCGATCCCGTGGGCGACGGCGGCGGGGTCCCCGTCAGCGCGTATGCCGTCCGGTCCGAGCATGTCCATGAAGTCAGCCGACTGCCTGGTGAGCGCCTCCGTGGCGAACAGCTTGGCCATCGATCCCTCGACGCCCGGGAGGGTCCCCGAGTTCTGCACCCAGGCACACCGGCGGGCGAGCAGGGTGCTCACTTCGATCTCGGCCGCCGCCCGGCCGAGGCGAGCCCGAACGTCGGCGTCCTCCGACTTCGGACGCCCCGCATCGTCCACGGAGGTCAGCGCCCACCGTTCCATCGCACGCAGTAGCCGACGTGAATCGCCCCCCTGGGGCAGGGATCGCTCGAAGGTGAGGCCGACCGTCATCACCTCCCAGCCTCCGTCGACCTCCCCGATCCTGAGCGAGTCGTCCACCCGGACGTCGGAGTAGAACGTCAGGTTGGTCCTCTCACCGGACACGGTGAACACGGGCTGAATCTCGACTCCCGGTTGACGCAACGGAACCAGGAACGTCGTGAGGCCCTTGTGCTTCGCCACCTCCGGGTTCGTCCGCGTCAGGAGGAACACGTAGTCGGCTTCCTGGGCATTGGTGGTGAACATCTTCTGCCCGTTGATCACCCACTCGTCACCGTCGCGCACGGCACGGGCCTGCGCCGCCGCAACATCGGACCCCGCTTCGGGCTCGGTGAAGCCGAGCACGATGATGATCTCTCCCGAGAGAGCCTGGGGCACGATCAGGCGCTTCTGCTCCTCGGTCCCCATGTGCCGAATGACGTTGGCCACCATCAGCGTCGTGCTGCCGCCATACGTGGGCGCTCCGGCGGTCTGGAACTCTTCCGCCATCGCCAACACCTCGAGGGCGTCGCGACCTTGTCCGCCGTACTCCACGGGCCAGCCGGGCGCCAGCATCCCACTCTCCACCCGGGCCTTGTGGAAGTCCCAATCGTGATGCACCCCGGTGCGGTGCATCTGCTCGCGAAGGTCGTCCGTGAGCTGCTCGTCCAAGAACCGCCGGGCCTCGTCACGCAGCGCGTCACTGCCTTCGCCCAATCGAAAATCCATCGTCATCCGTCCGTTCTGGCCGCGGACAGCCGCTCGGCCGCTCCCCGGGCGTACATGGACGACGGCTCCCCGAACACCGCAGGCCACGCCTTCGCCCGGCGGAAGTACAGCTGGATGTCGAACTCGAGCATGAAGCCGTAGCCGCCGTGGTAGTGAAGGCTGCGATAGCTCGCCTCGCGTGCGGCCTCCGCACTGAATCCGCACGAGAGGCACGCCAATTCCGTCGCCCGCGCCGCGTCCTCGGACGCAGACCAGGCCGCTTCACGGGCCAGGAGCTTGCTCCCCTCGACGGCCGTCGCCGCGTCGGCCAACCCGTGGGCCACGGCCTGGAACGAACCGATCGGGACCCCGAAGGCCCGCCGCTCCTTCGCGTAGTCCACGCCCAGCTCGAGCGAACGGGCGCCCACCCCGACGAGCGCGTTGGCCATGAGCACCAGCCATTCGTCCCGCGCACTCTCGAACAGCCCTTCGGCCTCGGCACCGGACACCAACTCCACCGCAGCCGGGTCGACCGCGACGTCGGCCAATGGCATGGAGCCGGTGTTCGGCACCGGACGCCCGCGCTCCGCGACGGCCATGCACTTCAGCCGCCCGTGGTCGAAGAAGACGACCTCGTCCGCCACCGAACCACCCGGAACCAGCGAGAGCACACCGCCCTGCGGCGGGTGCAGGGCGATGGTGACCAGATGATCGTCGCCCAAGGCCCGCCCGAGAGTCTCGGCCGCGGCGTCACCCCCGGTCCGGGCCAGCACCTTCGCTGCGACTTGTCCCTCTATCAGTGGAGCGGGCCCGAGGTGCCTACCGTGCTGCTCGGCCACGAGAGCCATGTCGAGCAGGGAGGCGCCCCAGCCGCCGGACTCCTCGTCGACCGCCATCTCCAGGGCGCCCATGGCCCGCAACGATGCCCACAGCTCGGCGTCGTGGCCTGACGGCTCGGCCGCCCGTACGCGCTCTACCGGGCACTCCTTGGCATAGAACGCCGCGAAGGCGTCGATCAGCTGCTGCTGCTCTTCCGAGGGATTCAGATCCATGGCAGGTGTTCCGGCCGCCGGTCAGCGGTAGTCGGCGGGCGGGCCCTCGAGGATCACGGTCTTGGTCTCGAGGAAGGGGAGGAGACCCTCCGTGCCGCCCTCTCGGCCGATGCCGGACTGCTTGAAGCCGCCGAAGGCGATGCCGAAGTCGGTGCGGAACGCATTGTGGCCAACCGTACCGGAACGGAGACGGCGGGCGACATCCCGCGCCCTGTCCACGTCGTGGGTGAAGACCGATGCGTTGAGCCCGTAGATGGTGTCGTTGGCGGTGGCGACGATCTGCTCCTCGTCGTCGACGGGTATGACGCTCAGCACGGGACCGAAGATCTCCTCCTGCGCGATGGTCGAGGAGTTGTCCACGCCGGCGAAGACGGTCGGCTCGATGTAGTAGCCGCGCTCGAGACCCTTCGGACGACCGCCACCGGTGACCAGCGTGGCTCCCTGTTCGATCCCAATCGCGATGTAGTGCTCGACCCGGTCCCGCTGACGGCTCGAGACGAGCGGCCCCATCTGCGTCGCCGCGTCGAAGGGGTCACCGACCCGCACCTGCGAGAAGGCACCGGCCAAGGCATCGACCAGCTCGTCATGTCGGCGGCGGCTGACGACGATCCGGGTCAGCGACGAGCACACCTGCCCCGTCAGCATGCACTCCGCCCCGGCGAGGGTCGCCGCGGCCTGGTTCAGATCCATGTCGTCGAGGACGAGTGCAGCGGACTTCCCCCCCAGCTCCAAGGTGCAGCGGGCGATCCGCTCGCCGCAGATGGAGGCGATCCGGCGCCCCGCGGCGGTCGAACCCGTGAAGGTGATCTTGTCCACCCGGGCATCGCGGACGAGCAGCTCGGACACTTCCCGATCGGCGGTGACGACGTTCAACACGCCGGCCGGAAGGCCCAGGGACTCGGCGATCTCGGCCACCACGTAGGCATCGCCTGGTGCCTCCGGTGAGCACTTGAGCACCACGGTGCAGCCGGCCAGCAGGGCGGGACCGATCTTGTGCGTGATCAGCCCGATCGGGGCGTTCCACGGGATGATGGCACCGACGACGCCGACCGGCTCGCGCACCAGGAGGCCGAAGTCGCCGGGCGACGACGGCTGCGCCCGCTCCTCGAAGGGGAAGGTCGTGGCCAGGCTCGCGTAGTAGTCGAATGCGGCGGCGATCCCGGCCGCACCGTATTTCGCGATGACGTGCAGGGCGCCCGACTCCCGGGGCCAGATCTGGCCGATGTCCTCGGCCCTGTCCCGCAGGCCGGCCGCAAACCCCGTGAGGAACTCGGCCCGCTCGACGTGGGACAGCCGCGGCCAGGGTCCGTCGTCGAAGGCCGTGCGGGCCGCCGTGACCGCCCGGTCGATGTCCGCCGCCTGGGCTTCGGGGACGCGGAAGTAGATCTCCTCCGTGCTCGAGTCGATCACCTCGATGGTGGCTCCCGAGGAAGGAGCGACCCAATTGCCGCCGATGAAGAACTTGTCGGCGTGCCGCAGCGGCACCGCCGTCTCGTCGGTCACTGTCATTCGGAAACTCCCCCAATCACGTCGCTGGTCACCTGGCGGCGCCGCGTTCTTTCCGAGCCAGCGTAGCCACCCACCCCATGGGGCATCCGGGTCACGGCTTCGGCGGCAGGCGGTCGCGGTAGGACACCGGCAGCAGCTCGATCAATTGACCGTCGGGGTCCCGCACGAACAGGGCCACGCCGACGTCGCTGTCCTCGATGATCTCCCCGCCGCACTCGGCAGCCCGCTCGGCCGCGGCCCGGGCGTCGTCGACGGAGATGGAAAGGTGGGTCAGCCCCGGCTCGTTCATCGTGCGGGCCCGGTACGGCGCCGTCGCGCCGGGTGCGGAGTACTGCATCAGCTCGAGCACGAAACCGTCCAGTGTCAGATAGGAGGCCGTGACCCCGAGCGGCGGCGTGAGGCCGGTGAGCTTCGCGGTGGGCTGGTCGGGCGGGGAGATCTCGTACCAGAGCTTGAAGCCGAACACCTCCTGGTAGAAGCGCTTCGACCGCTCGAGGTCCGTGACGACCTGCCCGGTGTGGTTGTACGTGGCCATTGGCGTCCTCCGATTGGTGTGGTCGTCGCGTCGCTCAGACCGGGGTGAACTCGAGGTACAGCCGGTCCAGGCCACGGAGCATCCACGTGGGTGTGTAGTCCCAGTGGCGGTCGCCCGACGGACCGTGATGGGACTCCGAGATCCGGATGTCGTCCATCCGGTCCAGCAGGCGCTGGAGCGACACGTTCGCTTCGGCGCGGGCCAACGGCGCACCGGCACAGGTGTGAATGCCGTGCCCGAACGCAATGTGCTGGCGACCGTTCTCCCGGTCGAGCCGAAGCGTGCCGGGGTCCTCGAACTCCCGGGGATCGCGGTTGGCGGCGCTCGGCAGCACCATGACCGTGCTCCCCGCCGGGATCTTGGTGTCCTCGACCGTGGTCGGCACCCGGGAGAGCCGAAAGGTGCCCTTGATCGGGCTCTCGAGTCGCAACGCCTCCTCGAGGAACGGCGCGATCAGGCTGCGGTCGTCCCGAAGCTGCTGCTGCAGCTCGGGGCGGTCGCCGAGGATCTGCAGCGACGTGCTGAGCAGCCGTGCCGTCGTCTCCTGTCCGGCCGCGAACAGGTTGGAGGCGATGCGCATGACGTCGTCGACGGGAGGCAGTGTGCCGTCCGGAAAGGTGGCCGTGGCCAAGCCGGTCATGACGTCGTCGCGTGGCTCGCGCCGTCGGTCCTCGATGTAGGTCGTGAATTGGGCATAGAGGTACTCCAGCGGCTTGTGCGTCATCTCGAGTGAGTCGTGGTGCATGAGCTTGTCCAGGAACTCCTCGTGATCTTCCTCGGGCACCCCGAGGAGGTCGGCGATCACGAGCAGGGTATAGGGACCCGCGTACTCGCTGACGAACTCGCACTCGCCCCGGTCGTGGAACCGGTCGATCTGTGCATCGGCGAGCCGCCGGAGAGACTCCTCGTTCTCCTTCAGTCGCTTGGGGGTGATCAATCGCATGAGGAGACCCCGGTGCGCCGTGTGCTTCGGGGGATCGTAGGTCGGGAGCTGGTCGCCGAACGGGAGCGTGTCCCGGTAGGTCTCGATGATCTCGGTGACGTCGTCGCCTTCGAGGGGAACGGGGAACCTCGCGAATGGGCCGATCGCCGAGATGCAGTTCGAGAACGTCGCCTGGTCGTGATAGACGGCGATCGCCTCGTCGTAGCCGGTGACCATGTAGACGTCGCGGTACGGCTCCTTGGTGACCGGGCATCTCCCACGCAGGGAGTCGAAGTAGGGGTACGGATCCTCGTAGAGGTCCTTGGTGCGGAAGAAATCGATGGAATCGAACGGGTCGTCGCTCAACGGTGCTCCTCGGTCGTGAAGGGCGCGTGCGCCGCTCTGATAGGTGTGCAGACAACGTGGGCGCCGTGGGCGTGGCGTCGGAGGCATCCCGCGCGGGGTATGTTCCGGTGCCGCGCCGGGCTCCAAGGAGACGGTGCTACGAGAGGCACGGAGCTCGTTTCTCGGTGCCGGAGACGGGTCGAAAGGAGCCGCGGGAGATGGGGCAAGAGCTCGCCGGGAAGGTTGCGATCGTCACGGGTGGAGCCAGCGGCATCGGCCGTGCGACCGTGGAGCTGTTCGCCCGGGAAGGAGCGAGGGTCGTCGTCGCCGATGTCTCTGCGGATGAGGGCGAGGCACTCGCAGGCGGACTGGGCGACGCCGTGGCCTTCAAGCGAACCGACGTCTCGGACGCAGACGAGGTCCAGGCGCTGGTCGATTTCGCCGTACACAGATTCGGCGGTCTTCACGTCATGTGCAACAACGCCGGCATCTCCAGCTCCTTCCGCCGGTTCTTGCGCGACGACCTCCGCGACTACGACCGCGTGATGGCCGTCAACTTGTTCGGAGTGATCATCGGCACCCAACGCGCCGGTCGGCACATGGCGGAGCACGGAGGCGGCTCCATCATCAACACCTCCTCCATCGGGGGTCTCACCGGAGGCGGCCCCCCGATCTCCTATCGCACGTCCAAGGCGGCCATCGCCCAGTTCAGCCGGATGGTCGCCACGGATGTGGCCGAGTACGGCATCCGGGTGAATTGCATCGCCCCCGGGCACATCGCGACGGGGATCACCAACTATGACCTCGGCCCCACCATTGAGGTCGACCAGCCCCTGCAGCGCCGGGGGACGACGCAGGACGTCGCCGAGGCCGTGCTCTTCCTGGCGAGCGACCGATCGGCCCAGATCACGGGCATCACCGTGCCGGTGGACGGCGGGACCGTGGCGGGACGACCCGTCCGCCGGATGACCGCCGCACCGGCCGGCAGCGAGAACGCCGGCTCCGCCTGACAGGGCCTTCGGCGAGTTGGTCACGGCATCCATTCCGCGAGGCCAACTTTGCCGACCAACCTCCGGCGCCCGGAGCCACTGCGGCCGGTCATGAGGGCCCGCGTCCACTCCGGACTGCCTCTTCGACCAGCTCGATGACCCAGGTGATGCCGCGAATGGCGCGCTCGGAATCGATCCGCCAGTCGGCCACCAGGCGCTCGTACGACGCGACGCTCCAGAGCACGTCGAACATGGCAGCCACGACCTCACGGTCCTCTTCGGACCATCGCTCGGTTCGGGCGGCGATGGCACCGAGCAGCGCATCGCGCTGCCGCTGGTTCGCTTCGGCCAGCGTCGGGTCGAGGAGCGGCCGCGGCTCCAGGGGAAACGACGACACATGCTCGAAGATGCGCGCCGCGATGTCGGCGATGTCGTCGAGCTGCATCCCCGCCAGGTCGATCCCGGCCTCCTCCTCGTGGCGGTGGATCACCGCATCGCGCAGCCCGCGCTCGTTCCCGAAGTACCGGTAGACCGTCCGCTCGTTGACTCCCGCCCGCTCCGCGACGGCGCGGATCGTCAATGCCTGCCAATCACGGATGGACGACTCGTGCAGCAACTCGGCGCCGGCGGTGATGATCCGCTCCCGCGTTTCGGCGGCCCTCTCACGGCGGAGCGCCCCGTTGTAGGGCCGCCGTGGTTGGAGCGGTTCGGTCAGCTCCGGATCGGTGGAGGCGCTCACGGCGTCCATTCTGCTCCCCACCCTTCACAGCCCCGTGCCTGCTCCGGCGACGTGCGATCCCGCGGGCGGCAGCCGGGACGTCCGACGGGGCGCCGCGCGGGATTTGGTGTCATACTCTGACATTAAGGCTATATTCGGCAAAACGCCACAGAGAAGCGGCCGTGGTGAAATGTTCCGGGGGCGACCCGAGGGTCGCCGTCGACTGCGCAAGGGGTGTGGACGGATGAAGACGCATGCAGCCGTGCTCTGGGGTCGCGGGGAGGACTGGAGGATCGAGGAGATCGACCTCGATCCGCCCAAGAGCCACGAGGTCCTGGTCAAATGGGCCGCCGCCGGGCTGTGCCATTCCGACGAGCACCTAAGGGCCAGCGACATGGGCTCAGCGCCGCCCGCGGAGGACGCGCCGCCGAGGCCGGCGCTCTTCCCCATGGTGGGCGGTCACGAGGGTGGGGGTGTCGTCCTCGAGGTCGGTCCCGACGTCGACAGCGTCCAGCCCGGTGACCATGTCGCGGCGAGCTTCTTCCCGATCTGCGGCCGCTGCAAGATGTGCATCACCGGGCACTCGAACCTCTGTGACCTCGGCGCCGCGACCTTTGCACCGGGTCAGATCTCCGACGGTACGGCTCGCTACCACCTCGGCGGCCAGGATCTCAACGTGATGGCCAAGCTCGGGACCTTTGCGGAGCACAGCGTCGCCCACGAGGCATCACTGGTGCCGGTGGACCCCGACGTGCCGTTGGGTGTCGTTGCCCTGGTGTCGTGCGGGGTGACGACCGGCTGGGGTTCGGCGGTGTACCGGGCCGAGGTCAAGCCGGGCGACACCGTCGTCGTCGTCGGCGTCGGTGGTGTCGGCATCAACGCGGTGCAGGGCGCCAAAATGGTGGGGGCGAGGAACATCGTCGCCGTGGACCCCGTGGAGTTCAAGCAGAAGGCGGCCCTCGACTTCGGCGCCACCCACACGGCCGCATCGATGGAGGAGGCTCTGCCCATCGTGACGGAGCTGACGCGCGGACAGATGGCCGATGCCGTGATCCTCGTGCCCAGCGTCATGTACGGGCATCTCATGTCGGACGCCCTCACCCTGACGGGCAAGGGCGGGACGTGCGTGGTCACGGGTGTGGCACCGCAGCAACAGACCGAGAGCAGCGTCAACCTCTTCGAGCTGGCGATGTACCAGAAGGAGATCAAGGGCGTGGTCTTCGGCGACGCCAATCCGCGGTTCGACATCCCCAACCTGCTGGCCCTCTACAAGAACGGACAGCTCAAGTTGGACGAGTTGATCACCCGGACGTACCGGCTCGACCAGATCAACCAGGGCTATCAGGACATGCTCGACGGGGTGAACCTCCGTGGCGTCATCGCCTTCGACTGACGTGAGCCTCGACATCGACCCGCTCGACCTCGTCGACCCCGTGCGCTTCGCAGAGCGCGGGTATCCCCAGCAGGTGTGGGCGCGGCTGCGCGCCGAGGCGCCGGTGGCATACATAGAGCCTCCCGGTTACCCACCGTTCTGGGCGGTCACGAAGCACGCCGACATCATGAAGGTGGCCTCGCAGCCCCAGCTCTTCTCGAGCGCCGGTGGGATCACACTGGACACGGACCTCAGCGGGATGGAGGCGGTGCCCGAGATGATCGTCTATCTCGACCCCCCGCGGCACGGCCCCATGCGCCAGGTCGTGAACAAGAAATTCCTGAAGAGCGCCGTGCGTTCGCGCACCGAGGAGATCGAGCGGATCGCGGCCGGGGTGGTCGACCTCGCGACGACCCACGGCGACGTCGGAGAGTGCGACTTCGTCGACACCTTCGCGGCACCGTTCCCGGTCGCCGTGATCTCCTGGGTCCTCGGCGTGCCGCGCTCCGACTGGGAGCGCCACTTCCGCTGGACCAACGAGATCATCGGCAAGGACGACCCCGAGTACCGGCGCCCCGGCGAGACTCCTGATCAGACCTCCATGCGCGCCCGCGGGGAGCTCCACCGCTACTTCAAGCAGATGATCGAGGAGCGCCGCCAGGATCCGCAGGACGACCTGGTCACCATGCTCGTGCAGAGCGAGATCGACGGCGCGCCCTTGACCAGGGCGCAGCTCGTCTCGTACTGCGAGCTGCTGGTCGAGGCCGGGAACCAGACGACCCGTGACGCGATCGCCGGCGGCATGCAGGCCTTCTGCGAGTTCCCCGACCAGTGGGAGAAGTTGCGGACGAAACCCGAGATCCTCCCCGACGCCGTCGAGGAGATCCTTCGCTGGGTCACGCCGATCAGCTACTTCTCCCGAACCGCGACCGAGGACTGCGAGCTGCACGGGCAGCAGATCCACGCCGGCGACAAGGTCGCCCTCTACTGGGCGTCGGCGAACCGTGACGAGGACGTGTTCGAGGACCCGTTCGAGTTCCGGATCGACCGCCCGCCGGTGCAGCAGCTCGTGTTCGGGTTCGGCCCACATCTCTGCATGGGCGCCCACGTCGCTCGCGCCGAGCTCCAGGCGATGTTCGGGCTGCTGATCGACCGGATGGAGTGGTTCGAGCAATCGGGCCCGGTTGAACGACTGAACTCGTCCGTGAACGGTGCAGTCAAGCACCTGCCGATCCGCTACCGGTTGACGTAGGAGAGGGAGCCAGGGGATGTCGGCTGATGTGGTGATCCGTGGGGGGACGGTCTTCGACGGGAGGGGCACGCCCGGGCGGGTCGCCGACGTGGCGATCACCGGGAACGTGGTCAAGGCCATCGGCCAGAACCTCGACGGGACACTGGAATTGGATGCGTCGGGGTGTGCGGTCGCTCCGGGCTTCATCGACATCCACACCCACTTCGACGCCCAGGTCTTCTGGGATCGGGAGCTGAAGCCTTCGTCGTACCACGGAGTCACGACCGTGGTAGCGGGCAACTGCGGGTTCTCCATCGCCCCGTGCCGGCCGGAGCACCACGACGTGATCGTGCGCACGCTGGAGAACGTCGAGGGCATGGATGCCGACTCCCTCACGGCGGGCATCGCCTGGGACTTCGAGACCTTCCCGGAGTACCTCAATGAGGTGCGGCGTCGGGGGACGACCCTGAACTTCACCGCCTACATCGGGCACACCGCCGTCCGGCTCTTCGTCATGGGCGATGCGGCCTACGAGCGCGCCGCCACCCCCCAGGAGATCGACCGCATGTGCGAGCTCGTGGGTGAGGGGATCGCCGCCGGGGCCGCAGGGTTCTCGACGAGCTTCTCGTTCGCGCACCGCGGTGCCGACGGCAAACCTGTCCCGAGCCGGTTTGCCGAGATGGACGAGGTCGAAGCTCTCTTCATGGCCGCCGGGAAGGCCGGGAAGGGTGTCGTCCTCGCCACACCCGGATGGCAGTGCGAGTATCCCGACATCTTCACCTGGCAGCAACGCGTCGGCCGGCCCTTCACCTGCCCGCTGTTCCAGCTGTCGAGTGGGAAGCATCTCGACGTGGTCAAGCTGCACGAGGAGGCTCTGTCCCGTGGGGCGAACGTCTGGCCCCAGGTCACGCCACGCCCCCTCACCATGCAGTTCACTCTCGCCGACGCGTACAACCTCAACGTGGGGGAGGTCTTCGCCGAGCTCATGAAGGTCGGCCGCGACGTGCGCAAGGCCGCCTACCGAGACCGAGAGTGGCGGGCGCGGGCATTCGACGATCTCGAGACCAATGCGACCGGCATGAAACCCCGCTGGGAGACCTACGAGGTCTCGGAAACGGAGCGGTTCCCCGAGTTGGTGGGCCGGCGGGTGACCGACATCGCCCGTGAACGGGACTGCACGCCGTTCGACGTCATGTGCGACCTCTCGCTCGCCGAGGACCTCGGGACGCGCTTTCGCGCCTACATCGCCAACGACGACCCCGGAGCCGTGGCCCGGCTGCTCACGGAGGAACATGTCGTGTTGGGCCTCACGGATGCGGGCGCGCACGTCGACCAGCTCTGCGATGCGCCCCTTCCCACCGACCTCCTCGGCAACTGGGTGCGCGAGCGTGGGGTCATGCCCCTCGAACGCGCCATACGGAAGCTGACCGGGGAGCCGGCGGACATGTTCGGCTTCACGAAGCGCGGCTACCTGCGCGAGGGCAATTTCGCCGACGTGACGGTCTTCGACCCCACCACCGTCGCCCCGGGCCCGCAGGAGCGCGTGCGGGACCTTCCCGCCGACGGCGAGCGGCTGACCGCCGAGCACCCGGTCGGGATGCGACACGTCCTCGTCAACGGGTCGTTGATTCGTCGGGACGGGACACAGCTTCAGCTCCAGGAGCTTCCGGGAGAGCGGCCCGAGCTCGCCTGAGCCGAACCGGTGCCGTCAGCGCACCGTGCGGACGAACGAGCGGAGATCTTCGACGAACAGGTCGGGTTGCTCCATGGCGGCGAAGTGACCACCACGCGCCAAGACCGCCCAGTGCACCACGTTGTACTGGCGTTCGACCCACGAGCGCGGCCAGCGCAGGATCTCCTTGGGATAGCGGGCGACGCCGGTCGGGACGTGGACGAACGGGAGCGGCGGCGCCGATGAGCCGGAGTGCCTGCTCTCCCAGTACAGACGGGCAGAGGACGCGCTCGTCTGGGTCGCCCAGTAGAGCATGACATTCGTGAGCATCTGCTCCCGGGTGAAGCAGTTCTCGGGGTGTCCGTCGCAGTCGCTCCAGGTGCGGAACTTCTCCACGATCCACGCCAGCAGTCCGGCCGGCGAGTCGTTGAGCGCGACGCCGACGGTCTGCGGCTTGGTGCCCTGCTCGTTGGCGTAGCCCGACTCCTCCTTCACGAAGCGCCCCGTCGCGGCCAGATCGGACTGCTCCTCTTCGGTGAGCGGAGACGCGCTGTCGGGTGGCGCACCGAGCGCCATGTTGACGTGGATGGCGACGCAGTGCTCCGGATCGAGCGCTCCGACCCTGGTCGTCACCTGCGCGCCCCAGTCGCCACCCTGCGCGACGTACCTCGTGTAGCCGAGCCGGCTCATCAGCGTGATGAAGGCGTTCGAGATGCGGAGCTCGTCCCAGCCCGGCGTGCGCGGGGGTTCGGAGAACCCGTAGCCGGGCAGCGACGGCGCGACCACGTGGAAGGCATCCGCCGCATCGCCCCCGAAGGACTCCGGGTCCGTCAGCCGGGGGATCACATCGAGGAACTCGACGATGGAACCGGGCCAGCCATGGGTGAGGAGCAACGGGACGGCATCCGGGTGAGCCGATCGGGCGTGGACGAAGTGGATCGTCTGCCCGTCGATCTGAGTCGTGAACTGGCTGAACGAGTTCAGCCTCGCCTCCTGCGCGCGCCAGTCGTAGGTGCCGTGCCAGTACTCGACCAGCTCACGCAGGTAGTCGATCGGAATGCCGTACTCCCAACCGGTTCCGTCGATCTGGTCCGGAAAGCGGGTCCGCTCCAGTCGGGCGCGCAGGTCCTCGAGGACGGCGTCACCGAGCGCAATGTGGAACGGATCGATCGAATCGCTCATGCGGCCCTCCCGGGCGTCGGTTCCGATGGTCGTGGCAGAGAGGTCAGGCTCGGCCGATCACGTCCGCGCCGTAGCGCGCCAGGGACCCGGCGAGGTCCTTTCGGAACATGACGGCCGGAACGATCACGCGGCTGACACCGAGCTGCGCCAGTTCCGCCACAGCGGCGAGCACCTCCTGACCCGAGGTGACGGCGCAGGACACGGTGACCTCGATCGTCGCCGGGTCCCTACCGGCCTCCTCGGCGCTCCGTCTCATGACGTCCAGCAAGGAGACCATGTCGTCGCCGGCGACGCCGAGCGGGAAGAACCCGTCGCCCATCCGGCCCGCTCGTTGCGCCGCAGCCTCACTGTGGCCTCCGATGTGCACCGGAATGGTTCCGCCCCGGGGCTGCGGTCGCAGGAAGCAGTCGCGAAATGCCGTCGTGGTGCCTGCGTAGCTCGCCTGCTCCTGCGACCACAGGGCCCGCATGGCGGCGATGGCCTCCTCGGTGCGCGACCCACGCCCGGCGAAGGGGATCCCCAGCGCTGTGAACTCCTCCTCCAGCCACCCGATGCCGGCGCCGAGGATCATCCGCCCGCCCGAGAGGTGGTCGAGGGTGGCCAGCTCCTTGGCCAGCACGAGCGGGTTGCGCTGCGGCACGATCAGGATTCCGGTGCCCAGGCGCAGGGTCGACGTCCTTGCCGCTACGTACGACAGCCAGATCAGCGGGTCGGGGAACACCGTGGCCTCACCCGAGGGAAGCTTCCCCGAGGGGTCGTAGGGGTACTCGGACCGGTACCCGGCCGGCACCACCACGTGGTCGACCGTCCAGATCGACTCGAACCCGGCGGCCTCGGCCGCCACGGCGAGCGCGACGGCCTCGCCGGGCTCGACGAAGGGCCCGATATTGGCAAAGGCAATGCCGAACTTCATGCGCCGGCCACGATGCCGATCAGCAGATCACCACCATCGGTGACCCGGGCCGTGTCGCCCGGGCGCAGGATCACGGTCGTGAACGGGCTCTGCACCGCAGCCGGCCCTTCGATCGACGTGCCCGGCCCCATGGTCGAGACGTCGTAGTAGGGGGCGTCCCGCTGCCACCCGTCGCCGGCCCACATGTCGCGATGTCCGAGCGGTGCGGGGGTCACTCCCGGCTCCAGGGTCAGCGGGGCGATCTTGTCCACCTCTCCTATGGCCGTCAGGCGGATGCCGCGCACAATGGGCTCCTGGGCCCGGGCCTCGATGAGACGGGCCTCCTCGTTGCGACGGTGGAACTCGGCGACCGCCGCGCCCACCTGGGTCGGCGCATCGACCGGGATGGCGGCGTCGAAGGTCTGCCCGGGGTAGACGAGGAGGATCGACCACTCGAGCCGGATCCGCTCGGCGGGAACCCCTGCGTTGCCGAGCTCGCCGAGCGCCTTGTCCTCCAGCTCCCGGGCCAGGCGGTCCAGCGTGTCCGTGTCCGCCTCCCGCCAGGGGACGATGTAGCCCCTGGAGTCGTCGATGACGTGGTCCGCCGTGAGGAGGCCGAGGGCGGACAGGCCGGGAGCGGCACTGGGCACGAGCACCCGGCGCATCCCGAGTGCTGCCGCCTGCGTCGTGGCGTGCACTCCTCCCATGCCACCGAAGGCGACGAGATCGAGCCGGCGCGGATCCGCCCCGGCGAGCGAGAGCACCCGGCGGATGGCGTCGGTCATGTGGGCGTCCACGAGCCTGACGGTGGCGGCGGCGGTCTCCTCGGCGTCGAGGCCGAGCTTGGAGCCCAGGCGGGCCAGCGCCGCGGTGGCCGCCGCACGATTCAGCTGCATCCGTCCACTGGCGAACCGTTCCGTGTCGAGCCGGCCCAGCACCAGGTCGGCGTCGGTCACGGTGGGTTCCGTCCCGCCCCGGCCGTAGCTCACGGGCCCCGGTTCTGACCCGGCCGACTGTGGCCCTACATGGAGGACGCCTGCATCCTCCCAGGCGATCGACCCTCCCCCGGCTCCGACCGACGGGATGTCGACCATGGGGATGCCGATGCAGTAGCGGTGCCGCCAATTCCAATCCATCTTGATCTCGGGACGACCATTCCGGATGAGGCACAGGTCGTAGCTCGTGCCTCCCATGTCCACACTGACCACGTCACCGAGACCGGCATCGAGCCCCGCCCGAGCGGCCGCGATCACGCCACCCGTCGGCCCGGAGCCGATCGTGGCCACGGCCCGCCTGGCTGCGGCGCTCGCGGTGGCCACCCCACCGGCCGACGTGGCCACCAGCAGCTCGTGCGTGAACCCGGCGGCGGCGAGCCGGTCGGTCAGCCGCTCCAGGTAGCGCGCGATGGGCGGTCCGACGAACGCATTGACCAGGGTCGTCGACGTTCTCTCGAATTCCGGGGGCTTGGGCAGTATCTCGTGCGAGAGGGACACCATCTCGACGTCCGGGTACTCGTCGAGGATGATCTCTCGGGCTCGCAGCTCGTGCGCCGGGTTGAGGAAGGAGTGGAGGAAGCAGACCGCGATCGACGTGACCCCGAAGGCGCGCAGGCGTGCGGTGGCCTTGCGCACGCCCTCCTCGTCCAGCGGCGTCTCGACCTCTCCCTCGGCCGTCATGCGCTGGGCGATCTCGAGCCGCACACGGCGGCGGGCGATCGGAGTGGGCGGCGGTGCGGCCGGGTCCCAGATGTCCTCTTTGAAGCACCGGCGGAATTCGATCTCGTCACGGAATCCCTCGGTCACGAGGAGGCCCGTCGGAGCGCCCTTCATCTGGATCAGCGCGTTGTCGCCGGTGGTCGTCCCGTGCACGATGGTGCGGGTCTGGGCCAGGAGCTCCGCCAGTTCGAGATCCTCGGCCGCGGCGAGCTGGGCCAGGCCGGCGAGCACGCCGTCACTCTGGTCCTGCGGTGTGGTGGGGGCCTTCTCGAGCACCTGGCTGCCGTCCGGGCGTCGCAGCACGCAGTCGGTGAAGGTGCCACCGACGTCGATGCCGATCCGGTAGCTCATCGCCTGGACTCCCTCTCGAGCTTCGTCGCATCCTGGTCGACCGCGAGCGTCATCTCCTCCAACGAGCCCGTCACGACGACCCCGTAGTCCCGGAACGCTCCTTCGACCGACACGTACTCGTCCCAGACGTCGTCGAGCACCGCGGCAGGATCCCGGTCCAGCGGATCGCCCCATCCCCCCCCTCCGCCGAAGCGGTACACCAGCTGCTCACCGGTCTGCAGGAGCTGGTTGGCGACGGAGGGGTCCACCACCGTGTCGCCCACCATGCAATGGTCCGGGGAGCCATGGTGGCCGCCCGCGATGCCGGGGTGGATGTGACGCTGGTTCACCACGTACTGGTTGACATAGGTGGGCGTGCGGACCTCCTTGACGAAGTTGCTCCCGCACCCGCCGCGCCACTGACCCGGGCCTCCGGAGTCCGTGATGTAGTTCCGGCCCCGGAGGATGTGCGGGAAGAGATGCTCGTTGATTTCCGCGCTGGCCTTGATCAGGTTGCCGCTCGCCGCGGCCAGGGCTCCCCAGGCGTCCTGTCCCCGCACCGCGTTCACCCATCCGGCATTGACCTCGCCGCCGTGGTCGAAGAAGGACTGCCCGGTGCGCGGGTCCTCGTCGCCCCACATTTGGCGCGGGCTCCCGTACTTGTAGCTCTGCGGGGCGCACCGATCCGGGATGATCTGGCTCATGGCCAGGGCGATGGCGTCGCTGACCTCGACCCCAGGGTGGTGGGTGCCACTCGAGACCGGCTTCCCCTCCGTGGGGTTCAGGCACGAGCCCTCCGGGACCCGCAGCTCCATGCAGTCGAAGAACCCCTCGTTCTTGGGGATGCTGGCGTCGACCATGCTCGCCAGCTGGGCGATCGCATTGCCCCGGGTGTTCCCGAACGTCGACCAGGCCTGGATCTCGGGACGGCTGTCGGAGCCCGCGAAGTCGATGATCAGCCGGTCCCGGTCGACGGTCACGGCCACGTGGACGTGGATGTCACGGTTCCCGGCGGGGTCGGCGTCGAAGTACACGTCCGCTTCGTAGGTCCCATCGGGCCAGGCGGCGATCTCCTGGGAGAAGCGCCGGCGGGCGTCGGCGATGGACCAGTCCACGGCCGCGCGCACCACGTCGGCCCCGTAGTCGTCGATGACCGACTTCAGACGTTCGGCCCCGAGCTGGGCTGCACCGACCTGCGAACGGAGATCGCCGACGAAACCGGCCAGCCGGTTGTTGGCCCGCATCATCAGGACGACGTCCCGGCGCTCCACGCCGGCGTCGAGGATCTTGAGGATCGGATACCTGGTGCCCTCGCTCCAGATGTCCTTGGCGAAGACGTTGTA
>PMPX01000281.1 GCA_003169235.1 Acidimicrobiaceae bacterium | reverse complement strand
TCGACGGCACCAGCTTCGCCTACCTGTTGGGCCGAGGAGGGGAGGACGAGGTCGGCCGGCACCACACGCAGCACTTCGAGATGCTCGGCTCGCGCGCCATCTACCACGACAGGTGGAAGGCGGTGACCTATCACCCGGTCGGCCCCATCTACGACGACGGGCTACGGGCCAACGCACCCTGGGACGACGACGTGTGGGAGCTGTACCACGTGGCCGAGGACGCCTCGGAGTCGCGTGACCGCGCCGCCGAGTTCCCGGAGAAGGTCGCCGAGCTGGTCGCCCTGTGGTGGGAGGAGGCCCGGCGCAACGACGTGCTCCCGCTCGACAACCGGGTGCTCGAGGTCATCGCCCACAAGCACGACCACCGCCGGCTCCAGGCGACCTACCGCTACTTCCAGGGCGGGGCGCCGGTGCCCGAGTGGGTGGCGGTCGACACGCGCAACCGTTCCCACGACATGGCGCTCACGATCGAGGTGCCGGACGGCGTGGAGCCGTCGGGCACGTTGCTGGCCCTCGGGTGCGCCCTGGGCGGCTGGTCCCTCCACGTGATCGGGGGCCGCCTGCGCTACGTCCACAACCTGCACGGGCAGCGGCTCTACGAGGTGGTGGCCGAGAAGGAGCTCGGCCCGGGCCGCCACGAGGTGGTCTTCCGCTTCGAGAAGGACGACTTCCTCGGCGGCCTGGCCACCCTGGTCCAGGACGGCACCGTGGTGGGCAGCGGGGAGGTGAAGCGCTTCACCCCCGTGGCCTTCAACGAGCTGATGATCGGGCTCACCTGTGGCTACGAGTGGGGGCCCGCGGTGGGCGGGGACTACGAGGCGCCCTTCGCCTTCAACGGCACGATCGTCCGGGCCGAGGTCACCGCGACCGGCCCCGTCGTGCGCGACCCGGTCGCGGAGGTGGCGGCGATCCTCGCCTCGCAGTGAGCGACGGGGGCGACCCCGTCAGTCGAAGCTCGGCGCCCGGTCCCGGGTGCGCTTGAGCTCGAAGAAGCCGTCCGTGCCGGTGCAGAGCAGCACGCCGTCCCACAGGCGCCCCGCCGCCTCGCCCTTGGGGGCGGGGGTCACGACGGGGCCGAAGATGGCCGTGCCGTTGTAGTGGATCACGGGCGTGCCCACGTCGTCGCCGACCGGGTCCATCCCGGCGTGGTGGGATGCGGCCAGGGCCTCGTCGTACTCGGTCGAGGAGGCCGCCTCGGCCAGCGACGGGGGGAGCCCGACCTCGGCCAGGGCCTCGGCGATGACGGCCTCGGCCTCACCGTCCGCGTTCCCGCGCCCCTCCACGTGCCGCCGGGTGCCCAGGGCCGTGTAGAGCGGGAGGAGGATGTCGGGCCCCTTGGCCTGCTCGGCCGCGATGCAGACGCGCACCGGTCCCTTGGCCCGGGCCAGCAGCTCCTTGTAGCCCTCCGGGAGATCGTCCCGCCCCTCGTTGAGGAGGGCGAGCGACATGACATGCCAGTGCGTGGCAATGGGGCGCACCTGCTCGACCTCGAGCATCCAGCGCGAGGTGATCCAGGCCCAGGGGCACAGGGGGTCGAACCAGAAGTCGGCGGTGTCGGTCACGACCCTGGACCCTACGGGCCGACCGCGCCATTCGTGCCGGCGCCCCGGGTTGCCGGCGCCGGCACGGTCAGCCCGCCGAGCCGAGCAGGGCCGCCACGGCCTGCGTGACGGCCTTGGCCATCGGGATGTGCAGCGCCTCGTTGGGCCCGTGCGCGTTCGAGTGCGGGCCGAGGACCCCGGTGGCCACGAACGGCGTGCCCGGGAATCCCTTCTGCAGGTCGGGCAGGAACGGGATGGAGCCGCCCTCGCCGACCGAGGCGAAGTCGCGCCCGAAGCGCTCCCGCGAGACGGCCGAGAGGGTGGCGGCCGTGGCGGGGTCCAGGGGTGGCGCGATCCAGCCCTGGCCGGCCGCCTCCAGGTCGATCGTCACGTGCGCGCCCTCGTCGGTGCGGATGGCCGAGATGAGCGCGTCCGACGCCGCCTGGGCGTCGACGTCGGGCGGGAGCCGCAGGGAGAGCTTCAGCGTGGTCGACGGGCGCAGCACGTTGCCGCCGTCCCGGGGCTTGGGCAGGCCGTCGGCCCCGGTGACCTCGAGCGCGGCGCCCCAGGTGCGGGCGACCAGGCGGTCGACCGGGTCCGGCGTGAGCAGGTGCAGTCCCTCGACCACCGGCGCGGCGCTCTCGGGGAATTCCTCGGCCAGCGCCTCGATGTTGGCCCGGTGGGAGGCGGGGATGCCCGCCCCCAGGAGCTCGGGCAGGACGATGCGGCCGGTCGCCTCGTCCTCGATGTTCGACAGCATGCGGCGCAGGATCCGGAAGGACGACGGCACCACCCCGCCGCCCTGGCCGCTGTGGATGCCCTCGGTGAGCACGTCGACCCGGACATCGGCCACGAGGACCCCCCGCAGCGACGTCGTGAGCCACAGGCGGTCGTAGCTGAGGCCGCCCGAGTCCAGGCAGATGACGAGCCGGGGCGTGCCGATGCGGTCCTTCAGGTTCTCCAGATGGGCCGCCAGGTCGGGGCTGCCGCTCTCCTCGCTCGCCTCGATCAGGATCAGGACACGGCCGTGGCCGCCGCCCGCCGCCAGCAGGCCCGTCACGGCGGCGAACACCGAGTAGCCGTCGTCGGCCGTGCCGCGGCCGTAGAGGACGTCGCCCTCGCGCACGGGCTCGTAGGGACCGAGCCCGCTGCGCCACTCGCCGAGCGGCGGCTGCTTGTCCATGTGGCCGTACACGACGATCGGGTCGCCCGAGCCGCCGTTGTCGACGAGCAGGACCGGCGTGCGGCCCGGGAGCGTGACGATCTCGGCCTGCAACGCGGCGTCCTGGTCGCGTACCCACGCCAGCAGGAGCTCGGCGGCCCCGGTGATGGCGCCCCGCTCGGACCAGTCGGGGTCGTAGGCGGGGGAGAGGCACGGGATGCGGGTGTACTCGCACAGGGTGGGCAGGATGCGCTCTTCCCAGGCGGCGTCGATGGCGGCGGCGTCCATGGTGGCGGCGTCGAATGCGTCGGTCATGCGCAGTTCACGACCCGGTGCCCTGAGCCTCGCCGGCCGGTGGCTCGGTGTCCGGTGACTCGGTGATCCGGGCCAGGCGTTCGAGCGTCTTGGACATCGTGCCGGCCGTGTGCGCGCCGACCTTTCCGTGCTTGAGGAAGACGGCCTGCTTGTCCTTGGAGATGTCCCACGACTCGGTCACCTTGGTGGCGCCGTCGACCTCCTCGAGCTCGTAGCGCCAGATGCGCCCGCCGACGACATGGCCAAGCACCCCCGGCAACGCGGTCTGCCAGGCGATGCGACGGTCCTGCTCGAACTCAGTCACCGTGTTGACCGTGGTGTAGGGCACGCCCATCTTCATCGACATGCCGAAGGTCGAGCCCAGGGCGAGCCGCTCGGGCGTACCTGCCTTCGGGCGGACCAGGGCACCCGAGCCGTCGATCTCGGGGTGGCGCGAGGCATCCGCCACCACGGCGAAGATCGACGCCGCCGGGGCCCTGATGACGCGATCGACGCTGACGACCGTTGCTGACATGGTGCGACCTCCCATTCGTGCGGACCCGGGGCGACGAGACTAGATGGCGTGGGCGACCAGATCGCCCAGCTGCACCCACTCCAGGGTGGCTGCGTGCGTGGAGGCCAGGACGACGGGAGGTGCCACGCCCGCCTCGAAGGCCTCCTGCCAGCGCGGGGCGCACAGGCACCACTGGTCACCCGGCTGCAGGCCGGCGAAGCCGAACTCGGGGTGCGGGGTCGACAGGTCGTTGCCGACGGAGGCCGAGAACTCCAGGAAGTCCGCGGTCACCCGGGTGCACACGGTGTGCACGCCCAGGTCGTCGGCCCCCGTGTTGCAGCAGCCGTCGCGGTAGAAGCCGGTGAGTGGGTCGAGGTTGCAGGGCTGGAGCTCCTCGCCCAGGACGTTGCGTGCCATGGCCCATTTGACCACGGTTGCGGCGGATCTCAGGTGGTGCCCCCCAGCGGCGCGCCGCCGAACCGGTCGACCCAGGCGAAGGAGGCCACCGGCGCCCGCGTGAGCGTGCGGGGTGCCGCGACCGGTCGGCCCAGCACCACCAGGGCCGCCA
>PMPX01000340.1 GCA_003169235.1 Acidimicrobiaceae bacterium | reverse complement strand
TGGAGGGTGCACCGTGACCGCCGTCGAAGTCGAGCAGAGCCCACCACTCGATCCGCCCCGTCGATCCTTTTCCTTGGTCAGGACACAACGGACGCTCCAGATCATTCTGGGTCTGTTCTGGCTCCTCGACGCCGGTCTGCAGTTTCAACCGTTCATGTTCCGCAGCAGCTTCACGACGACATATCTGCTGAACAATGCCCAGAACCAGCCCGACGTGATCCGGTGGATCATCACGAATGTCGGCCATTTCGTCGGACCTCACGTCGCCGTGTGGAACACCTTCTTCGCCCTCATCCAGGTGGCCATCGGCGTTGGGTTGCTCTTCCGGCGCACCGTACGTCCGGCTCTCGCGGTGTCGTTCTTCTGGGCCTTCGGCGTCTGGTTCTTCGGGGAAGGCCTCGGCCAGATCTTCACCGGATCGGCCTCCGCCCTCACCGGCGCACCGGGTTCGGTGTTCCTCTACGGGCTCATCGGCCTGATGGCCTGGCCGCGGACAGCTCCCACCGCAGAGGACCGGGAGGCGGAACCGATCGTCGGCATCGCGTCCTCGGCGGCGGCCCAGGGCATCGGCGGAGCAGCGACGCCCTTACTGGTCTGGTGTGGCTATTGGTCGCTAGCGGCAATCCTGTTCCTGCTCCCCGACAACCGGACCCCGACGTCCGTCTCGAGCGCCATCACGGGCATGTCTGCCGGGGAGCCGAGCACGTACGCACACTTTCTCAACAACTTTGGTGGCCACTTCGGGAGCGGCGGCCTCTGGACCACATGGTTGCTGGCCATCGGCTCGCTGATCGTCGGGTTCGGGCCACTCGTCCTCCGGCGTGCGACTCCATTTCTTGCTGCCGGCGGCTTGTTGGCTACCTTCTTCTGGATCAGTGGTCAGGGTCTCGGCGGCATCTTCACCGGCTCGGGCACCGACCCCAACTCGGGGCCGCTCATCGTGCTCCTGGCCCTCGCCATGGCGCCGGCCGTGCTGCCGGATCCGGCGACCTGGCTGTCCCCGTTCTCGACGGCGCTGTTCCGCTACCCGGTACTGGTGCTGGGGGGCGTGGTCGCACTGGTGGCCGGCCTGTTCCTGAGCGCCATCTACCCGGTCGCAGCCCAGGAATCGACAGGCACCGCCATGGCCGGCATGACCGGGATGTCGGGATCGGCAACGTCAGGTTCAAGCGGACAGACAGCATCGACGGCCACCTGTACGAGGGGGAACAACGGTTCGGCGAGGTCAGGCTTGGACGTGACGAACACCCCCAATATGTCGATGGGCGGGCCCGGGGCGATCATGAACATGAACGGCGCCGATGCCAGTGCGGCGGCAGGGCTGAACACGACGAAGGCCAACTGTCACTACACCGGTCCCGCACTACCAACGGCCTTCGCCCAGGAGCTCTTGGCCCAAGGGGCCAACGGGCCCACCGACGTCCACATGGCTGCGACAGGATGTGCCTCGGAGCCCACGTTCTCCCAGCAGATCAACGCCACCCAGTACGTGCAGCTGACGAGTCGGGCGGTGGCCGGATATGCGACCCCGTCCCAGGCGGTGGCGGCCGGGTACGTCCCGGTCTCGCCGACGAACTACCCCGTCGTGTACTACGTGAACCCGACCATCGTGGCCGCCAACGCGGCGGCGAAGAGGACGCTCGATCCCACCTCGATCGACGGACTCGTGTATGCCCAGACGCCGACTGGGACCCAGGAGCTCGCCGCCGCGATGTACGTGCTGCCCACCACGCTCACGACACCACCGATGCCCTACGGCCCGCTGGTCCAGTGGCATCAGCGCACCGCCGTGTGCGGTCCGTCCAGTGCAACGGGCGCGACTGCGTTTCAAATCACCGGCACCGTCCCGTGTGCCCCAGGCACAGTCCAGCATCCGACGCCGTATGTGACGATGGTGTGGCAGGTGCCGGTGGCGGGCGGACCCCTGGCCATCCAACCGCCCGACATCCAGACCGTCGAGGCCTCGGTCATGGCCAGCTCCGGGTCTTGAGTAGTCCCGAGTCGATCTCGGTTCGGATGCTGGAACCAAGAACAGAACCGCCCGGCTCGGCGTGAGCGAAGGGTCGTGACGACCTCATGAGCTATCTGACCCAGTGGTCGTTCGATCCCTTCGTGATCGTCGTGGCGGTGGTGGTGGTCTGGCACGAAATAGGCTTGGCACACCTGGCCCGGCGGTCACGACATGCTCGGACCGTCGAACGCCGGCGGCGCTCGTTCTACTGCTACGGCGGGCTCGCCGTTCTCCTCCTGGCGGTCGTCTCTCCCATCGACTACTGGGCCGACGACTACTTCTTCGCCCACATGATCGAGCACATCATGATCATGTTCTTCGCTCCCATCCTCATCGTGGCGGGGGCGCCGTGGCTCCCGCTCGTCCATGCTTTCCCCGTCAAGGTGCGGCGGAGGGTCGGGCGATCCGTCCTCTTCGGTTCGTGGGCCCGGCCGCTGCGGGCACTCGGACGTTTCGTGACGAACGGTGTGTTTGCCGTCGTGCTGTTCAACGTCGTCATGGTGGTCTGGCACCTACCCGCGGCGTTCGACGCGGCCGAGAACAATCAGAACATCCACATTTGGCTGATGCACGCGAGCTTCTTCGTCTCGGGCGTCCTCTTCTGGCTGCAGATCATCCCTTCGTACCCGATCAAACCCAAGCTCACGGCGTTGGGGAAGATCGGTGCCCTCGTGGTGACCAACGTCGTCATGTTCGTCCTCGCCATGGCGCTGAGCATCTTCTCCTCGTCGTCGTGGTATTCCGTGTACAACCACGTCCCCGGCGTGTCGCTCTCACCGTTCGCCGACCAACAGATCGGGGCCGGGATCCTGTGGATCTGCGGGGATTTCTGGGCCCTTCCAGCTCTCATCTGGGTGATCCACCAGGCGGTCGAAGAGGAGGGCTCGGCCAGCGCACTGGTTGACCGACTGCTGCATCGGGCGCCACTCCAGTCCTTGCCGGAGGTTCCCCGAAGGTAGGACTCCCGGTTGCCAGCGGACTGCAGCTGCAACCTCGTGGGTAGCATCGAAGCGAACCTTCGAATGAGTCGCGCGTGAGTTGGCGAACCGCGAATGAGTTGCATCCGGGTCCGCCGGCGCGGCCGGCGTCAGCCGGAGTTCGCGACAAAACCGCATGGGCTGCAGGTACTGGCGGAGCGTTCATGATTCCGTCTTCACGATCATGTCGTCGCGCCCGCATCTTGTGCACGTGCCCGTTGCCGATGTCGATGTCGATGCACGAACATCGAACACAAGAGAATACTGGCCACTATTCCGATCACGAGCATGGCGAGGTCCAACGCCGAGTGCGCGCGCCCAAGACGCTGGTCGAGAACCGCCGTTTGGCTGAAGCCATTACAGAGGAACTGGGCTCGAAGGACGTCCAGAAGGTCAAAGGGTCGGACCTCGACGTCTTCTACGACCGGCTGAGCCGGCGGGGTCTGTCGGCGTCCAGCGTGAGGCGGTACCACGCGGTGTGCTCCGCCGCCCTGAACCAGGCGGTCAAGTGGGGCCTCCTCGAGCGCTCCCCGGCGGCGCAGGCCTCGCCGCCGACCATGGAGCGCCACGAGCCGGATGCACCGACACCAGAGGAGATCAAGCTCCTGATCGAGCAGGCCGAGGAGAAGGACCCCGAACTCGCCACCCTGCTCGTCGTGGCGGCCACGACGGGTTGCCGCCGGGGTGAGCTCCGCGGACTGCGGTGGTCCAACGTGGATTTCGAGAAGGGCGTCATCCCGAAGCTCCTTCCCCGTGAGGCTCAAGAAGACGTCTTCAGCCGCCGCGTGCCGCGAGCTCTGCCTGATGGCGGTTCAAGCGGTAACCGAGCAAGGCATCTATCCCTCGTGGTGGGCACTTCTCAGGTTTCGTGGGAATCCGTCGATGGAAGGGGAGCGCTTGGTGCCGTCCAGGTGGCAATGGAAGCACAGCGGGGCTGCCTTGTTCGCAGGATCGATTTCGATTTTGGATGGTATCGACCAGCAGAGGTCGCTTGACCCAGCACGGACGATGATCGACGGCCATCCTCCTCGGTGGCCGGTATAGCGCTCAAACCACACGGTCTCACTTTTGTGTGCCATCAAAGGAGAGAAATCGGTGCCCATCAAATTCAGGCGACTAAGCAAACTCCTCACCGCTGGGCTCGCCCTAGCGATCGTTGGAGTGGTCTTTGTCGTCACCCAAGCTCGACCGTCCGGCCACACCACCACCCTCTCGACCAGCTTGGCCTCGGCAACCCGAGTCGCAGAAATCAACAACGGCAGCGGCTATTGGTTGGTCGGATCTGACGGGGGTGTCTTCACGTACGGAGACGCCCAGTTCTACGGCTCCATGGCCGGAAAACACCTGAACTCGCCGATCACGGGCATCGTCCCCACTGCTGACGCCAAGGGCTACTGGCTGGTGGCCAAGGACGGCGGCATCTT
>PMPX01000375.1 GCA_003169235.1 Acidimicrobiaceae bacterium | reverse complement strand
GCAGGACTTTCTCCCGTTCATCGTCATCGGCATCGCCACCGGTTCGGTCTACGGACTCGCGGCCACCGGTCTGGTCCTGACCTACAAGACGTCGGGAATCTTCAACTTCGCGTACGGATCGCTGGCCGCCCTCTCCGTCTTCGTCTTCTACTTCCTCCACACCGAGCACGGAATGGCGTGGCCCCTCGCCGCGGCGCTCTGCCTGTTCGTGCTGGCGCCGCTCGAGGGCCTCGGCATGGAGCTCCTGGCTCGGAGCCTCGAGCCGGTGGGGGACACCCTGAAGGTCGTCGCCACAGTGGGCCTCCTCCTGATGGTCTTGGGCGTCGGCCAGCTCTGGTACGGCAACATCAGCTCCAGCACGGTCCCGCAGTTCCTGCCGCAGGAGACCATCCCCATCGGCGGGGTCCAGGTGAGCTGGGACCAGATCATCGTGGTGATCATCTCGGTGCTGGCCAGCGGCGCGTTGTTCTACTTCTTCCGCCACGTGCGGCTGGGGGCCGCCATGCGCGGCGTGGTGGACAACCCCGATCTGGTGTCGATGACCGGTGAGAACCCGGCCCGGGTGCGGCGCTGGGCCTGGATCATCGGGATGGTGTTCGCCTCCATGGCCGGCCTGCTGCTCGCCCCCTCCCTCAACCTGGACGCCCTCGTCATCACCATGCTCGTGGTGCAGGCCTTCGGGGCCGCGGCCATCGGGTACTTCTCGAGCCTTCCGCTGACCTTCCTGGGCGGCATCTTCATCGGCGTGGCCGGGGCCCTCTCGACGAAGTACGCCGTGTCGATCAGCTGGTTGAGCGGGTTCCCGGCCAGCCTGCCCTTCATCGTGCTCTTCGTGGTCCTGGTCATCACCCCCAAGGCCCGGCTGGCCCAACGCCGCGTCGTCCACAGCCTGCCCGTCCGGAGGTCGTGGTACGCACCGACGAGGGTCAGGCTGGTGTTCGGTGCCGTGGTGGTCCTGGTGCTTGCCTTCGTGCCGAACCTGGTCGGCACCAACCTGTCCATATGGTCGAACGCCCTCATCGACGTGATCCTCTTCCTCTCGCTCGGACTGCTAGTCCGGAGCGCGGGGCAGATCTCGTTGTGCCACCTGGCGTTCGCCGCGGTGGGGGCTGCGGCCTTCGGTCACTTCACCGACAGCTACCACCTGCCGTGGCTGGTCGCGCTCGTCCTGGCGTCGCTCATCGCGGCCCCGGTCGGCGCCATCGTGTCCATCCCCGCCATCCGACTGTCCGGGGTCTTCCTGGCCCTGGCCACCTTCGGGTTCGGGATCCTGCTGGAGCAGATGTTCTACACGACGACGTTCATGTTCGGCCCCACCACCTCGGGCATTGCGGCCCCACGTCCGGATTTCAGCATCGGGCCCTGGCACATGGCCACCGACACCGGCTTCTACTACGTGCTGCTGGTCATCGCCCTCGTGAGCGTGGCCGCGATGATCGGGATCCAGCGGGGCCGCATGGGCCGCTTGCTGGTCGCCCTGTCGGACTCACCCACGGCGCTCGAGACCCATGGCACCACCACCAACGTGGTGCGCGTCCTGATCTTCTGCATCTCGGCGACATTCGCCAGCCTGTCGGGTGCCCTGCTCGCAGTCCTGTTCCACTACAGCGTGGGCAGCAACTACAGCTCGTTCAACTCGCTCATTCTGGTCGCCCTGGTCGTCATCAGCGTGTTCGGCATGCCCTGGTACGGGCTGATTGCGGCCTTCGGCTACACCATCATCCCCGGGTACGTGACCATCTCCAACATCAGTGTCTACCTGGAGATCGCGTTCGGGTTCTTCGCGACGATGTACGCCACGCAGAGCGACAAGGTCCCCTCGGTGCCCCGGTGGCTGCGGGACGTCCTCGACCGGTGGGGCGGCCGCCCGCCCGAGCCGAAACCAAGCGACGACGAGGCTCGCCTGGCCGCGCTCGAGTCCCTTCCGGTGGCCGCGGATCCGGTCGCCGCGGCCACCGCCCACCTCGTCGCTCTGGCCGAGCGGCCCGAGGGACCCGGCATTGAGGTCCGGCACCTGGCCGTCTACTTCGGTGGGCTCCACGCCGTCGAGAACGTCAGTCTAAGTGCGCCCCTGGGCCTGATCACCGGCCTGGTCGGTCCCAATGGGGCGGGCAAGACCACCACGTTCAACGCCTGCTCCGGGTTGATCAAGCCCACCTCCGGTCGGGTCCTCCTGCACGGGGCGGATGTGACCACGATCGGTCCGGCCGGCCGGTCACGCCTCGGACTAGGCCGAACGTTCCAACGGGCCGAGCTGTTCGACTCGCTGACCGTGCGGGAGAACGTGGCCATGGGCCGCGAGGCGTTCCTGGCGGGCAGCAACCCGCGCACCCAGCTCACGAGCAACCGCCGGGACGACGCCGCCATCGACCGTGCCGTGGCGGAGGCCATCGAGGTGACGGACATCGGCCCTCTCGCCGACGTGCAGGCCGGTCTGCTCCCGACCGGGCAACGGCGGATGGTCGAGCTGGCGCGAGTCCTGGCCGGACCGTTCTCCGTGTTGCTGCTCGACGAGCCGTCCGCCGGCCTCGATGGTGCGGAGACCCAGAGGTTCGGGCAGATCCTGCAGGCGGTCGTGGCCGAACGAGGCTTGGGAATCCTCCTCGTCGAACACGACATGGAGCTCGTCCGCCAGGTGTGCCAGAACATCTTCGTGCTGGACTTCGGCCGGCTGATCTTCGAGGGGACTTCTGAGGAGATGCTGGCCAGCTCGACCGTCCGGGCGGCGTACCTGGGCTCGGAGGGCTCGGGGGAGCCGGCCCTGGCGACGCGCGACGAGGAGCTCACATGACGGACAGCGCCGCGGAGATTCCGATCGAGGGGCACCCGGTGCTCGAGGTCGAGCACGTCACGGCGGGCTACGGCGACACGGTGGTCCTCCGGGACGTCTCGCTGCGCGTCGCCGACGCCTCCGTGGTGGCGCTGCTGGGCCCGAACGGTGCCGGCAAGACAACCCTGTTACGCACGGCGGCAGGGTTCATACGGGCCACCCGTGGCTCCATCAGGTTCGACGGGGAGGACGTGACGGGTGCGGCCGCGCACGTGATGGCCCGCAAAGGGCTCTGCCTCCTCCCCGAGGGGAGGGGCATTTTCCCCTCCCTGAGCGTGCGGGACAACCTGCTGCTGCAGTCGCCCAAGGGAGAAGAGCGCGCCAGTATCGAGCGGGCGGTGGAGCTGTTTCCCATTCTCGGCACACGGATCGGGCAGACCGCCGGCAGCCTCAGTGGCGGCGAGCAGCAGATGCTCGCCCTGGTCCGCGCCTCCGTGTCCAACCCGAAGTTGGTGGTCGTGGACGAAGCGTCCCTGGGGCTGGCGCCTCTCGTCGTCGACAAGATCTTCGACACGCTGCGCCAGATCGTGGCCACGGGCACGTCGTTGTTGTTGGTCGAGCAGTACGTGACGCGTGCCCTGGACATTGCCGATCGCGTCTATCTCCTCAACCGGGGCCAGATCGTGTTCTCGGGGGCGGCCGACGAGCTGGAAGGCGAGGATGTCTTCGAGCGCTACCTGGGGATCGACGTCGGCTCGTGACGGCTGCGACTCCGGCGGCACGGCCGACTCCGGGCTAGAAACGTGGTCGTCATGGGGAACGCTACCGAGAGCACGGGCCTGGACGCCTTCCGGGACGAGTTGCGGACATGGCTGGGGGACCACCTCAGCGACGACGTGGTCCGGGCCGGCAGGCGTCCGGTCGAGGGGGCCACGCTCGAGGTGCTGCGCTCCTGGAACCGGACGCTCGCGGACGGCGGGTGGGCGGCGCCGTCGTGGCCGGCCGCACACGGCGGACGCGACGCCGGCGTCGATGAGCAGCTCGTCTACCTCGAAGAGATGAATCGGGTGCGGGCCCCGGGCCCGGTGAACGTCATCGGCGTCTCCAACATCGCCCCGGCGATCATGCACTTCGGCCGCGCCGGGCAGAAGGAACGGTTCCTCGCGCCGATGCTGCGCGGGGACGAGATCTGGTCGCAGGGCATGTCGGAGCCCGACGCCGGCTCGGACCTCGCCGGGTTGCGCACCCAGGCCGTCGAGGACGGCGACGACTTCGTGATCAACGGGCAGAAGACGTGGAACTCGATGGGCCATTTCGCCGACTGGTGTCAGCTCTACGTGCGAACGGATCCAACGACGAGGAAGCACCGGGGGATCACGTGCTTCCTCGTCGACCTGACGACGGCAGGCATCGAGGCCCGGCCGCTGACGACCATCACGGGTGGGCAATCCTTCGCGGAGCTCTTCCTCTCCGACGTGCGCGTACCTCGCTCGGCCATGCTGGGCCCGCTCCACGAGGGCTGGGGGGTGGCCATGACGACGCTGAGCCACGAACGCGCCGGCGTGGCGAGGCTGCACCTCAGCCTGGCCAACAAGCTGGACGACCTCCTGGCCGACCCGAGGTCCGGCCGGGGGCTGGGTGACCCTCGACTGCGGGAGCGCCTCGCCCGTAGCTATGCCGACATCGCCTGCATGCGCTTCCTCACCGAGCGGTCCCTGGCCGACCCGTCGGCCGCGGGCGCCGGCGGCAGCCTGGCCAAGCTGGCCTGGGCGCACTGCGACCAGGAGCTGGCCAACCTGGCGGTGGACCTCATCGGCCTCGAGGCACTCGGGGACCGCTGGGGGGAGAACCTGCTGGCGGTCCGCCAGGCCTCCATCGCCGGAGGGACGTCGGAGATCAACCGCAACATCGTGGCCGAGCACGTGCTCGGGTTGCCCCGGTGATCCCTCCGAAGGACCCGCCCACCTGTGACGCGCGGGACGACGGGTGCCCCGACCGGTGGCGTCGGCCAGTGAGACCGGACGTCGCGTGACACCATGAGTGGCGTCTCCGACAAAGGGGTGACAGTGGGGGACCAGCCAAGAGGGTTCTGGGCGGCCGCCGCGGCCGAGCCCGGCCGGATCGCCGTGATCGACCCGGCCGGGGAGCGCTGGACGGCCGGCGTCGTCTCGTCGCGGGCGAATCGCCTCGTCCATGCCCTGCGGGCACGCGGCCTCGCTGAAGGCGATCCGGTGGCAACGCTGCTCCCGAATCGTGTCGAGGTGTTCCAGACGCTCATGGCCGTGCACCAGGCGGGCTGGAACTACGTGCCGCTGAACAGCAATCTCACCGCGGCCGAGCTGTCGTACATCCTGGCCGACTCGGGTGCCAAGGCACTCGTCGCGGACCAGCGCTTCGCCACCGAGGCGGCGGCGGCTGCGGACCAGGCCGGGGTGCCCGAGCCCGGCCGGCTCTCGGTGGGCGCGATCAGAGGCTTCACCGCCCTGGACGACGCCCTGGCCGACCAGCCCGACCGGACACCGGGCCACCGCGTGGCCGGTCAGTTCATGCAGTACACGTCCGGCACGACAGGGCGCCCCAAGGCCGTGCAGCGCGAGCTTCCGTCGTTCGACCCCGAGACCTGGGTCAGCGTCTTCAGCGGGAACCTGTTGCGTTACGACATTGAGCCCGGCGGCGACGCGGTGCACCTGGTGACGTCGCCGATGTACCACATGGCACCCTTGTCGTTCGGGTACTTCTCGGCGCACTTTGAGCACCCCGTGGTCCTGATGGACAAGTGGGACGCCGAGCTCGCCCTGCAGCTGATCGAGCGACACCGCGTGACCGATGTGCACATGGTCCCGACCCAGTTGCACCGCTTGATGCAGCTCCCCGCCGAGGTGCGCAGCCGCTACGACGTCTCGTCGCTGCGCCAGGTGATCCACGCCGCGGCGCCCTGCCCGATCGACCTGAAGCGCCGGCTGTTCGAGTGGCTCGGTCCGGTCATTTACGAGTTCTACGGGGCCACGGAAGGCGGCGGCACACTGGCTATGCCCCAGGACTGGCTGAGCCACCCCGGCACCGTCGGCCGGCCGTGGCCGGGAGCGGGCGTGAAGGTCCTCGACGACAGCGGCCAGGACGTCCCGCCCGGCACGGTCGGCACGGTCTACCTCAAGCTCATGGGCGGTGACTTCCGCTACAAGGGCGATCCGGACAAGACCACGGCCAGCCGCCAGGGCGACTACTTCACGGTCGGGGACATGGGTGAGCTCGACGAGGACGGCTTCCTGTACCTCCGGGACCGCAAGATCGACATGATCATCTCGGGCGGCGTCAACATCTACCCGGCCGAGGTCGAGGCGGCGCTGCTCTCCCATGCCGCGGTCGGCGATGCCGCCGTCTTCGGGATCCCCGACGACGAGTGGGGGGAGCAGGTCAAGGCGGTGGTGGAGCCCGCCGCCGGCTACGACGCGTCGCCGGCGTTGGCGGACGAGCTCCTGGCGCACTGCACCGGCGTGCTCGCCAGGTACAAGTGCCCGCGCAGCATCGACTTCACGGACGCCATGCCCCGGGATCCCAACGGCAAGCTCTACAAGCGCCGACTGCGCGATCCCTACTGGGACGGACGTGGGCACGACATCTAGCGTGCCCGACCCACTACCGTGCACACGCCCGGCCGACCGAAACGAGGAGCGCATGGCCCGTGTCCCCATTGAGGAGGGGTTCTTCCGGATCCCCGACGACCCTGCCGCGCAGCCGCGCCTGCTCGGGAGCCGCTGCCCGGCCTGCGGCGAGGTGTTCTTCCCGAGACGGCTCGTGTGCGCCAAGTGCCTGCACGAGGGGACGGAGGACACCGAGCTCTCGACGTCGGGGACGATCTACACCTGGACGTACTGCCACGTGCCCATGTTCGGCAAGAAGGACGCCGACGTGTCGGGGTACGGCGTGGCCCAGATCGACCTGCCCGAGGGTCCACGGGTCCAGTCGATCCTCTCGGGCGCACGGGATGACTTCGCCATCGGCATGCAGGTCGAGATCGATCTCGAGACGCTGCGGCACGACGCGGACGGCAACGAGGTCGTGATCTACCGCTTCCGTCCCGCCGGCGACGCGGCACATGGCGCGGGAGCAGGGTCGTGACGCGGGGATTGCGCTTCGACGGCGTGGCGGTCGCCGGCATCGGCATGGTGCGCTTCGGAATGCTCCAGGAGACGCCGATCGCCCACCTGGCGCGTGACGCCGGGCTGCTGGCCCTGCACGACGCCGGGATGACGCTGGCCGACATCGACGAGGCATTCGTCGGTTACATCCAGCCGGGCTCCATGCTGGGCATCAAGGCCATGAAGGAGTTCGGGCTGACCGGTCTGCCGGTCACTCACATTGAGAACGCGTCGGCTACCGGGCTCGTCGCCTTCCGTGACGCCGCCTGGGCGGTGTCGTCGGGACGGGCCGACGTGGCCATGGCGCTCGGCTTCGACAAGTTCACGGACATGACGCGCGGCGGGGGCCGCGGCGCCGGGCGCGACCAGATTGACGCCCCCATCCTGCCGGCCGCCTACTTCGCCCTGTGGGCGCAGCGGCGCATGCACGAACGGGGCACGACGGCGGAGCAATTCGCCACCATCGCGGCGAAGAACTGGAACTACGGGGCCACGTGCCCGACCGCCCACCGGCGCTCGGATCACGTCGTCACCGCCGAGGAGGTCCTGGCGGCCCGGATGGTGGCCGAGCCGCTCACCACCATGATGTGCTGTCCACCCGACGACGGGGCGGCGTGCGTCATCCTGGCCCGGGAGGACCTGGTGCGGGAACGCCAACCGGGCCGGCCCCTGGTGCGGGCGCTGGCTTCTGCGCTCACCTCGGAGACCTATACGCCCGGGCACACCTTCGTCGGCCCGGTCGTCGGACCGTCGGCCATGACCCGGGCGACGGCCGAGCAGTGCTACGAGGCGGCCGGGTTGGGCCCCGAGGACGTCAGCGTCGCCTACTGCCACGACGCCTTCGTGAACGAAGAGCTCGAGTACTACGAGCTGCTCGGATTCTGCGCCGAGGGCGAAGGCGAGAAGCTCGTCGCCGAGGGCGCCACCGGGCCGGGGGGGAGCATCCCGTTCAACACCGACGGGGGACTGCTCGCCCGCGGGCATCCCGGCGGTCCGACCGGTCTGGCCATGATCCACGAGGCGGTGCTCCAGCTCCGAGGCGAGGCGGAGGGCCGGCAGGTCGAGAACGCCCGGGTGGCGCTGGCCCACCTCGTCGGCGGGGGCAGCGTCGCCACGGTCAACCTGTTGGGCAACGAAGGGAGGGCACCATGAGCACGAGCGAGGAGCGCCGAGCGGCAGGCAAGGAGATTCAGGGCCAGCTGTGGCCGGCCACACGAACCGGTCCGACCGGGCAGTTCCCTGCAGCCAAGCTGGCCCCGGACTTCTTCGACCTCGTCCAGCAGCACGCGTTCGGCGACATCTGGACGCGCCCGGGCCTGCCGGTGCGCGACCGCTCGCTGATCACCGTGGCCGTGCTGGCGGCGCTCGGCCAGACCGAGGAGCTCCGGGCGCACCTGGCCGGGGCGCGCAACGTCGGCATCGACCGGGACGAGCTGGTCGAGGTCCTCATGCACGTCTCGATCTACGCGGGGGTACCCGCCACCAACGCCGCCCTGCGGGTGGCGGCCGACGTCCTGGGCGAGGGCTGAGCGCACCGGCGCACGGCCTCGCCCTTGCCGCCCCTATCGCCGGCAACCCTCCGGCCTACGAATTGCCTTCCGGGTCGGGACCCCAGCGCAGCGCCACGTCGGCCTGCTGCTCGGCCAGCGCCACCAGCTCGCTCCAGTCGGCGCCACCCAGCCCCTGGGCGACCGCTCGATCGAGGACGTCGTGCACGGCCGACGCCACCGGGGTGGGGACGCCGAGGCTGGCGCCCGTGTCGACGATCAGACCGGCGTCCTTGGCGGCCAATGCCAGTGCGAACTGCGTCGGCCGGCCCCGCCCGTCGATCGTCTCGACCTGGCGGTCGAGGTAGAAGTTCGACGCCCCGGCCGTTCGCAGGATCTCCACTGCGTCACGGACCTCGACTCCCGCCTTGGCCGCCATCGACAGGCCCTCGAGGCTCACCCAGGTCGTGGTGAAGGCGATCAGGCTGTTCAGCAGCTTCATCGTGTTGCCGAGGCCCAGATCCCCCACGTGGAACGTGGCGCGCCCGAGTGGCTGGAGCACCGGCCGGACGCGGGCCACGGGTTCGGCCGCGCCGCCGATCATGAACACGAGCATCCGGCGCTCGGCACCGATGGCCCCGCCCGTCAGGGGCGCCTCGACCAGGTGGTGGCCCGAGCCGGCCAGCCGGTCACCCAGCTCGCGCACCACGGCCGGACTGTTGGTGGACAGGTCGACGAGCACCGAGCCGGGAGCCGCGGCGGCGGCCCAGTCGGTGGCCACGGCCGCGACGACCTCGGGCGTGGGCAACGACAGCAGCGTGATCTCGGTGGCGCGGGCCACCGAACCGATGTCCTGGGCAATCGACGCACCGGTCACCGCGGCGGCCAACGACGGGTCGAGGTCGCGCACCGTGACCTCGTGGCCGTCGGCCACCAGGTTCGTGGCGATGGCGCCGCCGATGTTGCCCAACCCGATCACGCCGATCTGCATGGTCCCTCCCCACGGTCCCCAGAGCCCCCGAGCGCTCGTTGGGTCGAAGCGTATAGTGGGAGCGACTCGAGTGCCGGGGACCTGGGGGGTCGAAACATGGGGCTGCGCGAGCACGTCATCTGCGACAGTGATCTTCACGTGATGGAGCCGCCCGACTTGTGGGAGCGCTACATCGATCCGGCCTACCGGCACGCCGCGCCGCGGGGTCTCTCGGAGATCCCGCGCGACATGCGGGTACGGGTCAAGAACCGTGTGGTGCTCCGCCTGGGCGCCACCCGCCCGATGCACGTCGACGGCCGGAAGACCGGGTGGCAGAAGGACCACGACACCGTGTACGCCGCGTCCGAGGCGAGGGGCTGGGACCCGGCGTCGCAGATCGACGCCATGGACGCCGAGGGGCTCGACCTGGCCGTGCTCTACCCGTCGCGCGGCCTGTTCGTCCTCGGCATCGACTCGTCCGAGCAGATCGGTGGCGACGGACTGGAGCCCGAGTTCGCGTCCGCCATCGCCCGCGCCTACAACGACTGGCTCAAGGACTTCTGCGATCACGCCCCGGACCGGATGTTCGGCGCCGGCATGGTGGCGCCGCACGACGTCCCCGGCGCGGTGGCCGAGGCCCGGCGCTGCGTCGAGGAGCTCGGCTTCAAGGCCATCTTCCTGGCGCCCGCCGCGGTGAACCGGCGGCCATGGCACCACCCCGCCTACGACCCGCTGTGGGCAGAGATCCAGCGGCTCGGCGTGCCGGTGGCCTTCCACGGCGGCGGTCAGACCTACCTCACGCCGGACTTCGGGCTCGAGGTGCTGGACCGCCTGATGTTGTGGCACACGTTCAGCCAGCCCCTCGGGATCCAGTTCGCCACGGCTTGCCTCTGCGGTGGCGGCGTGCTGGAGCGCTTCCCGGACTTGAAGGTGGCCCTGCTCGAGGGCAACTGCTCGTGGGCGCCGTGGTTCCTCTACCGGCTCGACGAGCACTGGGAGTGGACGGGCTGGTACGAGGCGCCTGAGCTGACCATGCCGCCGTCCGAGTACTTCAAGCGCAACTGCTGGATCTCGGTGGAGGCCGACGAGGTGACGGTGCCGCACTTCGTGGAGACCTTCGGCGACGAGCGGCTGATCTTCTCGACCGACTACCCCCATGGCGACTCGAAGTACCCGCATGCCGTGAGCGCCTTCGACAAGCTCCCGCTCGCCGAGGCGAGCAAGGCCCGGATCGTCAGCTCCAACTGGGCGGCGCTCTACGACATCCCGCTCGTCAAGAAGACGTGACCGCGAGACGACCCTACGCGGCGATGCCGTCGAGCTCGGTCAGCGCCTCCTCGCCTCGTGTGCGCACTGTGGCGCGCCTCCGCTCCTGGGGGATGATGCCGTGCTCTGGCGGCAGAGCGCGTCGTGCCTGCGGCGACCCAGCGCCGCCCTCGTGGGTCGCGGGTCAGTCGGGCGGTCCCGACCAGTCGGCGTGGGGATCCGAGGCGGGGAAGGACTCCTCCTCCTGCTCGTCGATGTGACGGTCCCTGCGGCCGTGCTCGTCGTCGATCGTGTGGTCGGGCCGTTCGCCCTGCCGGTCGTGTTCCTGGGTCTCGCTGGGATCTGAATCGGCCATGGGCCCTCCTGGTGCAGACCGGGCCGAGCGCTCGGCCCGTCCGAACGGACCGCGCCAGACTACGGGGCGACGGACGGGCGCGGAGCGTGGGGGACTCGGGCGGATGCATCGGCGCGCGCCGCCCGGACCCGCTGGCCGGCCTCCAGCCCGAGCTCAGACCTCGCGGCCAGGCACGCCGGAGCCGGCCGGGTGCGCCGGGCGATTGGCGGCCTCCCTGGCCTCCTTCGCCTCGAGCATGGCCCAGTCCGACCGGGCCACCAGCTCCTCGAGCGACGATCGATCGCCGGCCTGGCGCGTCGTCCATCCGAACGACACGCGGACCTCGGCACCGATGAACTCGGTGGTGTCGGGAGTGGAGAGGTGGTGCCGGATGCGAGCCGTCAGCTGCGTCCAGTCGGAGGCCCGCAGGTTGAGGGCGAGCACCAGGAACTGGGTGCCGCCGATGCGGGCGAGGACGTCGTTCTTCCCGAAGGCGACCGACAGCGCGCGCGCCACGGCCTGCAGCGCGGCATCGCCGGCGTGGTGGCCCAGACGGTCGTTCAGCTCTTGCACGTTGTCCACGTCGGCGAAGAGGACCTGGACCTCGCCCACCTGCGCGTCGGCGAACTGCAGGAGTCTGCCGCCGGCGACGATGAGGCCGCGCCGGTTCTGGAAGCCGGTGAGCTCGTCACCGCGGGACAGCTGGACCAGGCGCGCGCTGAGCTCTTCCATCTCCCGCTCTATGGCGGTGCGACCCGAGATGTCGTGAAGGATGCTGCAGACCCGGGCGGAGCCGTCGTCGTGGCGGAACCGGACCGAGGTCACCTCGAAGTCGATCATCCGGCCGTCGCCGCCGCGCAGCCTCGCCACGCTCACGGTGGACCCGGTCCGATCCCGTTCGGCGACCCCGAGCTTCCAACGGGGGTCCTCCTGGTCGAACAGCCCCTCGTGCCCGAGCCCGCAGATCTCGTCGGGGGTCCGGCCGAGCATGGCGCCGGCGGCGGGGCTGGCGGCGATGATGCGGCCGTCCGGCAGGGAGAAGAGCACCCCCTCGGAGCTGTGCTCGAACATGACCCGGTATGCGCTGGTCCCGGCCCTCTCGGTCGGTACGGCGTCCTGCATCACCATTCGCGTTCCTCCACCAGCCCCCGGACATGCACCGCGGGGACGTGCTCCGGTCTGGCGATCGTACCCAAGCTGTGCTGGGAAAACGGTGATCGGACCGACGAAGTGACTATCGGCTCTCTTGAGTTCGACCCGCTTCGTGCCGAGAAGAGTGGCGGGCCCACCTCTGTGTGTCGTTCCGTTCCTGAGCGGCCATCGACGTGCGCCCCCAGCGCCCCCCAATGGGACTTTCGGCCCTAGGACTGTGCCCGCAGGTATGCAAATGATATTTGCAAATCGACGTGGGAGGTACGGGGATGGCTGTGACGGCGAAGATGTGGGCCAATTCGGCGGACTCGCACTGGCTCGAGCCGGAGGACCTGTGGCGGAGCACACTCCCGCCCGCGCTGGCGGAGCGGATGCCGCGCTCGGTCAAGGACCCGGACGGGCAGTACGAGACCGTCTTCATCGACGGGCTGGAGATCCGTCGGAAGCTGCCCAATCCCAAGCGGACGGCCTTCATGGAGGCGTCGAACCGGCCCAAGGGCGCCCACGACGTCGCGCAGCGCCTCCTCGACAACGACGAGGAGGGCATCTGGGCCGAGCTGGTCTTCCCCTCCCTCGGCATGTGGAACTCGTCGTTCCGCGACCCGGCGTTGCTGCGTGCTGCCATGAAGGTCTCGAACGAGTACGCCATGGCCGAGATCCAGGGCAAGTCGCCCCGGCTGCAGTGCACCGCGCAGGTGTCGCTGCTCGACGTCGACGACGGGGTGGCCGAGATGCGCCGCGCCGCCGCCATGGGGTTCAAGGCCGTGTTCATGACGACGAAGCCGCACCCCCAGCAGCGCGACTACAACTACAACGATGTCTGGGAGCCCTTCTGGGCGGCCGCGGAGGAGCTCGGCCTGGTGCTGGCGTTCCACATCGGCACGGACCCGTTCGACTTCACGAACGACGAGATCGGGATCCAGTTCCGCGGTCCGGGCGGTGCGATCCTCAACTACACCGAGACCACGTACAGCGGCCAGCGGGTCGCCACCAAGCTGGTGGCGTGCGGGGCTCTGGATCGGCACCCCGACCTCAAGGTGCTCATCGCCGAGGGCGGGTCGTCGTGGATCCCCTCGTTGGGCGACCGCATGAACGAGGCCTACCGCCAGCACGCCATGATGGTGAAGCCGACGCTGAGCCGCCCGCCGAAGGAAATTCTCTACGGCCAGGTGTACACGTCGTTCCAGCACGACGAGACGGCGACAGGGACGATGATCCAGTTCGGCTACGACAAGATCTGCTGGGGCTCCGACTACCCGCACATGGAGGGTACGTGGGGGCACACGCAGAAGACCCTGCACGAGCTCTTCGACGATGTGCCCGACGCGGTTCGCCGGCGCATCACGCGCGACGCGTATGCGGAGCTCTTCCCCTCGGTGCCCGCGCCTCCACTCTCGGACTGAGGGGTGCAGGGAGGCTGGACGCACCGCCCGGCGTATCTCCCCACGACAGCGCCGGGCGGTGCGATCCGCTCTACCCGTGAGGGCAGATCGTCCTACTCGGTGTGCGCCACGCGGCCCCGCGGCCCTTCGGGGCCGGCACTGATCGATCGACCGGTCCCGCAGGCCGAGAGCACCTCTTGGCGGAGGCGAGCTCCAGCCGGTTCGGCCTTCCCGGCGGCGACGACGTAGACGCTGTCGCCCGTGCGCGGGCGCTCACCGGTGTTGGTGGTGACGACCAGACGCCTGCCGTCGACGCGGACGATGACGACCGGCGGTATGGCGACCGCGAGATCGCCGGGATGGGGCGAGTCGCCTCCTTGCTGGCGTGCACCGGCGGTCGTCGTGAACGAGCACTGGTGACTCCCCACGGGAGGTGCCCCCTGGCCCGGCGGTGGGCCCGGGTGGCCGGCGCCGCCGAAGCCCAGGAGCGCGACAACCGCCAAGAACCCGAGCGCACTCATGTCCTTCATGTCGGCAGAGATCCATGCCCGCATGAGAGCGCCCTCGGGAGGCTGCGGCGAAGGGCCGGTCTCGACGGCACAGCACGCGACCAGGGTTTTCGACGGCAGCAGCGGCGGCCGGAGCTATCGATCCGAAAAAACTTGATAAATCCGAGTGGATTAGTTATCTTTCGCTGGCACCGCTGTTGCAGTGCGGTTGCACTGACGTTGCACATGCAGCTGTGGCTCCATCCGAACCGACCGAAGGGATGTCCGTGAGACGCAAAAGGGCAGTATTCGCCGTAGGAATAGTTGGCTTGGCGGCCACCGCGCTGCCAATCCTGGGGAGTGGCCAGGCGTTCGCCGACTACGCCCCGCAGCCGAACGACGTCGTCGGGGTCGGCGGTGACACGCCGCAGTACGCCGTGGACCTCCTCATCAACGGGGACACCAAAGGCCACCTCGGCTTCGACGAGTCCACCGGGGTCAACCGGGTCGTCCCGTTCGACGCCACCGCCGACGGCAACGGACGTCAGGCGTACACGAGCAACACCACGACCGGTGCCAACTCGACGCTGCTCAGTCCGACCGACGTGCTGCGGGCCGGGGACAACCCGGTCCAGCGTGTGCAGAGCAGCGGCGCGGCCCTGAACGCGCTCATTGCCGACAACACTCCCGGCAATCCCGAGACGATCAACTACGTCGCCAGTGCCACCGCACCATCCCCCGGCAATGGGGTGCCCGGAGGTCTGGACTACATCAAGTTCGGCACCGACGCGATCGAGATCGCCGTCGACTCGACCCTGACCAATGCCCCGGCGGGGCTCAGTGCGACCGACCTCGCGAACATCTACGACGGCACGTGGACGACATGGGGCCAGGTCGCGACCGACGGCGCCACGTCGTCGGGTGACACCATCATCCCGGAGATACCGCCCAGCACCTCGTCGATCTACTCCAAATTCATCGCGGCCCTGGTCGCCGCCGTCCCCTCGTTCAGCGTCGACTCGGCCGTGGTGAAGACCGTGGAGCAGAACGACCCGACGACCATCACCGGAGCGTCCAATTCGGCCGATGCCATCGTGCCGTTCTCGGCTGCTCGGCTGAACCTGTACAACAAGGGGTACTTCTACAGCCCGACGACGGTGTTCCCTGGTGCCGCCAGTCCGCTCTCGGCCGGAGTGAGCCTCCTGAGTGGGACGTCCCCGAATGGTGGTGCGTCGCTGAACATCGCGATCAGCGACTACTTCGTCTGGCGGGCCAACGACACCACTCTCGCAACGCCGTACCAGCCGGGTGGCACGTTGAACTGGGTCAAGACCCTCTTCTACAACACGAGCGGAACGCCCTACATCTTCTCGCCGGAGGGTCAGACGCTGATTGCCGCCTCGGGGGTCACGCCGGTCGCCACACCCGTGCTCCTGACGGCATCCCAATGACAACCGACTGAGGCAATCCCTGGTCGGTCGACGCCGGACCGCCGGGCTGGGTGGGCTTCACGCAATGGGGCCCCGCCCAGCCCGGTCCGGCCGATCCCATGAAGTGCTCATCAAGCCCACATCACAAGACAGAAAGAGAATACCAATGAGAAAGCTGTTCAGATCCGCAGCGACGGTGGCCCTCGCCGCCGTCGCCAGCGGGACCCTCGTCGCAGGATTGACGGGGACCGCAGAAGCCTCCACGATCCCGCCGTGGGAGGTCGCCCAGGCGCCGGCCACGACGCCGGCGGTCGCCCCGAACGAGGTCGGTGGCCTCACGTTCTACAATTCGTCGGGGGCGGTGATCACCGGCGGGAACCTCTCCGACAACCCCATCGCGGCCTACATCCAGGGGAACGCGCCCCTTCAGGGCACGCCCACCCTGGCGGACCTCGACGGCTACACCCCGNNACGGGTTCTCCTTCGGCAGCTCGTCGTTGCCCAGCTCGGCACCGGGTGCCCTCGGCAGCTCGTCGCTGCCGGTCTACACCGGCCAGAGCTACAGCCTGTCGCAGCTGACCACGGCGTTCCCGAACACCGACACGTCGACGACCGNNCTCTACGTGCTGCGCCTGCGGACCTACCAGCACCCCAGCACCTCGAGCACCTACGACTCCGCTGACATCTCGGTCAACACGAGCGCCGGCACCTGGTCCCTCGTGTACTCGCCGCAGGCCGCGACGACCACCACGCTGACCGTGACGCCGACGACTCCGGCGAACCCCGGGGGCCCGGTGACGTTGCACGCGGCGATCACCGACCCCAGTGCGCCGGGCACCGTGCAGTTCTACAGCGGCGCCACGGCGGAGGGAAGTCCCGTCACCGTCGTCAACGGCGTGGCCTCGCTCACGACCAGCACGCTGCCGGTCGGGACGGACTCGCTCACCGCGGCCTTCACGCCGACGACGGGTGCGGCATTCGCCGCATCGACCAGCACCCCCGTCTCGTACCTCGTCAACCCGCCGGCTGCGGATGTGACCAACACCGCGCTCGCCGTCAACCCGACGACTGCCGCGGCTGACACGACGGTCGGGCTGACGGCCAACGTGACGGACACGACGGCCGGCGGGACGGAGCTCAACGGGGGCGGTTCGGTCACCTTCTACGACAACGGGACCGTCACGACCGGCCAGGTCACCGGCGGCAGCACCGCGCTGGGCACGGTTCCGGTCGGCACCACGGGGACCGCGAGCCTGAGCTACAGCCTGTTCGCCCAGGGGGCGCACAACATCGTCGCCGAGTTCGTTCCGACCGGCAACTATGGCAGCTCGACCTCACTGAACGTGCTGTTCACCGCGTCTGCGCCGAATCCCTACACGCCGGACCCGCAGACCGTGCAGGCCGAGATCCCGTCGGGGACCCTGACCATCACGACGCCGTACAGCTCCAACAGTCCGCTGGACCTGGGGACGGCGACGCTGAACCAGAACGGCGGCGAGTTCACCGCCACGGCACCGTTCGGGACGACGGCCAACGGAGGGGTGACGATCACCGACACCGGTATCGGCAACGCCGACTGGACGGCGTCGGCCCAGGTGAACAACTTCGCCGGACCCGGTGGAGCCGTCATCAACGGGCAGAACCTGACGTTCACCAGCGTGCACCCGGTGTACATCAGTGGCAACGCCTACCAGGCGTCCGGGACGGGCACCATCCCCGTCGCGACCAACGACGTCACCAACAGCCCTCCAGGAGGGTACCCCTACGGCCCGCTGGCCACCGGGACCGACGGCCTGTACGGCACCGCGCATGCATTCGCCGACACGACCATTCCGGGCGGTGGTGAGGTGAACATCTTCGGCGTGCTCACGCTGAATGCGCCGACGTCGACCCCGGCCGGGACCTACACGGCGACCCTGACGTTCACCATCACCTAGGCAGGGCCTCACAGCAGGACACGCGCTTCGACGAGGGGAGTGGGTCCCGGTCTCGCACCGGTGACCCGCTCCCCTCCTCCGTTCGTGGCGTCGGTCGTCTGCGCAATGGGGATTGCAGATGGTGGGCGGACGGGGGAGCCATTCACTACGAAAGACCCGAAATATGGGTAGTTGCGAAAAGCGATAGGTTTAGTCATCTATGGAGCCTTCCCCCTGGCCGCTAGGCGTTCCGCGTTCTGCGGCAGGACGCCACACAACGCGGGCACACATGAGCAGGCTCCGGCGCGGCGCGCTCGCCCTCGCCGCGGTGGCGGGAAGCCTCCTCGTGGCTGCTGCGCCGGCTGCGGCGGCGACGCAACCCACGCCCGCCGGTCGGGTGACGTTCGGGATCCAGCCCGCCGGGATCGGGAGCGCGGCTGTTCGTTCCAACTTCTCGTTCTCCGCCACCCCGGGTGCAGTCGTGAACGACGACGTCGCCGCCGTCAACTACTCGTCGGTCCCCTTGACCCTGCAGCTCTACGCCACGGACGCCGTCGAGACATCGGGCGGCGGGTTCGGCCTGCTGCCCGGCAACCAGAAGCCGACCGGCGCAGGGTCCTGGATCACGCTGGCACCCGGCTCGTCGACCGTGCAGGTGCCGGCAGAGACTCCCAGCGGCCCGAGCCGGGTCGTCGTGCCGTTCGTCGTCCACGTCCCGGTCAAGGCCACGCCCGGGGACCATGCGGGTGGCATCGTCGCCTCGCTCCAGACGGAGGGAAGCAACGCCAACGGGCAGCGGATCGTGCTCGACCAGCGCGTCGGCACTCGCGTGTTCATTCTGGTTTCCGGCCCATTGACACCGCAGCTCGCCGTGACCGATCTGCATGCCGTGTACGAGGGCACGGCGAATCCGGTCGGCAAGGGCCAGGTGAGGGTCAGCTACCTGGTCCGCAACACCGGGAACGTGGACCTCGGGATCGACCAGTCGGTCGGAGTGTCGGGTCTGATCGGCGACAACCACCACGTGTCGCTGGCGAAGATCCCGCTCCTCCTGGCGGGCAAGTCCGTGGCCGAGAGCGTGGTGTTCTCCGGCGTCTGGCCTGAAGTCCTGCTGCGCCAATCGGTCACGGCCAGCCCCGTCGCGGTGCCGGGCAGCAGCGTTCCGGGTCTGGTGCCGGTGACCGCGAGCACGTCGGTGTGGGCGGTGCCTTGGACGCTCCTGGCCATCATCGTCCTGGTGATCCTCGCCTGGGTCTTGATGCGCCGCCTCCGGAAGCGCCGGGCAGCACGGCCCGCTGCCGGCGAGGCCGGCGACGGCGCAACCTCCGAGCGCCCGGCCCGCGAGCCGGCGGAGACGAGTGCATGAACATGGCCGGCGGTAGGACCCGGATCCTCCTCGGGGCGGCGCTCGGCCTCGTGGGCCTCTTGGCGCTGGCCGGAGGGGACGCGGCGGCCGGCTCGGCCGTCCCGTACACGGACCCCGATGCCGTCGGCTCCATCGGCCTGTGCAACCAGGCCGGCCAGCAGATCACCAGTGGCAGTGTCACCGCGAAGCCCTTTGCGTGGCGCGCCGTGTCCACCGAGCCCGCGCCGGCGCCCTACAACAACGCCGGGCGGACCGCGACCTTGGTGGCCTACCAGCCGCAGCAGGCGCTTCCGCCGGGCGACTGGAGCGGCGCCCAGATGACCTCGTCCTCGAGCTACACCAACCCGGCCAATCCCATGGCGGCGGCCACGGCGAACGATCAATCGCTGCAGGACATCATCGACCAGTACCCGCCCGTGTGGGACGGGTTCTTGCAGCTCCGGATGTACCTGAGCACGGCGGACAAGCAGGCCTTCACCTTGCACTACCCGACTCTCGACATCCAGGTGACCGGCACGACCTGGCGCGCGGTCGGGGGCAGCCCGGTGAACTGCGCCTCGGGCACGGCGGTGTCGATCGAGAGCGTGCTGCTGCCCTCCTCGACCACCACGACGTCGACGACCGTGGCCGCGGCTGCCCCCCCGCCGGCAGCAACTCCCACCACGGCCGCGTCCGGCTCGGGCAAGGGCGCAGCCGTCGGTGCCACGCCCGCCTCGGACGCCAAGTCGTCGCCGGGCCGGGACACGCCGGCAGGCTCGGCGCAGGCGTCCGGATCCGGGAGGGCGCTCGCGGCGACCCAGACGTCGGACTTCCCGGTCGTGCTGGGCAGCGCCNNATCAGTTCTCCAACAAGCAGTTCTTCGACGAAAGGCGACACACCATGAGGAACCCTGTCCGACGCACCACCTTGAGGGCGGCCACGACCGCGCTTCTGGGCGCCACGCTGGTGATCAGCACCGTGCTGGTCAGCGCCGTGTTCGCGTCCAGCGCGGGTGCATCGACAACCCCGCCGTGGGAGCCCATCGGGAATCCGCCCGAGGCCGGTGGCCTGACCTTCTACAACGCGTCGGGGACGGTGATCACGGGCGGGAACATCTCCGACAACCCGATCGCGGCCTACATCCAGGGGAACACCGC
>PMPX01000054.1 GCA_003169235.1 Acidimicrobiaceae bacterium | reverse complement strand
CGCCGTACCGGAAGAAGCCGCGCGACAGGCCGAAGAACTGGACGCCGACGATGGCCAGCGTCAGCGAGGCCTCGGACGGGTGCTGCGAGGCGCGGGAGATCAGCCAGGCGGACGTCCCCATGAGGGCGATCGAGGCACCGATCGCCCCTGCTCCGAGGAGGGAGGCCTGGGCCAGGCGGCGGCGCGCGGCGTGGGCGATCCCGAGGGTCCGGCCCACCGATGCCGGGTGGTCACTCATGCCGGCACCAGGGCGGCGGGGAGCTCGACCACCCGGTCCGCCAGCGCGGCGAGTGCGGGTCGGTGGGCCACGATCAGTGCCGTCCGGCCACTGACCAGCGTGCGGATCGCCGAGAGCACGTCCGCCTCGGTCTCGTTGTCGAGGCTGGCGGTCGGCTCGTCCAGCAGGAGAATTGGCGCATCGCGCACGAAGGCTCGCGCCAGTGAGACGCGTTGGCGCTCTCCGGCCGAGAGGCCCGCGCCGCCCTCGCCGAGGGGCGTGTCGGCGCCCAGTGGGAGACGGCGCACGACTTCGGTCAGCCCGGCGGCGTCGAGGGCCGCCGCGACCTCGGCGTCGGAGGCATCGGCCCGGCCGAGCCGGACGTTGTCGGCGACCGAGCGCGCGAAGAGGTGTGGTCGTTGGGGTACCCAGCCGATGTGGCGCCGCCAGTCGGCCAGGTCGAGGTCGGTGAGGTCCACGCCGCCCAGCGTGACGGTGCCCGCGTCCGGGAGTCTGAGCCCGAGGATCACCGAGAGCAGGGTGGACTTGCCGCATCCGCTCGGGCCCGTGAGCGCCACGGTCTCGCCCGGCTCGACGGCCAGCGCGGCGTCGTGCAGTGCCGGCAGCCGACGGCCGGGGTAGGTGACGTCGAGGCCGGCGATGCGGATGGCGGTGCCCGCGGGACGCGTGGCGCCGCCTGTCGGACCGGCCTCGGGTTCCTCGAGCAGCTCGAAGATCTCCTCGGCCGCCTTCATTCCGTCCGCGCTGGCGTGGTAATTGGCGCCGAGGGCACGGAGCGGCAGGTAGGCCTCGGGAGCGAGGACGAGCACGAAGAGCGCGTCCTCGAAGCTCATGTGCCCACCGAGGAGGCGCAGGCCCACCGCGACGGCGACGAGCGCAACCGACACGGTCGCCAGCAGCTCGAGTATCAGAGAGGAGAGGAAGGTGAGCCGCAGGGTCGCCATGGTGGCCGAGCGATAGCGGTCGGTGACCGCTGCGATCGATCGCGCCTGGGCCTTGGCCCGTCCGAAGACCTTGAGGGTGGGCAGTCCGGCCACGACGTCGAGGAAGTGGCCCGCCAGCTTCTGCAGCGATCGCATGCGGGCGGCGGTGCGGTCCTTGGTGGTGGCGCCGACGAGCGCCATGAAGAGCGGGATCAGCGGGAGGCTGACCGCGATCAGGGCGGCGCTCACCCAGTCCGCGCCGGCGACGACGCCGATGATCGTGACGGGGACGATGACGGCGAGGAAGAGTTGAGGCAGGTAGCGCGAGAAGTAGCCGTCCAGCGCGTCGACCCCTGTGGTCATGAGCACGCTGAGCTGACCCGTGTCGCGGCGCTCGAGCCCGCTGGGGCCCAGGGTGGCCACACGGGCGGAGGCGGCGCGCCGCAGCTCGGACTTGGCCGATGCCGAGGCACGGTGTGCGGCGCGTTCGGCGGCCCAGGCCAGGGCGGCCCGGCCGGCGATGACGGCCAGCAGCACGGCGATCGGCGTCCGCAGCGAGGTCACCGAGCGGTGCTCGACGAAGGCGCCCGCGACGATGGTGGCGATCAGGTAGGCCTGGGCCACCACCAGGAGGGCAGTGGCTCCGCCGACGGCCACGGCCAGGACCACGAAACGGCGCGTCGTGCGCGCGTAGCGCAACAGCCGGGGGTCGAGTGCCCCACCGCGTCGTTCTCGGGTCGCGCCATGGGAGGGATCCCTCCCTGTCGCCTTCGCCCCTGCGTCCACCGATGCGTTCCTCCAGTCGGTTGCTCCGGGGACGCATGGCCGCGACGCACGACACTCGATCCCGCGAATTCAAGTCTGCGCGGCGGTCGGGGAAGGGGACTAGGGGACAAGGTCCCTAAACCTGCACCGTCACGCTGTACAACTCTGGGCAGACCTTGACGGGCTGCGCCGGCGCGCACCAGGGTGGCCCCGTGGCCCGCCTCCTCTCCAACACGGACGACGCCCTCCGTCGGTGCTGGCACCCGGTGGCCCGCACGGCCGAGGTCACCGGCCAGCCGCTCGGTGTCGTGCTGCTGGGCGAGCCCTGGGTGCTGTTCCGATCCGGCGGCGAGGTGCGCGCCTTTGCCGACCGCTGCCCGCACCGTCGTTGCCCCCTCTCGTTGGGCCAGTGCGACGGGGACGGCGTGTTGCAGTGCGCCTACCACGGGTGGCGCTTCGACACCGCAGGACGCTGTGTCGAGATCCCGGCCCTGGGGGCGGGGGCGACCCTTCCGCCGGCGGCGCGCCTCGAGCCGGCCGCAGCCACGGCCGAGGCCCACGGCATCGTGTTCTTGGCGCCCGGCGATCCGATCGCCCCGCTCGGCTCCATCCCCGAGGCCGACGACCCGACCTTCATGGTCGGCGAGCTCCCCACGTTGCGGGCGCGGGCCTCGGCGGGCCTCCTGGCCGACAACTTCCTGGACGTGGCCCACTTTCACTTCGTCAACGCCGGGACGTTCGGCGCCGAGGAGGCGGCCGAGGTCCCTCCCTATGCCGTGGCGCGGGACGACTGGTCCTTCACCATGAGCTACGAGCACGCCTTCGC
>PMPX01000171.1 GCA_003169235.1 Acidimicrobiaceae bacterium | reverse complement strand
TGGTCGCGGACGTCGAGGAAGGCCAGGTGCTCACCGTGCTCGCGGCGCTTGGCCACCCAGCCGCACACGGTCACCGTCCGGCCGACGTCGACCGCCCGCAGCGTGCCGCACAGGTCGGTGCGCATCGACGTGGCCCCGCTCGACGGCTGGGCTTCGGGGGGAACGGTCACACTGGGTCCTTTCGGGTGGCCCCACCGGAGAGGGCCGTGGTCGTGCTGTCCCCGGTCACGGGGCGTCCGGGAAGGCGCCGGGGCGGGTGGCCGCCCGCACCGCGGCGACCACGTCGGCGACCGGAACGGTCCGCTGGTCGCCGGCGTCGCGCAGGGGCCGGAGTGACACCGTACCCGAGGCCGCCTCGTCCGGGCCCACGACCAGGACCCAGCGGGCCCCGGAGCGGTCCGCCGCCTTGAACTGGGCCTTCATGGACCGGTCGTCGAACGCCCGGTCGGCCGAGAACCCGGCGTCGCGCAGGGCGGCGGTCAGGTCCCGGGCGGCCGTGCCCCCGGTGGTGTCGACCACGAAGGCGTCGAGCGGCGTGGGGTCCACCGGGAACGCGCCCTCGGCGTCACAGGCCAGGAGGATCCGTTCGATGCCGAGCCCGAAGCCGATCCCCGGTGTCGGCGGTCCGCCGAGCAGCTCCACCATGCCGTCGTAGCGCCCACCGCCCCCGATGCCGTTCTGGGCCGATCCCAGGGCGTCGGACGAGAACTCGAACGTCGTGCGGGTGTAGTAGTCGAAGCCGCGGACCAGGCGGTGGTCGATGGTGTAGACGACCCCGAGCGCATCGAGCCCGGAGCGGACGCGGGCGAAGTGCGCCGCGCAGGCGTCACACAGGTGGTCGAGGAAGCGCGGGGCATCCGCCGTGGCGGCCCGGCACTCGGATGTCTTGCAGTCGAGGACCCGCAGCGGGTTCTCCAGGTGGCGGGCGCGGTGGGCGGGGCACAGCTGGTCGGCCCGCTCGGCCAGGAACGCGCCGAGGAGCGCCACGTAGCCGGGCTTGCAGACCCCGTCGCCCATGGAGTGCAGCTTGAGCGTGACCTCGCGCAGGCCGAGCCCCGCGAAGAAGTCGTGGGCGAGTGACACGACCTCGACGTCGAGGTCGGCGTCGGAGGGCCCGAGCGCCTCGACGCCCAGCTGGTGGTGCTGGCGGTAGCGGCCCTGCTGGGGGTTCTCGTGACGGAACGAGGGTGCCACGTACCAGGCCTTCCAGGGCGGGACGGGGTGATGCTGCACGAAGGCGCGGGCGATGGGGGCCGTGCCCTCGGGCCGGAGCGCCATCAGCTGGCCGTCGCGGTCCTCGAAGACGTACATCTCCTTGCCGACCACCTCGCTGCCCTCGCCGATGCCCCGCAGGAACACGCCGGCGTGCTCGAGGATCGGGGTCACCGTCAGGCCGTAGCCGGCGCTCCCGACCAGGTCGGCGAACCGGGCCACCACGGCCTCCCAACGGGCGGACTCGGGCCAGAGCACGTCGTGCATCCCCTTGGGCGTCCGGGCCGGGGCCGGGGCCGGGCTCTGCCCGGGCGCGCTCGACGAGCCCGCGGTCACGGGAGGCTCCTCACGGTCGGGGGTCAGACTTTCTTGCCAGGAAGCTGACGATAGGCGTCGAAGACACCGTCGAGGTGCTTGAGCGCGCTGATCAGTGAGTGCAGGTGGGTCGGGTCGGCCAGCTCGACGTCGAAGGACATGCGGCTGACCCGGTCCGGTGTCGTGGCCGTCCGGGCGGCGACGATGTTGAGGTGGTGCTCGGAGACGACCCGGGACACGTCGGCCAGCAGGCGGGAGCGGTCGAACGCCTGCACCTCGATCGTGGCCACGAACACGCCGTCGTTGCCCCGGTCCCACTCGACGTCGATCAGACGCTCGCGGGAGCGGTCGGCCAGCGCGGCCGCGTTGGCGCAGTCGGCCCGGTGCACCGAGACGCCCCGGCCCTGGGTCACGAAGCCGACGATCTGGTCGCCGGGCACCGGGGTGCAGCAGCGGGCCAGGTGGATCATGACGTCGTCGAGCCCCTCGACGTAGACCCCCGTGCCCGTGCGACGGCCCTGCCGGGACCGGCTCGTGCCCGGGAGGGCGGTCGTCGGCAGCTGCTCGTCGGCGTCCCCGCCGCCGCGCAGTGCCTTGGTGAGGCGCTGGACGATCGACTGGGCGGAGACCTGGTTCTCGCCGATGGACGCGTACAGCGCGTCGAGGTCGGCGAGGTTCATCGACTCGGCCACCTCCGTCAGCGCCGAGGAGCCCAGGAGCTTGTGCAGCGGCAGCCCGTCGCGGCGCAGCGCGCGCGCCAGATCCTCCCGCCCGTTCTCTATGGCGTCCTCCCGGCGCTCCCGGGAGAACCACTGGCGGATCTTGTTGCGGGCGCGGGTGGAGGCGATGATCTGGAGCCAGTCCCGTGACGGCCCGGCCGTCGGCGACTTGGACGTGAAGATCTCGACGGTGTCGGCCGAGGTCAGCTGGGTCTCGAGCGGCACGAGCCGGCCGTTCACCCGGGCGCCGATGCAGCGGTGGCCGACCTCGGTGTGGATGGCGTAGGCGAAGTCGACCGGCGTGGAGCGGGCCGGCAGCGCGATGACCTTGCCCTTGGGCGTGAAGACGTAGACCTCGTCCTGCTCCAGGTCGAGCTTGAGGGCCTCGAGGAACTCGATCGGGTCGTCGGTCTGGCGGTCGACGTCGGCGATGCGTTGCAGCCACGCCATCTCCGAGGAGTGGTCCTCCTTGGACTTGTAGCCCCAGTGAGCGGCGATGCCGTACTCGGCCCGGTGGTGCATCTCCGAGGTGCGGATCTGGACCTCGACCGGCTTGCCGTCCAACCCGATGACCGTCGTGTGCAGCGACTGGTACATGTTGAACTTGGGCGTGTTGATGTAGTCCTTGAAGCGCCCGTGGACGGGGGCCCAGATGGCGTGGATGGCGCCGAGGGCGGCCCAGCAGTCCTTCTCCGAGTCGACGACGACCCGGATGGCGACGAGGTCGTTGATGTCGTCGAACTCCTTGCCCCGGACCACCATCTTCTCGTAGATCGACCAGAGGTGCTTCGGCCGGCCGGTGACGTCGGCGGCGACGCCCATGTCGTCCAGCCGCTGGCGCACGTGGACGAGCACCCGCTCGAGGTACTCCTCCCGCTGCGGCGCCCGGGCCGCCACCATCTGCTCGATCTCGGCGTAGCGCTTGGGGTGCAGCGTGGCGAAGGCCAGGTCCTCGAGCTGCCAGCGCACCTGCTGCACGCCCAGGCGGTGGGCCAGGGGTGCGTAGACGTCGAAGGTCTCCTGGGCCGTGCGGCGCTGCTTCCACTCGGGCATGACGGCCAGGGTCCGCATGTTGTGCAGCCGGTCGGCCAGCTTGATCAGGAGGACCCGCCAGTCGTCGGCCATGGCGACGAGCATCTTGCGGATGGTGGCCGCCTGCTGGGCCTCCTTGGAGTTGAACTGGAGCCGGTCGAGCTTGGTGACGCCGTCGACGACCCGGGCCACGCCCTCGCCGAACGTCTGCGTGATCGCCTCGAGCGTGAGCCCGGTGTCCTCCACCGCGTCGTGCAGCAGGGCGGCGGCCACGGTCTGGGCGTCGAGCCCGAGCTCGGCCACGATCGTCGCCACGGCCACCGGGTGCGTGATGTAGGGCTCGCCCGAGCGCCGGAACTGCCCCTCGTGGGCCGTCAGCGCCGTGCGACCCGCCTCGACGATCATGGAGGTGTCCTCGTCGAAGCGGTGCGTGGCGAACTCGGCCAGCAGTGGTGCCAACAGGTCGCGCAGCGCCCGCTCGTGCACCCGCTCCAGCTCGAGCGCTGGGGCGTCCGTGGGAGTCACCCGGGCCAGGGCCGCCATCCACTCAGGCTACCCGCCTGGGGAAACACTCGACTCAGCGCCGGCGCTTCTTGCCCCTGCTCTGTCGGGGCCGAGGCGCGGCCGGTCCCGGCGCCTGCCCGTCCGCCGTCGATCCCGTCGGCCGGTCCATCACGGTGGTCCCCGCGCCGGCGCCACCGTCACCCGCGCTGCTGCCCGAGCCCGGCCGTATCGGCCCGCTGCGCTTGGTGCCGCCGGACTTCTGCGCGGCAGTGCCGCCTCCCCCGCCGGCGCCCCGGCTGACCTGTCCGGACGCCGCCACGCTCATCTGGGTGCTCATGGTGGCGGCCTCGGCGGCCGAGTACCAGCCGTGCTGGTCGCCGCGCTTGGCCAGGCGGTCGGCGATGGAGATCCAGCGCTCCTCGCGCTCCTTCATCATGCAGAGCACCGGGGCGGCGATGAAGATCGACGAGTAGGCGCCGGAGAGCAGACCGACGAAGAGGGCGAGGCCGTAGGACTGCAGCGTCGTGGCGCCCAGGATCTGGGCGCCGATGAGCAGGATGGCCAGCACGGGGATGATGGCGACCATCGACGTGTTGATCGAACGGGCCAGGGTCTGGTTCATGGACAGGTTGATGAGCTGCGGGTAGGTCAGCCGCCCGCTGCTGCCGATGCCCTTGGTGTTGTCGCGCACGCGGTCGAACACCACGACGGTGTCGTAGAGCGAGTACCCGAGGATGGTCAGGATGGCGACGACGGTGTCCGGGGTGACCTGGAAATTGAAGATGGAGTAGATGCCGATGGCCACGAGGACGTCGTGGATCATGGCGACGAAGGCGGCCAGGGCCATCTTCGGCTCGAAGCGGATGCTGATGTAGGCCGCCACCACGATGAAGAAGATGATGAGCGCCTCGATCGCCTTGTCGGTGATGGAGGAGCCCCACGTCGGGCCGACCGTGGTGATGCTGATCTTGTCGGCCACCGTCTTGGGCACGGCGTTGGCCGGCACCGTGGTGGCGGTCACCGGGGCCGTGGTCGTGGTGGACCCCGCGGCGGCGCCCGCCTTGGCCGTCGTCGTCGTGGTGGGCTTGGCCGTCGTGGTGGTGGTCGGCTTGGCCGTCGTGGTCGTCGTCGGCGGGGACTTCGGCGCGTTCGCCGCGGTGACCTGCAGCAGCGCCTTCTTCACGTTCGTGCTTATGGCGTCCTGCTGCGCCTGCGACAGCTTGTTGATGTCGGACTGGACGTTGAGCGTCTGCCTGCTGCCGGTGCCGAGCAGTTCCACCGTCGGGTCGATGAGCCCGGTGCCCTTCAGCGCGTTGGTGGCCTCGGTCTGGGTCACGCCGGGAGCGGCGATGGTCCACTCGGTCCCGCCCTTGAACTCGATCCCGAGGTTCAGCCCGCCCCGCAGCACGATCGAGATGACCCCCAGCAGGATGATGGCCGTCGAGACGCTGAACCAGATGCGGCGCTTGCCCACGAAGTCGAAGCGGGTCTCGCCGCGGTAGAGCCGGGCGATGGGTCCGTGGCCCCGTCGCGGCCTGGCCAGGAGGGCGCGGGCGGCGTCGTCGAGGCTGACGAGCTCCTCCTCGTCGAGGTCCCCGGTGTCGACGTCCTCCTCGAGCTGCTCGACGTCGTCCTCGCTGACGTCGTCGAGGGAGCTGCCGTCCTGTCCGTCCGGTCCGCCCGGTCCGTTCCGCCCCGGACCCCTGGTGTCGCTCACGAGCCACCACCCCCTGCGCCCACGGGGGCGGCGCCCACGGGGACAGCCGGTCCCGAGGCCTGTGGTCCCGCGCCGAGCCCGGTGGCGATGCTGAAGGCCCCGGAGCCCTGCAGGCGCGGGCTCTGGCCCAGGAGGATGACGAGGGGCCGCGTGTAGAACCAGGTGACGGCCATGTCCATGATCGTGGAGAGACCCAGGAAGAACGCGAAGCCCTTCACGTTCCCGACGGCGACGAAGTACAGCACGATGGCGGCCAGCAGCGACACGAAGTCGGCGGCCCAGACGGTCCGCCAGGCGCTCCTGAAGCCGCGGTCGACCGAGGTGCGGACAGACCGGCCCGATCTGGTCTCGTCCTTCAACCGTTCGAAGTAGACGATGTACGAGTCCACCGTGATGCCGATGGAGACGATCAGCCCGGTGATGCCCGCCAGGTCGAAGCTGGGGGCGACCGAGGTGTGCCCGAGGGCCGAGATGATCGCCCACAGCATCATCGCGGTGAGCAGCAGCCCGGAGATGACCACCAGGCCCAGCCCCCGGTAGTAGAGCAGGACGTAGAGCAGGACCAGAATGAGCCCGGCGATGCCGGCGCCCAGGCCGGCGACCAGCGCCGAGTGGCCCAGCGTCGCCGAGACGGTCTCCGAGGTGGCGGCCTTGAGACTGATGGGCAGGGCTCCGAAGTTCATCGCCTGCGCCAGGTTCTGGGCGTCCGACTGGGTCAGGCTCCCGGAGATCTCGCCCTTCCCGTCGAAGGAGGTGAAGCTGCTCTGGGTGGGCTGGATGATGGGCGCCGAGTAGACGACCCCGTCGAGCTCGATCCCGAGCAGCTGGTGGAAGTTCTCCTGTGCCACCTTGTCCCACAGGGACGAGCCCGGGCCGGTGAGCGTGTAGTCGACCACCCACTGGCCGGTCTGGTTCTGGGTGGCGGTCGCGCTGGCGATGGAATGGCCCGTCATCTGCGCCGGCCCGAGGACGTAGCGCTCGCCCCCGTTGGCACTGCCGCTGGCGGCGAGCCCCGGGAGGAGCACGGTGCTCTTGTCATAGTTGGGCATGTCGACGCTGGTCGAGGGGTACGCGATGTACTGGGAGTCGGGTGCCACGTTGTTCGACGAGTAGCCCGCGGACGAGTTGTTCGGCGTGACGGCGAGGTTGGCCTGCGTGAGCTGGGACGACGCCGTGCAGGCGGGAATGGGCTCGACCCCCCTCGGCAGGCTCGTCGCCTTCGACCCCTTCGGGACGCCCTCGGGGTAGGCGAAGCACTGCACCGGCCGGAAGTACATCCGTGCCGTCTGCCCGATCTGGGCCAGGACCTGCTGCGCGTTGGTGACGCCCGGGATGGACACCGAGATCTGGTTCTTGCCGGTGGTCTGCACCTGGGCGCCGGACACGCCGAGGCCGTTGACCCGGAGGTTGAGGATGTTGACCGTCTCGTCAAGGTCCGACTGGCTGACATTGTGGCCCTCGGCGGTGTAGACGACCGCGACGCCTCCGGCGAGGTCCAGTCCGAGACGCGGCGACCACTTCGCAGCGAACACGGCGGCGAACGATCCAATGGAGATCGCCACCACCACCAGCACGCTGATGAGCAGGTTGCGCCGCTGTCGTCGCTGGGCCCGTCCCCCCGACTTCGGGCTCACGCCTCTTCAGCCTCCCCGCCCTGCTCACCACTGCTGGGAGCACCGTCGCCACCGACATCGTCGATGTCGGCCTCGTCACCCGCGTCGTCGACGTGGCGCACCACGTCCTGGACTGGCTGGTCCTTGATCCGGAAGTCCTCGATCGGCTCGATCTTCCTGGCGATGGCCTGGCGGACGAACACGATCCGGGTGGGCTGGGGGCCATCGAGGTTGCCGTCGTCCCCGAGCGCCCCGGTCAGGAGGGTGTAGCGGTCGCCGTGGATCTCGAGCACCGTGCCGATGACGCCACCGACGGTCTGCACCTCGTCCCCGACCTCGATCCCGGAGCCCTGGGCGTCCCGGGCCGCCTTCGCCTTGCGCTGCTGCGGCTTGATGAAGAAGAAGTAGCCGAGGAGCCCGATCGCCACCAAGGGCAACAGGGTCAGCAGCGGGCTCGAGCTCTTGGTGGAGGTGGCGGCGACCACGAAGTGGACCAGCGCCGGGGTTGATGTCATGGGAGATCCTTGGACCGAAATGGGTGCGAAGCGCCACCCTAGTGCGTGCGTTCCGGCTCTCCCGGGCACTGTGCGCCCGCGCCGCCTCCAGAAGGCCGGCTCCCGAGGGGCCCCGGTCCCGGTGGCCGGTGCTCCCCGCCCGGGCCCCGCCGGGCGCCGTCGCCTCCCGGCGGGGACAACGGCCCAGTTCCGGACCCGGAAGCACGCAACCGAATTGCAACCCAAAACGGCCGCCGATGCGACAGCGCTTGTGCAGAGTTCAGATCATCAGTACAGCAACCTCACGGTGCGTGGTCGTTCAGAGGGGGGCGACCAAGGTGGGAAATCCGCAGAAGGGGAACGGAATCTCACGAGGGGGACACCGGGGGGGAAGTACAGCGAATGGTGNNCCCCACTTTTCGCTGCCCGTGCGCTTCCTGAAGGTGCCGGCCTCCGGGCATCGGCGCGTTTTCCCAGGCCACAGGGCCGACGAGGGTGGAACAGGGGTGGCGGGCCGCCCAGAATCGAATTGCCGGCCTGATCAGGAGCTTCACGATTCGGCGCCCGCGCCGATTATTCACGTGGAAAGCACTGTTTGCCCAGTACAGTTGCGTCCTGATGCGAGAAAGCCATACCTCCGTGCTGGTCATCGAGGACGAGGCGGACATCCGCCAGCTCCTGAGGACCCTGCTGGAGCGGGAGGGCTTCGCAGTCTCGGAGGCGGCTGAGGGCCGGGACGGGGTCCGCCAGTTCCACCAGCGGCACCCCGACATCGTGATCCTCGACGTGGGGCTCCCCGACCTCGACGGCTGGCAGGTGCTCGAGCGGATCCGGGACATGAGCGACGTGCCGGTTCTCATGCTGACCGCCCTGGGCACCGAACGCGACAAGGTGCGGGGGCTCAACGCGGGTGCCGACGACTACCTGACCAAGCCGTTCGGGAAGGTCGAGCTCCTGGCCCGCCTGCAGGCCATCAGTCGTCGCCAACGGTCCAACGGTGACGTGGTGACCACGTTCGACGACGGCACGCTGCATCTCGACTTCGCCCGGCAGGAGGTCGTGGTCGACGGCGACTCGGTCGTCCTCACCCCGACCGAGTACCGCCTGCTGGCGACCCTGGCCCGCCACCAGGGCCAGGTCCTGTCACCTGACCAGCTGATTGAGCTGGCCTGGGACGACCCGAGCGGGCTGGCGCCCTCGCGGGTCAAGTACGCCGTGCTCCGGCTCCGGCGCAAGCTGGGCTGGGGCGAGGGGGACGACACTCCGATCGAGACGGTGCGGGGTTTCGGCTACCGGTACCGCTCTCGGATGCGGTGACCGGCCCGCGCCAGACCAGTCCCGACCCTTCTGGGCGTCGCGAGCCGCAGATGCCCGCAACTGCCCTGCCCATCGGCTTCTCGGGCTCCATGCGCGTCCGGTTGCCGGTGTTCGCCCTGGTCGCGATCGGCACCGTCCTCATCGCGGTGATCCCGTTCCCCCACGACGCGCGGCGCGAGATCTCGCTCGCCGGCGTGCTCTTCTTCGTGCTCGTGGCGGCGGCGTTCCTGCTGCCCTGGGAACGGCTGCCCGACTGGGCCTGGCTCATCATCCCCGTCGGCTACATCGCCGTCATCGCCATCATCCGCGACGCCCAGGGCGGCAGCGACACCGGGCTCGTGGCCGTCTACCTCCTGCCGATCGTGTGGCTGTCGCTGTACGGACGACGGCTGCACCTGCTGGTGGGACTGTTCTGCCTGGACCTGGCCCTGCTCGTCCCCCTGCTCCTGATCGGGCCGCCGAAGTACCCGACGATCGAGTGGCGGCAGGTCATCGTGATGGCCACGGTGGCAACGCTGGTGGCCTCGACCGTCTACACCATGGTGTCCCGGGACCGGGACTTCCTCAGCGACCTGGCCCAGCAGTCCCGCATGGCCCGCCGCAACGCCCGGGAGGCCGATTACGCCCGCGACCGCCTCGAGACCCTCCTCCGGGCGGCGACCGGCAGCGCCATCATGGGCGTCGACCCCGCCGGGACGGTCACCTTCTTCTCCGCCGGCGCCGAGCAGATGCTGGGTTATCGGGCGGCCGAGGTCGTGGGCATCCGCTCCATCGCCGACTTCATCGACCCGGCGCAGATCGACGAGCGACGCCAGACGATCGATGCCATGCGCACCGCCCTCGAGCCCATTGACGCCGAGGCGGCGGCGGAGGTGCCCTGGACCGCCACCCGCAAGGACGGCCAGCAGCGCCGCTGCGTCGTGCGGGTCCGGGCCCTGCCCGTGCCGACGCCCGACACCTCCCTCGACGAGGAGTGGGGGGACGACGATGAGTCGCCCGACGGCCCGGGTTCGGCGGCTGGGTCTGCTGGGTCTGCTGGNNTCTGCTGGGTCTGCTGGGTCTGCGCCGGCGGCGCCGGGGGCGTCCTCAGGGTCCTCGTCGTCGCCGAGCTCGTCGACCTCCCCCGGTCCGGGCTCCGGAACCAACGGCCACGCCGAGCTCGACGACGCGCTGACCCCGTCGACCGGTGGCTACGTGGTGGTCGCCATCGACGTGACCGAGCGCGAGGAGCTGGCGGCCGACCGGGAGCGCCTGTTCGCGATCCAGAAGGAGGTCACCCAGTCGCTCATAGAGCAGAACAACCGTCTCCGCGAACTGACCCAGATGAAGGATGACGTGGTGGCGACGGTCTCGCACGAGTTGCGGACACCCATCACCTCCATCCGCGGCTTCGTCGAGCTCCTGCTCGACGCGTCGTCGGAGCTGACCGAGAGCCAGATGCGCATGCTCCAGACGATCGAGCGCAATGCGGAGCAGCTCCAGCGGGTCGCCGAGGACCTCCTGGCCGACCCGGGCGCGGGCCGCGGCTTGCGGGTGGCGTTCACCGAGCTGGACCTGAGCCGCCTGGCCGACGAGGCGGTCCACGCGATCCAGACGTCCGCAACGGTGGCGGGCATCAGGCTCACGATCGATGCCGGCGACGAGGTGCTCGTGTTCGGCGACCCCACCCGACTGCACCAGCTGTTCGGCAATCTCCTCTCCAATGCCATCAAGTTCTCGCCGCGCGGAGGGCGAGTCCATGTGATCGTCGACACCATGGACTCGTACGCCCGGGTGCGGGTCATGGACGAAGGTCCTGGGATCCCCGTGGGAGAGCGCGACCAACTCTTCGAGCGCTTCTACCGCCTCGCCTCGTCGACGGAGATGGGTGTGCCGGGCACCGGGCTCGGCCTGGCCATCGCCAAGTCGGTCGCCGAGGCACACGAGGGGTTCGTCGACATCGTCGACACGCCGGGATGGTCGACCACGTTCAGTGTCCACCTCCCGCTTCGCACCTCCGTCACCTCGACCACCCCGTCCACCTCCGTCACCTCGACCACCTCCGTCACCTCCGCCACCTCCGTCACCTCGACTACCCCGTCCACCTCGTCGCCTTCCCCGTCCACCCCGGCGCCCTGACCCCGGACGACGTCGCGCGCCGGGGCCTCTACGCGGCCAGGAAACCTCCGGACTGGTGCGCCCAGAGGCGCCCGTAGACACCCGCTCGTCCAGCCGACAGCAGCTCGGCATGGGTGCCCTGCTCGACGACCCGGCCGCGGTCGAGGACCACGATGCGGTCCAACCGGGCGATGGTGGCCAACCGGTGCGCCACCACCAACGCGGTGGTGCCCTCCATCAGGTGCCACAGCGCATCTTGCACGAGCGATTCCGACTCGGAGTCGAGCGCGGAGGTGGCTTCGTCGAGCACCAGCACCCGAGCCCCCTTCGCCATTGCCTGCGCGATCGCCACTCTCTGGCGCTGACCGCCGGAGAGCTTCAACCCTCGCTCACCCACGATGGTCTCGTACCCGTCGGGGAGGCGCTCGACGAACTCGTCCACATATGCAGCACGTCCCACGGACCGCACGAGATCCATGTCCACCCGGTCCTCAGATGCCAGCCCGTAGCCGATGTTCTCCGCGATCGTGCGGTGCAACATCTGTGGATCCTGTGGGACGTACGCGATGTGTCGTCGCAACGAGTGCTGAGTGACCTCGGCGATGTCCTGCCCGTCGATTGCGATGACGCCGTCGTCACGTTCGGCGAAGCGGAGCAGAAGCTTGGTCAGGGTGGTCTTGCCCGACCCTGAGGGGCCCACGAGACCCACGTGCTCCCCTGGTTCGATATGCAGATCCAGCCCTTCGAAGAGGGGTGCGCCGGAGCGATAGGAAAAGCTCAGGTCCCGGAATTCCACGAGACCGCGAGGTACCACCAGGTCGGGCGCGCCAGGGGCGTCGACGATCTCGGGTTCGGTTGCGGCGATCCCGGCGAACTTGGCGCAGCGGCCGATGGCACGAGACATCAGTCGTATGAACTCGAAGGACTCCTCCAGGCTCGTTCCGACGAAGGTGGCGTAGAAGAGGATCAGGTAAACCACGCCGGCCGCCGCGATGTGGCGCAGCGCGAGCACCACGCCCACCGCGACCGCGGCCCAGTTGAAGAAGGCCATGGCCGACTCCATCTGCAACCTGGTAGCCGTGAACACCCGACGGGCGCGCAGGTCGGCACTCATCGAGTCACCCACGAGCAACCCCACGTTGGCACGCTCACGGGCTTCGGCAGCCTGTGATCGCACCGTGGTCAGGTTGGCGATGGTGTCGGCGATGACTCCGGTCGCCCGAGAATGCGCGTCGGAAAATTCCTTCTCCGCAACGACGACGCGGCCCATCCGGCGGTGCAACACGGCTACGAAGACCGCGACCAGTCCCGCCATGACCAGCGCGACAGGCCAGGCGACGATCCCGAGGACCACGATGGCGCCGAGGGTCGTGACGCTGATGCGCAGGATGCCCCACACCATGGCGTCGATCAGCTCGACAAAGGCCCAGCTCGAGGTCTCGAGCGTGGCGATCACCTCGCCCGACGGCCGGTCGGTGTGCCACCCGTGACTGAGCCCGATCAGATGGTCGTAGCCGTTGGTGATGGCACGACCGAAGGATCGCAGTGTTGCTCCCCAGTTGAGCCAGCCACCGATCCGCCCGAAGACGGTGGCCGCGACAAGTACGACGGCATACGCAACGATCAGCGGTCCGAAGGTGTGCCACAGGTCCTGCGACTGGTGCGGCTCCATGTCGGCGATCCGTCCCAGCAGGGCGGCAAAGATCAGTGGGGCGGCGACGGCGTTGGCCAGCGTGCCCAGCACGATGGCCGCGCAGCTCCCAGCGAACGCGGCGCGATCGGGCCGCATCTGGCGCCAGCAGTATTCGAGCGTCGCTCTGTTCGATGCATTCGGGAAGAGGGTCCGTTCACCCATGGGGCTCTCCTGTGGGGAGGGTCAAGTGGAATGGGGCGCACCGGGGGGTGCGCAGTCAGGGTCGTCGCGGCAGTTGGGCTGCGAGGCCTACCGGGCGTGGCCCGGTCGGTGTTGCGAGACCGGGATCAGTGACCGGTCGGGCGCGGGGCCGGCCCGGCGATGCGGGACCTCCCAGTGGCTGCACCGAGCACGGGCGGCAGGACCACGAAGGTGGGCGGAGCCAACTGTGAACTCGTCATGCCTGCCATCTGGTCACCTCGCTTCCGTCTCATGGTGCAACCCTGCCACGGTAGCGCATCGTCGCAAGGGCGCGCGCACATCGTTCGCGGCGGCGGACGCCTTGCCTAAAACAGCGGCGGCGGCGCAGGCGATGCGGGTGCTCCGGGCGTACCGGGCGTACCGGACACCCCCGGCGGCCCTTCGTACCCGAGGTGGGCCCAGGCGCGCTGGGTCGCGACCCGGCCGCGCGAGGTGCGCTGGATGAGGCCGCTCTGCACCAGGTAGGGCTCGTAGGCGTCCTCGATCGTGTCGGACTCCTCGCCGACGCACTGGGCCAACGTCGTCAGGCCGACCGGCTGACCCTCGAAGCGCCAGCACAGCGTGGTCAGGATGGCCCGATCGACCTTGTCGAGCCCCAGCTCGTCCACCCCGAAGAGCTCGAGGCCCTCACTGGCGGTGGCGCCGTCGATGTAGCCCTCGCCACGCACCTCGGCGAAGTCCCGGACCCTCCGCAGGAGCCGGTTCGCCACACGCGGCGTGCCCCGGGAACGCTCAGATATCCGGATGGCGCCCTCGACGTCGATCTGCACCTTCAGGATGCGGGCCGACCGCTCGACGATGGAGCGCAGGTCCGCAGGGTCGTAGAGGTCCAACCGCCCGACGAAGCCGAAGCGGTCCCGCAGGGGACCCGACACAAGGCCGGTACGGGTGGTCGCGCCGACCAGCGTGAACTTCGGCAGCTCCAGCCGTATGGATCGAGCGGTGGGCCCCTTGCCGATCAGAATGTCGAGCCTGCCGTCCTCCATGGCCGAATAGAGCATCTCCTCGACGGAACGGTGCAGGCGGTGGATCTCGTCGATGAAGAGCACGTCACCGTCCTGCAAGTCGGTGAGCAGCGCAGCCAGATCACCGGCCCGCGTCAGCACGGGCCCCGCGGTGATGCGCAGGCCGGCTCGCATTTCGGCGGCGACGATGCCGGCCAGCGACGTCTTGCCCAGACCGGGGGGGCCGGCGAAGAGGATGTGGTCCACCGCCTGGTGCCGCTGGCGGGCCGCCTCCAGCACGATGCTGAGGTGCTCGACCAGCTGGGCCTGGCCGACGAACTCCGACAACGAGCGAGGTCGGAGCCCAACCTCCTCGAGCTCCTCGTCCTGATCGGAAGCCGCCGGGTCTACGACGCGAGGGTCTCCGGTCCCCACATCGTCGGTGTCGGGACCTTCAGCCGTGACGGCCAGGACCTCGCGGCGAGCCCGAGGGCTCACCGGCTGGCCAGCTCGCGCAGCGCGAGTCGGAGCATCTCTTCCACGCCGACATCGTCGCGTAGCCCGTCGAGCGCACCGCGGATCTCCTCGGGCGCGTAACCGAGCTCGCTCAGGGCCGCCCTTGCCTCGGCGCGCGAGGTCCGGGATGGCCGTTGCGCCTGATCGTCTCCGGACAGAGCAGCGCCGCCAATCTCCAGTGAGAGGTCGGGCAGGTCGAGGCGACTCTTCAGCTCGATCAGCAGGCGAGCCGCAGTCTTCCGACCCACACCGGGAACCGTGCAGAGCGTCTCGATGTCGTCCTCCAAGACCGCCGTGGACAGCGCCGCCGGTGAGAGGACCGCCATGATCGCCAGCGCCAGGGCCGGGCCCACGCCGTGCGAGCCCAGCAGCACTTCGAAGCACCGGCGCTCGTCGTCGTGCACGAAGCCGTAGAGGACGATGGCATCCTCCCGGACGTGGGTGTGCACGAACAGGCTGGCCTCGGTCGTGGTGCCAGACGTGATCAATGCGGCCGCCGTCGCCGGCGTCACGGTCACCCGGTAGCCGACGCCCGCCACGTCGACGATCACCTCGCACTCACCGGTTCGCAGCACGACGGGCCCTCGCAGCAGTCCGATCACGTCTCGCTCCTCACGTCTCGCTTCCTTCCCTGACGAGTGCGGCATGGACGGCACGGCGCAGCGGCACCGTCGTGAGATGGCAGACGGCCAGCGCCAGCGCGTCGGCGACGTCGGGCGGGCCGTCGATGGCGGGCAGCCCGAGCACCTGGGCGACCATGCGCTGCACCTGCTCCTTGGTGGCGGCCCCGTAGCCGACAAGGCCCTGCTTGACCTCGTTGGAGGTGTACTGAACGACGTCGCACCCGGCTGCGGCGGCGACCAGCAACGCCAGGCCGCTGGCCTGACCGACCGACATGGCCGTCTTGGCGTTGACCTGGAAGAAGACTCGCTCGACGACGACCACCCGTGGTTTGAGCTCTTCGACCAACGCTCGCAATTCCGTGTGCAGGATCAACAGGCGCTGAGCGAGCGGGACGGCCGGGTCGGTCTCGACCACGCCTGCCGCGTAGGCACGCAGGGCGCTGTCGCCCTCGCCGCGGCCCACCATGCCGTAGCCGCACCGGGACAGCCCGGGGTCGATCCCCAATACGAACATGCGTTCGTAGGTTAGTCGGGCTTGCCGGCCGGGGGGCGGACCCCGAGGCGTCGGGCACGCCGGCTCGGGAGTCGGGAGTCCGGAGTCGGGGGTCGGGGGTCGGGGGTNNGGGGTCGGGGGTCGGGGGTCGGGCTGGCCGGTCAGCCCTCGAACGCGGCGAGAACCTCGTCAGAGATGTCGGCGTTGGAGTGCACGGCCTGGACGTCGTCGTGATCGTCGATGGCCTCGAGCAGGCGCAGGACCTTCTTGGCCTCCCCCTCTTCGGGGACGGGCACGAGGGTGGTCGGCTCGAGTGACAGGTCGACGGACTGTGGCGTGATGCCGGCGTCATCGAGTGCCTGACGCACGGACTCGAGATCAGCCGGGGCTGTGGTCACCACCCAGGCGGCACCGTTGCTCGACATGTCCTCGGCCCCGCCTTCCATGGCGATCTCCATGACCTTGTCCTCGTCGTTGTCGAGGCCGACCGTCACGATGCCCTTGCGCTCGAACTGCCACCCAACCGCCCCGGGCTCGGCCATGTTGCCGCCGTTGCGGCTGAAGAGATTGCGCATCTCGGCGCCGGTCCGGTTGCGGTTGTCCGACAGGGTCTCGACCATGATCGCCACGCCGCCGGGGCCGTAGCCCTCATAATTGATGGACTCGTATCGCACGCCCTCGAGGTCGCCGGTCCCCCGCCTGATCGCCTTCTCGATGGTGTCGAGCGGGACGCTGGCCGCCCGGGCCTTCTGGTAGGCGGTCCTGAGCGTGGCGTTGGAGTCGAGGTCGCCGCCCCCGTCCCGCGCCGCCACTTCGACGAGGCGGATGCACTTGGCGAAGATCTTGGCGCGCGCCTTGTCCTGAGCGCCCTTGCGGTATTTGGTGGTCGCCCACTTGGAGTGTCCCGACATTTCGCACCCGATTGTATCGGCGCGGCGCAGGTGCAGGTCAGGGGCTGGGCGGGCCGGCCCCGGAGACACCATTCGGCGGCAGGGCCGGAGGCGGCCCACCTCGGGTGCCGGGTGGCGGCCTGGAGGACCGCCTCGACCTGGCCCGCCACCTGCTCGTCGCCCGCGGCACCCGCACCGGTCTGCATCGTCGCCATCAACAGTGAGATCACGATCACTGCCATGCCGCCGGCCGTCTGACCCGGATGGATGTCCCGGCGCACACGGCCTCGGAGCTGCTGAGCGCTGTGGTCGAGGCGACCGACGTGCGCTGCCGCTGTGAAAGGGGAGGCCCGCCGCCTCGATTGGGCGGCATGACGATCAGGTCGGGAGCCGTGACACGTTGGCGATACCCGCCCGCGCCGATGTGGTCGCGTCGACCATTCCGGGGGCGCGACTGGTCACCCTCGAGGACAGAGGGCACATGCTGTCGTTGGAGGACCCCGGCCCAGTGACCGACGAGGTCGCGCGAGCCGGCAAAGCCTGAAGGGCGATGCGGGGAGAGGGCCTGCGGATCATTTCCGCGGCGGTCTCCAGGTCGGTGAGGGGGTGGACACAAAGGCCCGTCCCTGCGGGCTGAGGAAGCGGACCTCCGCTTGTGCATCGCCGTCGAGCCTCCAGCCCAGTTCGTGCACACGGCTGTGGTGCGCCACGCAGAGGGTCAACAGGTTGGACATGACCGTCGGACCCTGTTTGGAAGCCCAGACCACGTGATGGACGTCGGTCACGTTGCGGCAGGTGCACCCGGGGAACCGGCAGCCGCCGTCGCGACGCCGGATCTCGATGCGCTGTGCATGTGAGGGATCTCGCTGCAGTGACTTCTGGTCCAGACAGGTGCCATCGGGAGCGTCGAACGACATCGTGATCTGCGCGTTGCACGCAAGGCGGCGGGCAACCTCGGCCGAGATGGGGCCCACCCCCTCGATGGAGGCGTGGCCGTATCCATCGCCATAGAGCAGACGGTCCAGGTCCGTGTGGATGACCATCGTGGCCTGGCCGCCCCCGTGCCCGGCGCCGCCCGCACCGCCCGCACCGCCCGCGCCCCGCCGCCCACGTTCGAGGCAGATGTCGAGCAGCGCATCGGCGCAGCGGCTCTCGAAGCGCACGTAGTCGGGATCGCTGGTGCTCGGGTGATCGTGACGTCGAGCGCGGCCGATCACCGCCGCCTTGACCAGCGCGTACGAATCCTTGGTGAGCTGCGCCCAGAGGAGGCAGCGCTGGTCGTCGAAGCGCACGAAACGTCGCCGGAACTGCGCCGCCGACTCGGCGTCGGTCGCCCCCTTCATGTCGGTAGCCAGGCGGTGGGCCTGGTCCGGCGTCCAGTGCTCGGACGCACGGGCGAGCTCGGCGTCGGTCTCGGGGGTCGCGACAGCGGCGAGCGGAGCGAACACGTCGAGGGTCAGGCGGCCATCCGAGAGAGCGTCGGAGAGAGCGGGCAGCTCCCCCACCCTCGCGGCCGCCTCGAACAGCTTCCGTGCCCGGGATCGGCTCACGTGACAGTGGGCCACCAGCCAGTCCGGCATGGACAGCGAGCCGTCACCCCGCCAGGCCTCGGCGCCGGCGAACTCGGCGATCTCCCTGAGCATGGCGCCCTCGTGCTCGGAGATCACCCGTTGGTGCCGGGCGATGCTCTCCGCCAGCTCCTTCGACCGAGGGTCGCCGCCGTAGTCCCGGCACTTAGGTCGGCTCGAACGGCCCCGGGGTCCGCCGGGCGGGGTGGGGGCTGAAGCCGAGGCGGCGGTTCCCATACATCTCGGAACGGTCTCGGTGCGGGGGAAGTCGACCGCGTTGTTGCGGCGGACCAGGATTCGGCGTCTACCCGAAGAGGCTCCCGGCCCCGGGGCCGCCGCACATCTGCGCGAACAGCCCGTGCACCCGGC
>PMPX01000026.1 GCA_003169235.1 Acidimicrobiaceae bacterium | reverse complement strand
GAGATCCAGCGGCGCTGACCGGGCGAATCGCCTACAGCCTTCAGCTTCTCCTCGAGCTGGGACGCCCGGTCCACGATCTGCTCGGCATCCACCTGGTGGAAGGGTGGCAGCCAAATGATCTTCCGGCCGTGATCGCCCGCCAAGAAGAGAGTCTTGCGAGCCAGGGGTGGCCAGACGCGTATTCGTTCGGTCGCTTCCAGAAGACATAACAACGATATTCCCCCGTTAGGATTGAAATTGTGATCTCACCGGAGACTCGCCTGCCGATGCAAGGTCGGAGGGCCCAGACGCCGTCGAGCCCAGGTGGGCAACTGATCGGGGGTCGGCGGCGGCACAAGCTGCCCATGGCCAAGGGCCTCGGACCTCACCTCTACGATTGGCCTGATCCATGACGAAAAGCTCAGTCAACGGGCCACGATCCGGGGAGAATCGAGCAAAGCTGCTTCAACTGAGCGCCACGCTCTTTGCCACTCAAGGGTACGCCCAGGTCTCAGTCCGGGACCTCGCGGCACGCCTGGGGGTCACCACCGGTGCTCTGTATTCCAACTTCAGGAGCAAGGGCGATCTCTTGGCGGAGGTGCTCGACGTTCGCATCCGGGAGGACATGGAGCGGTCTCAGCGGTCCCAGCCAGACCTGCAGTTGCCGGAGTTCGTCCATGAAAGTTTTCTCAGATTGGCCGAGAGGCTTGAGATGCGCGCTCTTCTCCTCGAAGCGGGCGCGGCGGCGCGAACTGACGTTGAACTTCGTACGAGCCTCCGCTCGACACTGACGGCGCTCATCGGCCAATGGATCGAGGACTACCGAGCATGGCAGCAGTTTGGCAAGGTCGATCCCGACATCGATATGGCGACCATGGTGCCAGTGCTCTGGTCGATCGAGCTCGGTATCGGTGTCCTCGAGGCCCAGGGGGCGGTTCGGGTGAAGCCGGCTCCCCTGGCAGATTTCGTCGGAACGTTCCTCCAGGCCCTAGAGGGACAGGGCGGACGTGCGACCCCTCATACGGGAAGGCTGCGCACTGAATCGGACCCTCGTGGGCGGCAGCGGCGCATGAGCTCGCGGCGAACGTCGAGCGCCCCGCCAAGCACTGCGTCCAAGATCTCATCGCGACGAGAACTCCATGAGGAACCGACCACGCGGGAAAGACTCATTGATGCCGCTATCGGACTCTTCGCGGAAAGGGGTTACGCGGCCGTTACGGTCCGCGACCTAGCGCGCGCGACAGGGTTGACGACGGGTTCCATCTACGGGAACTTTGCCAACAAGGCAATCCTGCTCGTGGAGGCAATCGAGGCCCGTCTGGCTCAAGATCTCGAACGACTCCCTGATGCGCTCATCGAATCGGGCTCTCCGGCCGAGCTAATCGAGTTCCATCTCGAAAAGTTCGGCCAGCGGACACGGCTGCGGGCGCTCCTCGTCGAGGGCGCCGCTGCGGCTCGCTCGGATCCCGAGGTCCACGATCGACTTCGAGAGGTGGAGCTTAGGCATCAAGCGTCCTGGGTCGCCGGCTTCGAGCACTGGCTCGAGGCCTATGACACCTCGCCCACCGTGGATGCGCAGACCGCTGTGTCCGCGATGTGGTGCGCTGAACTCGGCCTCGGGCTCCTAGAGGCGTTCGATCTCCCCGTGCCGGCCCCCGCCGCAATGGCGGCACTGTTCGCGACGATCTTTTCGACATTCGGTGTTCCAGGCCCAAGGGCAGCGACCGTTCGCAAGGTGGGCGGCAACAGTCGAACGAGTTCCTAGTTCGGCACCGTCTACATGGCGAGACGAGATCGTCATCGCACTGACCCTCGCCAGGGGCAATGGATCACACGCGATCGTCCATTACGGACGAGCCAAAGGCTCCCCCTCCAGGTCGCGCACGACGAGGCCCAGCTCCGCAATCAGATCCAGACTGACGTCCGTTCGGCCCGTCCTTTCGGGGGGGCAGTCGCAGAGCGCCACCACGGCCTCGACCATCTCCTCCATGGTCTCGATCTGATCAACCTGTAACGAGCCCCCGGTGAGGACCTCCGCACCCTCGCTCATGACGGCCGCCCGCGGTTCCACCGTGTTGATGCGCACGCCCGAAGTGGCCAGCTCCGCCGCCAATGCGTTGGTGAGCCGGTTCAGAGCTGCCTTGGATGCGCCATAGACACCGGTAGTCGATCCCAGCGAACCCAAACGAAAGGGCGGTTGCCACAAGTGTGCCGTCGCACTCGACACATTGACGACCCAGCCCTCGCCCTGCTCGACCATCGACGGGAGGACGGCCTGGGCCAGATCGAACGGTGCATGCACGTTCACCTCGAACGTCAGGCGGCGCCGGCGAAGCGGGAAATCCAGGAGAGGCTGGTAGATAGCGGCCGCCGCATTGTTGACGAGGATGTCGATCGGACCGGCGAGAGCTCGTGTCGCTTCGGGGACGATGCGGGCTCGATCATCAGGATCAGCAAGATCGGCCGTGATGACGACGACGGCACCGCCGAAGTGTTGGAGCCTGTTCGCCGTTTCGTGCAACGAGCCTTCGAGGGAGGCGTGGCGATCCAAGGTGCGCGCCGTGATCGCCACGTCCGCCCCTTCGGCCGCAAGGCGTTGCGCAACGGCGGCTCCGATGCCGCGGCTGGCTCCGGTCACGACGACCCGCCGCCCGATGAAACGACCTTCGCTCATCGGGGTCGGCCGACCACTGCCGGTCGACCTGGTCGCGCCGGCTGCTGATTCGAACCGTTCACGGCCGAACGAACGCGGGGGATCGATTCCCCTCGGGAATCCCACCTTCGTAGGGAACCGAGAGTTCCGCGAGGGTGGGGCCGACGCGATCGGCGATCACCTGGAGTCGAGAGAGGTCGAAGTCGTACACGGAGGCAGCATTGCCACCGAGCACCAATCGGAGCTCGCTTTCGGGGGCGCCTGCGAAGGCACGCCGGAGTGCTTCTCGGGAATGCGGGTAGCTCGACTCATCGTGCGGGTAATCGCTCCCCCACAGGAACCGATCCACACCGATGTCGTAGCGCGCCGCTGCCTCGACCGGAGAGGGGAAGCTGACCCCCACCCAGCAGTTGCGGGCAAAGTACTCGCTCGGCTTCATGGGAAGAGCCTGGTCCGAGTCGTACTTGAGTTCACCGATCCGCCCGGCCCCCTTCATCTGGCCGTGGTACGAGTCGAGCTGCTTGAGGGTTGGCGCGATCCAAGAGGCGCCCTGTTCAGTCAGCACGAACCGCAGTGCTGGAAAGCGCTCGAAAACACCCCCGACGATCATCTGGGTGAGGGGACGCCGTGAGAAGAAGGAGGTCTCGGCGATCCACAGGAGCCCGGCAGCGGGATACGGCCCATAATCCGGCATGCCGGCACCACCGGAGTGGGTGTTCACGATGACGCCGAGGTCTTCGCAGACGGCCCAGAGCGGGTCGTAATCAGCGGCGTAGAGGGGTTTGATGTGCTTCATGTCGTCAGGCACCGGCTGGACGAGCACGCCGCCGCGCAGACCGTGCTCATGGCACCAGCGAACGTCGGTGATGGCATCGTCGATGTCGTTGAGGAATATCTGGCCAATTCCGGCCCGGCGATCCGGGTACCCGGCGCACCAATCGGCCAACCACCGATTGTGGGCTCGGATCCCCGCCAGTCTCAGCTCGTAGTCGTCCGGAGTCGGTGGCCTCGCCACTACTGCACCGGTCGGGAAGAACGGCGGAATCGTGTTCGGAAAGAGCACCTCGGCAACCACACCGTCGTGCTCGAGTTCGCTGAGACGGCGCTCGTCGTCCCAGTTGCGGTTGCGCGTCCCTCCGGTCAGGTCCTTGAACGGATTCGAGTACCGCTGACGCCAAGCGTCGAACTGGTCGAGATACTTCGCTTCGAGGTAGATCCGATACTGGTCGTGGTTGCCGCCGGCGTGCCCGTCCGCCGAAATGAGCACGAAGCGGTCGCCCTGCTGTTCTGTGGTCATAGGAGAAATCCCTCTGCGGTCGTCCAGATGTAGTCGATGTCGTCGTCAGTGAGGGCGTGATTCGACGGAAGGACGAGCCCCTGCTCCATCACCCGGTCCGCATTCGGGAGTCCACCCGCCGGGACCCGGAACTTGACGGCCCGAAATGCCGGCTGCCGGGTGACGTTTCCCGTCCAGACCATGCGAGTGTCCACGCCGTGGCTCTCCATGTGCTGCTGGAATTCCGAGCGACGCACACCGGACTCCGGCCGAATGAGCACCGGGAACATGTGCCACGCCGTGTCCAGCTCCGCCAAAGTGCGGGGTAGCACGAAGACGTCGGGCCGTTGTGAGAAGTGCTCGCTGAGACGAGCGAAGTTTCGCTTGCGAGCGGCAAGATTCTCCGGCAGTTTCTTGAGCTGGACCAGACCGAAAGCGGCAGAAACCTCAGAGGGCTCGAAATTCCATCCCACGGCGTCGAAGATGAACAGGTTGTCGTACTCGAGGTCACCATCGATGGAGGAGAAGAACCGTGAGTCGGTGCTCTTCCTCGTACCGAAGAGCTGCACCTCCGATCGCCGACCCCACCGGCGAAGCAACAGGCACCGGTCGGCGAGATCGTCGTCGTCGAGACACACCATGCCCCCGGTGCCGGCGGCCGTGATGATGTGGCTCAACGCAAACTATGTCACCGAGATGTCAGCCCGGGCTCCTGTGGGGATCCCGCGCAAGGTGGCGCCCAGAGCGTCGCACGAATCCTCGATCACCCGAAGCCCGTACCGGTCGGCGAGCGTGCGTATGGTGTCCCAGTCGGGCGCGTTCCCGATGAGGTCGGGGGCGAGGATCGCCTTGGTGCGCGGTCCGATCATCTCCTCGATAGCGGCGACATCGATGTTGTACGTATCTGGCTCCACGTCGATGAAGGCGGGCGTGATGCCAGCTCGAACGAGAGGGGCGACGTCGGTCGAGAAGGTCACTGACGACGTCACCACCTCGTCCCCGGGCGACAGTCCAAGGAGCTCGACGGCGAGGTAGAGCGCGGACGACCCAGAGTTGCACATGATGCCGCGCCGTTTCCCGAAGAGCTCCGCGACGCCCTGTTCGAATGCCCGTACGTTCTTTCCCAAGCGCAGTGCCTGGGGACCACCGCGCAGGACGTCGACCACAGCCTCGATCTCACGCTCGTCGTGCACGCTACCGGCATAGGGAATGCGCCGTATGGATGTCACGGCGTTACCTCCAAGTTGAAAACCCGAACTGCGTTCTCGCGTAGAAATAGCGGCCAGACGTGGTCCCGGAAAGGGACACTTGGCAGTTCGCCGAAGATCCGGTCAAGGCTGAGTCCCATCGGGTAGTAGCCCGCGTACATGATCTTGTCGGCGCCCCGGGTGTTGGCGTAGTCCAAGATGGCCCTCGGGTAGTACTTGGGCGCGAACGCCGACGTCGAGTAATACAGGTTAGGCCACTTCAGCATGAGCTTGACGGCGAGATCCTCCCACGGTTCGCAGCCATGGCGGGTGACGAACACCAGGTCGGGAAAGTCGAACATCACGATGTCGATTCGCGAGACTTCCTGCGGCGCAAAGGGAACCCGCGGACCCGGGATACCGGCGCAGACGAAGATCGGGATGCCGAGCTCGACGCAGGTGCCGTAGATCGGGTACATCTTCGGATCGTCAATGGGGACCTGCGGGAAGGTTCCCGCCGGGAACACTGACGTGGCGCGGATGCCGAACTGCTCGTAGTCGCGGCGGATCGCGTTCACCGAACCCATCACGTCGTTGGGGTCGACGAGTGCCCCAGAGGGCACGAAGCGGTCCGGAAACATCTTGAGCGCCAGCTGTGCGGAGTCCTCACCGACCCCGATCATCGCCTTCTCTATACCGAACCGGTCCATCTGCTGGAGCACCAGCGACACCGGGTCGTCGGTCGACAACCCCTGCGGCACATCCTTGAACATGTACTCGACGGGAAA
>PMPX01000022.1 GCA_003169235.1 Acidimicrobiaceae bacterium | reverse complement strand
GTGAGATGTGGCTCACCGTCGGACCGTAGGTGAAGTGATCAGCACTGCTCGTGACGCTCGTGCCACCAGGGCCCGTCACCGTGATGTCCACCGTGCTGCCCGACGTTCCCGCCGGCGAGACGGCCGTGATCTGGGTGCCCGTGTTCACGGCGTAGCTCGCCGCGGCGGTGCCCCCGAACTTCACTGCCGTCGCTCCGGTGAAGCCGGTGCCGGTGATGGTCACCGAGGAGCCGCCGGCCGCGGGACCGTTCGACGGCGAGACGCTGCTCACGGTGGGCACGGGGTTCTGGTACGTGAACTGGTCCGCCACCACGGCGGGTGACGTCCCGTCGGGGCTGGTGACGGTGATGTTGACCGTTCCGGTTCCCGCTGGCGAGACCGCCGTGATGGAGGACGCCGAGTTCACCGTGAAGCTCGCCGCCGGCGTGGACCCGAAGGCCACCCCCGTGGCGCCGGTGAAGTCGCTGCCGGTGATGGTCACCGAGGTGCCACCGGCTGTGGAGCCATTACCCGGGGCGACGCTGGTGACGGCAGGGCCGAAGGTGTAGTCGTCGGCACTGCTGGTGGAGCTGGTGCCACCCGGTGTGGTCACCGTCACGTCGACCGTCCCGGCCGCGTGTGCCGGCGTCGTCACCGTGATGGACGTGTCCGAGTTCACGACGATGCCCGTGCCGGCGCTGCCGCCGAAGGACACCGCGGTGGCCCCGGTCAGGCCGTGCCCGCTGATGGTCACCGACTGACTGCCGCCCACCGGGCCCGAGCTCGGGGAGACAGCGCTCACCGAGGGCGTCGGGTACGTGTAGGTGAAGGTGTCGGTCGACGACGTCGCGCTGGTGCCCTCGGGCGTCGTCACGGTCACGTTGACCGTGCCCGTCCCGGCCGGTGCTATCACAGCGAGCTGCGTGCTCGAGAGCACGGTGAACGTCGCGGGGCTGGAGCCGAACTGCACCGAGGTGGCATCGCTCAGGCCCTGGCCGTTGACGGTCACCGCAGTGCCGCCGATGACCGCGCCGGTCCCGGGCGAAATGCTCGAGACCTGCGGCCCGTAGGTGAACAGGTCACTGGACGAGGTGGTGCTGGTGCCGCTGGGGCCCGTGACCGTGACGTCCACCTTCGACCCACCGGCGCCCGGCGGGGCGACCGCCGTGATCTGGTTGTTCGAGTTCACCGTGAAGCTGGTCGCCGCCGTGCTCCCGAAGGAGACGCCGGTGGCCCCGGTGAAGCCCGTCCCCGTGATGGTGCCCGGCTGGCCGCCGGCCGGCGACCCCTGGTTCGGGCTGACCGAGCTGACGAGTGGTGGCGTGAAGAAGTACGTGAACTGGTCCGCCGTGCTGATGGCCGTGGTGCCACCCGGCGTCGACACCGTCACGTCCACGACACCGGCCGTGTTCGTGGCAGGGACCGTCGCCGTCAGCTGGGTACCCGACAGCACCGTCACGTTGGTCGCCGGCGTGCCGCCGACCGAGACGGTGGTGGCACCTGCGCCACCCTGGGTGAAGCCCGTCCCGTTCACCGTGATGGTCGCGCCACCACCGGCGATGCCCTGGCCGGGCGAGAGGCTGGTGAGGGTCGGGACCGGGTCCCAGGTGTAGACGTCGGCGCTCGACGCCGACGAGGGACCGCCACTCGTGGTCACCGTGATGTCCTGGCTACCGGGCACATTGCCGGGAGCCGCCGGAGCGGTCGCGGTGATCGAATCGTTGGTGTTCACCGTGAAGGGCACCGAGACCGAGCCGAAGTCCACCGCGGTGGCCGTGTCGAATCCGGTACCGGTGATGGTGACCGTGTTCCCCGCCGTCAGAGGACCAGCCGTCGGGCTGATGCCCGAGATCCCCGGTACCGGGTAGATCGTCACCGTGACGGTCGCCGGGTTCGAGGTCTGGCTGTCGGTGTCGTTGACGGTGTACTGGAAGGTGTCGGTCGTGATCGATGTCGTACTGGCCGAGGTCGGCGTGTACTTGATGGAGCCGTTCGGCTCCACCGTCGTCGACCCGTAGGTCGCCGGCGACGTCACGGTCACGGTCGAGGGATCGAGCGGGAAGTTGCTCGTGTCGTTGTTCAGCACCGGAATGTTCACCGGGTTGGGGTTGATGGTGCTGGCCGTGGCGTTGTTCTCCGTCGGCGCCGGTGTGTTGACCGTGTAGTTGACCGTCTGCGACGAGGTGTTGCCCTGCCAGTCGACTGCGGTCACGGTCAGGGAGTGGGTGTTCCCCACAATCAGGCTCGACGTGTCGATCGGGCTCCCGTCCGGCACGTTGGTCGGCACGCCGTTCACCACCTGCGACGCGGTGCACGATGCCACCTGCACGTTGTCAGCGCAGCTGTAGTTGGCGTCGACCGTCGACTGGTAGGCGTAGGAGCCCAAGCCGCTCGCCGGCGGCGTGGTGACGCTCGTCGTCGGATTGACCTGGTCCTGCACGTTGAGGTTGACGATCTCCACGTCCGACGGGTTGCCGGCCGTGTCGCTCACCTGGAAGGAGAACGAATCGGTCGCGTTGGGCGTGTTGTCGTTGGTGTACGTCCACGCCCCCGTTGAGGGGTTGAACGTGACGTTCCCGTGCGCCGGCGGGGTCACGACCTGTTCGGTCGAGAGGTTGACCGGATACGTGCCGGTGTAGGTCAGCGGATCCGTCACCGATTGTCCCGACTGCACCGTCGCCGTCTGGTTCGTGATCGTCGGCGGGTTGGCCAGCGTGATGAAGGTGGCGTACGAGGTGCTCGTATAGCCCTCACTGTTGGTGGCCGTGAGCGTGAATGTATGGATCTGGTCCGGCACGAGGTCAGTGGTCTTGAGCGGTGCGCCGTTCGCAACCGTTTGCGCGTACGGGGTCCCCGCGTCCTCGACGCCCGTGCAGGACGTGAGGGTCACACCTCCACTGGGCTCGGCGCACGAGTAGCTGGCGTCGACCACCTGGCCGAACGAGTACAGCGCACCTTGGACGGGCGCGTTGAGCGTCGCCACGGGCGGGCTGGCGTCGACCGCCGTGAAGCTGATGCCCGGTGCGGCGATGGCGCTGTTGACGAACGGCCCCGCCGCCCAGTTGGTGCCGGTGTCGAGGGATCCGTCGTTGGCCTGGTTGGTGACCGTCGAGGTGATACCCGCCGAGATGCCCGGGACCGTGACGGTGCCGGGGTTTGTCACCTTCACGGTGTACTGGACGTACATGTAGGCCCCGTCCATCCCGAAGACTTCCTGCGGGTTGATGGTGCAGGCACTGACGTTGGCGCCGCTCGACTCGTTCGTCTGGCCCGTCCCGGAAGCCGACAGGCACGAGCTGTCGTCCCAGGTGACGTTGAACGAGGTCTGGTTGGTGGCCGGGACCGACCAGTTGTAGCCGCTCACCGCCGTGCCGTTGACGTTGCTGGCACCCTTGATGGCCCAGTTGATCGGCTGTCCGATGGGGCCGTCGGTGTAGATGTTGCCCGACCCGCCGTTCTGCACCTGCACCCCGGTGAACGAGGTGCCGGAGATACCGGTGTAGGTCAGCGACTGAATGCCGTTGGTGGTCCAGACGTTGAGCGTCCCCGGAGCCGTGAAGCAGGGCGTCCCGGAGGTACCCGCTGCCGGGCAGGTGGTGTTGAGGCTGTTCACGCTGAGCGTGCCGCCGCCCTGGAACGAGTTGACGTTGACCCCGTTCGATGCCGCGGCCACCGTGGCGAAGTTCATGAGGTCGGTCCCGGCGGCGGGTTCGGCGATCGCCGCTCCGGCGCTGACCGTGCCGGTCGCGCCGTTTGAGACCGTGACACCGGTCAGGCAGCCGGCGGTGGTGCCGCAGGTGGCCGCCGTGGTCGACGTGCCTGTGTAGGCGAGGACGACCGTTCCGGCGCTTCCGACCACCGTGACAAGACCTGGGCTGGTGAAGTTGGTGGTGGCGGCGACCGGCAGAATGCCGTTGAGGTCGCCAAGTCCGTTGGCCCGGTTGACCGCAGCCCCTTGCGCGACCGTGTCGGTCGCTGCACCCGTCACCTGGGTCACGCCCTCCAGACAGCCACTGGTCGTGCCGCAGATAGCGGCCGTGGCCGCGGTCGCCGTGTAGGCCAGCGTGTCAGTGCCCGCGCTCGTGACGACGTAGACGCGGCCGGCGCTCGGCAGGCTGGTGGTTGCGGCAACCGGCAGAATCCCATTCAGGTTGCCGATGGCGTTGGCTCGCGCCACTGCGTTGCCCGTCGACACTGTGCCGCCAGGACCGCTCACCGCGGCGACACCGGTGAAGCAGGCCACCGGGGCGGTCGAGCCACAGGTTCCGGTGGCCGTCGAGGTCCCGGTGTAGGAGAGCAACTCGGTCCCGGCGCTCGTGGTCACGTTGAGCCTGCCGCCGTGTGTCGTCGGGAAGTTCGTGATGGCCGCCACGTGGAGGACGTTGCCCGTCAATGCCGTGATGGTCTGACCGCTCGAGCTCGCCGAGACGGTTGTGCTTTGCTCGGTTCCCACGGTCGTGGCGACCTGTGTGCCGACTGAGGTCGAAGCGATGTTGGTCGAGTTCGCGACACACTGCGTCGTCCCCGTCGTGCCGTTGTACCCGTAGTTACAGGCGGCCGCCGCGGTCGCCGACGCGACGCCGTACGTGCTGGTGTTGATGCCCGTGGCCGATGAGGTGATCGGCCCATTGATGACCGTCCCCGACGGGGCGGTGATGGCGAAGTTGGAGGCGTACGGTCCCGTGTAGTACCCGCCGTTGGCCGACGTGGCCTGGTGGCCCGGCATGTAGATCTGCTGCTTCACCGTGAGCTGGTCGCCCACGGCGAGCTGGCCGCCGTTGGCCGCCGGTGAGGTCACCTGCCAGTTCACCTCGGGCGTGTCGGAGCCGTAGTAGTCGCAGTTGTGGCTGGTCTGGAGGAACTCAACGACGACGCTGTAGTAGGTGTGTCCCAGCGAGCAGTCGTTGTTCGTGAAGGTGCTCGAGTACCCGAGCGCCTGGTCCGCCGAGGAGATGGTGTTCGTGCCGTTCGTCGTCCGGGCGAAATACCCCACCGTCTGGGTGGTCGGGTTCCCGCGGTNNATCCCGCGGTTGTCCTTCGCCGCCACCGTGAAGGTGTGGTAGCCGGCCGTCGTGCTGATCGGTGAACCGTTGGCGACGGTGCCGGTGCAGCTGGCCAGGCCCGAACCTCCGGAATCCGCGCAGCTGTAGGCCGCGTCGACCGTGGACCCGGTGATGACCTGCTCACCGTTGGTCGGTGACGTCAGGCTGATGGTCGGTGGAAGCAGGTCATAGGGCGGCTCGATCACCGTATAGGTCGATGTCTGTTGACTCTGATAGCCCGAATTGTTGATACCCGTGACCGTGAAGGTGTGGGTGCCCAACGTGCTGGTGTTGATGAGCGCGCCGTTGGCGATGGGGGTCCCGTCGTTCGTGGCCGTGCAGCTCTGAATGCCGTCGCCGTAGGCGGCGGTGTCGAAGCAGCTGAAGTTGGCGGCGACGTGGGAGTTGATGACCTCCTGGCCGCTGTTCCCCGGGCTGGCGATGGTGATCGTCGGGGGAACGTTGTCGATCACACCGGTCGTGACGAAGGGCTGCGGCGGCGTCGGGAACGGCCAGCAACCCGTGTCGGCGGTGACGGTCCCGACCGGGGTACCGGTGACGATGATGTTGAACGAGTCGCCGGGGTCGGTGCTGCTGGTGGCGCTGCCGACCGGCTGCACGCTCAGCTCGCCGCTCGACAGGGTGTTGGTCGTCGGGCTGCTCGATGCCTTCAGGTTGATGGTGAACGTCGGCGTGACGAAGTTGTCGCCGCCGGGGATCTCCGTCGGCATGTTGAGGGTGATGATCTGTCCGCTCGGGCTGTTGGCGTCAGAGTTGAGGGTGACCGTCGAGGCCGTCGCGGTTTGGGCGGACGGGTTGGACGGGTTGTAGTAGTAGCCCTGCTGCGCGATGGTCGGTCCGCTGACCACCGTCGTCTGGGCCGGGACGTCGATCTTGACGACCTGATCGTTCTCACCGGCCAGCGTGTACGTCCCACTGCTCGCTGACAGCGAGTTGTCACCCGAGTCCGCATAGGTCAGCGTGAACGTGCCCCCGGGCAGCACCGACGTGGGGGTGGACGTCGAGGCGAAATCACGGGTGGCGTTCGCGGCCTGGTTGCCGTCGGACGTCGTCGCCCAACAGTTCTCCGCGATGTTCACGTATCCGGTCGGGGTGGCGCCGGCAGGCTGCGCC
>PMPX01000290.1 GCA_003169235.1 Acidimicrobiaceae bacterium | reverse complement strand
CTCGTCACCCATCCTCGTCACCCCTGCTCGATCCTCCACTCCAGTCGTGCACCCAGTGCGGTCGTGTAGCGCTCCACGGTCGAGAGACGGGCATCGAGCTCACCCGCCTCGAAGCGGGCCACCGCCGACTGCGAGGTCCCCATGCGGGCCGCCACCTCGGCCTGGGACAGCCCCAGCTCCCGCCGGAGCGAGGTCAGCTGCCCCGACACCGAGTGCCGACGTTCCGCCATCTCCCGGAAGCCCGGGAACACGGTCGGATGGCGGCGCTCGCTCACGCGACCGATTATCTCATATTTGATATAACGTGGACAGCCAACCCGAGCAGAGACAGCCAACCCGAGCAGAGACGCCGAACCCGAGCAGAGACACCGAACCCGAGCAGGAGGACCGCACCACCATGAGCCCGCACACCACGAACACCCGCCACCCGCTGCACAGCGTCCTCGTGCCCACCGTGATCGAGGAGGGCAACCGGGGCGACCGTGCCTTCGACATCTACTCGCAACTGCTGCGCGAGCGCATCGTGTTCCTGGGCCAGGAGGTCGACGACCAGGTGGCCAACCTGATCATCTCGCAGATGCTCTTCCTCGAGGCCCAGAACAACGAGCGCGACATCTACCTCTACATCAACTCCCCCGGCGGGGTCGCCTACGCCGGCATGGCGATCTACGACGTCATGCAGCACGTCGAGCCCGACGTGTCGACGATCTGCGTCGGCATGGGGATGTCGGCCGCCGCCATGATCCTCTCGGGCGGCGCGGCCGGGAAGCGCTTCGCCCTGCCCAACGCGCGCATCATGATCCACCAGGGCTCGGCGGGGACCAGGGGCGCCCCGTCGGACATGGAGATCCAGCTGCGCGAGGTGCTCTCGCTGACCCGCCGGATGTCAGAGATCATGGCCCACCACACCGGTCGGCCCGTCGAGCAGGTCGCCCAGGACATCGACCGTGACCGCTTCATGTCGGCCGCCGAGGCCCGCGACTACGGGATCATCGACGACATCATCCTCCCCCGCCGCGGGCTGTGCGCCCCCGGCACCGCCGCCGCCGAACCCGAACTGCAGGCAGCCAGCGCATGACGCTCGAGCCGCCGGTCGACCGGCAGGTCGTCAGGGCCCGGCCCTCCCCGCCCTGACGGGCGCCACCTCGCCGGCGGGCCACCGATCGGACCGGAGGCCGGACCCAGGACCGACCCCGAGGCCAACCCGAGGCCGGCCCTGCTTCGCACCGGGACCGGGACGGCGCGTAAGGTAGGTGACACGGGTGTCAGGCCGCGACACCGGGGAGGACGGAACGACATGCGTACGGAAGACATGATCCTGGTCAGCGTCGACGACCACGTCATTGAGCCCAGAGGGATGTTCGACGGGCTCCTGCCGGCCAAGTACGAGGACGCGGCGCCCAAGCTCATCCGCCGGGACGACGGCACCGACGTCTGGGTCTACGACGGCAACATGATCCCCAACGTCGGCCTGAACGCCGTCGTGGGCCGGCCGCCCGAGGAGTACGGGATCGAGCCCACCTCGCTCGAGGACATGCGGGTCGGCTGCTTCGACGTGCACGAGCGGGTACGCGACATGTCGGTCAACGGCGTGCTCGGTTCCATGTGCTTCCCCTCCTTCCCCCAGTTCTGCGGCCAGCTCTTCGCCCGCCGTGAGGACAAGGACGAGGCCCGCGCCATGGTGCGGGCCTACAACGACTGGCACATCGACAAGTGGTGCGGGGCCGAGCCGGGCCGCTTCATTCCGCTGTCCATCCCGGTCATCTGGGACCCCGAGCTCGGGGCCGAGGAGGTGCGCCGGGTGGCCAAGAAGGGCTGCCACGCCGTGACCTTCTCCGAGAACCCCGAGAAGCTCGGCTGGCCCTCGCTGCACAACGAGCACTGGGACCCGTTCTGGAAGGCCTGTGCGGACGAGGGCACGGTCGTGTGCATGCACCTGGGCTCGTCCTCGCAGATCCTGATGACCTCGGTGGAGGCGCCCATCGACGTCATGATCAGCCTGCAGCCGATCAACATGGTGCAGGCGGCCGCCGACCTCGTCTGGTCGCCGATCCTGCGCAAGTACAAGGACCTGCACTTCGCCCTCTCCGAGGGTGGCATCGGGTGGATCCCCTACGCCCTCGAGCGCATCGACTACGTCTACGAGCACCACCACAAGTGGACGGGCCAGGACTTCGGCGACCAGCTGCCGAGCCAGGTGTTCAAGGACCGCGTCATCACCTGCTTCATCGACGACGCCTTCGGCGTGCAGAACCGCCAGTACATGAACATCGACAACATCACGTGGGAGTGCGACTACCCGCACTCGGACTCGACGTGGCCCCAGGCGCCCGAGGCGCTCATGAAGTACCTGGAGGGCGTGTCGGACGAGGACATCGACAAGATCACCCACCTCAACGCCATGAAGCACTTCCAGTTCGACCCGTTCAGCGTGCGACCGCGTGAGAAGTGCACCGTCGAGGCCCTCCGCGCCGAGGCGGCCGACGTCGACACGTCGCTCGTGTCGCGGGCCCGCGGGCACACGACGGTCAACGAGCAGGGCATCGTGAGCGTCAGCAGCTTCACCACGCGCCTCGCCCCGGACAAGGACTGACCAGCCGGNNACCGCACCGCACCGCACCGCACCCATCCGACCGATCGCAGCGGCGCCGCCCGCTGCGGAGAGAGCACCGGAGCACATGTCGATCGACTACGCCACGGGTGACGACCACGTCGTCACCATCACCATCAACCGCCCCGAGGCGCGCAACTCCATGGACATGGAGCACTTCTTCCAGCTCCGCCAGGCCTGGGACCGCTTCGGCGAGGACGACGACGCCTACGTGGCCATCGTCACCGGCGTCGGCAAGGACTTCTGCGTCGGGGCCGACCTCAAGACCTACATCCCCCAGATCACCGAGCTGCAGAGCAAGATGAAGGACGGGAAGCGGCCGGAGGAGCTCGGCGGGTACCGGCTCGACGACGGCGTCAAGGCCGTGCTGCGCGGCACCAGGCTGTACAAGCCGATCATCGCCGCCGTCAACGGCAACTGCGTCGCCGGCGGCATGGAGATGCTCGGCGGCACCGACCTCCGCGTGGCCAGCGACACCGCGACCTTCGGCGTCATGGAGCCCAAGCGGGGGCTGTTCGCCGGGGGCGGCACGACGGTGCGCCTGCCCCGGCAGGTTCCCTGGCCCGCCGCCATGGAGCTGCTGCTGTGCGCCGACCAGGTACCGGCCCAGCGCGCCTACGAGATGGGTCTGGTCAACGAGGTGTGCCGCCCGGCCGACCTCATGGAACGGGCCTACGACTACGCCCACCGCATCACCGCCAACGGTCCCTTCGCCATCCGCAAGACCAAGGAGTCCGCGCTGCGGGGACTGGCCACCGACATGAAGGAGGCCTACCGGATCGAGTCGGAGATCTCCGGCGAGGTCTTCGCCAGCGAGGACGCCAAGGAGGGCCCGCTCGCCTTCGCCGAGAAGCGCCTGCCGAACTGGAAGAACCGCTGATCCCGGCCGAACGCTGACCGGGCCGGGTGCACTCGGCGGAGAGCTAGGCGCCGATCGCCGCCACCCGTGGCCTGACGGACGCCAGGTACACGCAGGCGAGGATCAGGCCGATCAGTCCCGTCAGGATCCAGAAGACGGCGATGAGGGTGATCCACGTCCCCTTCGACGAGCCCGCCGCGGCGAACGCACCGGACGGCCGCGAGGCGGCGTCGACGATGGCCCAGATGGGGACCACGATGCCGACCGCCCCGACGACGAGCATGATGAACACCACGAGGATGTCCGGTCCGAAGATGTCGCCGAGCATGCTGTCGACCTCCGCGTGAGCTTGGGTCCGGCCGACGCTACACACGCGGGCGGTCGGGGGACGGGGGGACGGGCGATCCGGGGACGGGCGCGTCTCCGCCGGGTGCCGGCCGGCGTCCTGTTTGAATGGGCCCCATGACTCTCTACGCACTCGGTGGGGAACGCCCGCGGATCCACCCCGACGCCTACGTCCACCCCGAGGCGGTGGTGATCGGCGAGGTCCACCTCGGGCCGGGGGCCAGTGTCTGGCCCGGGGCCGTCATCCGGGCCGACAACGGGCCGATCGTCATCGGGGCCCGGACGTCGGTCCAGGACGGCGCCGTCATCCACACCCAGGCCGTGCACCAGACCCGCATCGGGGCCGACTGCGTGATCGGCCACCTGGTGCACCTCGAAGGCTGCGTCCTGGAGGACCTGGTGCTGGTCGGCTCGGGCGCGGTCGTCCTCGAACGGGTCGTCTGCCGCACGTCGTCGTTGGTGGGAGCGGGTGCCGTGGTCCCCCCGGGGACGGAGGTCCCGGCCGGTGCCATGGCGCTCGGCGTCCCCGCCCGCATCAGGCCGGCCGGGGTCGATGCCGAATCGGTCAGGGTCAATGCCGACGCGTACTCCTCGCGGCACCTGCCCCAGCATCGCGACGGCAGCCGCGAGGTGACCCTGGAGGAGTGCCTCGAGCCTTAGCCCACCGAGGCGCTGCGGCGCAGGGCCCACAGGGACGGGAAGCCGACGATCAACGTCTGCAGGCGCCAGCCCCATGGGCGCAGGCCGCGCCGCCGGGCCATGCGGCCCGCCGCCAGCGCCTCGGCGGCGTGGACACCGACCGCGGCGAAGAGCAGCACCTGCAGCACCTCGCGCGGGGGCAGGGCGTCGCCGGCGACCTCGTTCGCCTTCTCGTGGGCCGACCGGTTCAGGGCCAGGGTGGTCAGGGCGACCATGCCACCGTCGAGCAGGAGGAACCACAGCCACGACGGTCGCACGACGCCCGTCCGCCTCGTCCGTGCCATGCGCCTGTTCTAGCGACTGCGGGCGCCGGGGAGCAACCGGACGCCGCCCGCCGGAACCGGGGGCCCCGCGGCCGACGCGGCCAGCTGCCCGCAGGCGGCATCGATGTCGGCCCCCCGAGTGGCGCGGATGGTGGCGTTGACGCCGATCGCCCGCAGCTCGTCGCGGAAGCGCCGCACGCGGTCGGCCGGAGAGCCGACGACCGGGTAGCCGGGGGTGGGGTTGAGCGGGATCAGGTTGACATGGGCCCCGAGCGGGCGGGCGAAGACGGCGAGCTCGGCGGCGTCGCTGCTGCGGTCGTTGACGCCGTCGATCAGGGCCCACTCAATGGAGAGGCGCCGGCCGCTCGCCTCCACGTAGGCGGCGCAGGCCTCGGCGAGCGCGGCGAGCGGGTACCGGCGGTTGATGGGAACCAGCTCGTCGCGCAGCGTGTCGTTGGCGGCGTGCAGCGAGACGGCCAGGTTGACCGGCAGGGTCTCGGCGGCGAGCCGGCGGATCCCCGGCACCAGGCCGACCGTGGAGAGGGTCAGGTGGCGCGCCGAGAGGCCCATGTCGCCGTTGAGCCGGACGACGGCACCCCAGACGCGGTCGTAGTTGGCCAGCGGCTCCCCCATCCCCATGAAGACGACGTTGGAGAGCCGCCGCGGCCGCGCCGCACGCATGGCGACGGCGACCTGCTCCACGATCTCGCCCTCGGACAGGTGGCGCTGGAACCCCGCCTGCCCGGTGGCGCAGAACTGGCAGGCCATGGCGCACCCGGCCTGGGTGGACACGCACACGGTGACCCGGTCGGGGTAGTGCATGAGCACCGTCTCGACGCGGGCCTCGTCGTGGAGCGACCAGAGCCACTTCGTCGTCCGGCCGCCGTCGGCCGTGCGGCGCGAGACCTCGCGCAGCGCCGCCGGGAGCGCCGCCTGCAGCGAGGCCCGGAGCCCCGCCGGAAGCTCGGTCATCTCCTCGGGCCACCGGGCCCGGGCGTGGAGGCCCTCCCAGACCTGGCGGACCCGGTAGGCGGGCTCGCCCTCGAGCAGCCGCGCCAGCTCCTGACGCGTGAGGTCGTAGGGCGCCGGCATCGCCCCAGGCTAGGGGGCGCCTCCGCCTCGTCGCGCCCGGCCGTGGCCCCGGTGGCCGGGACCGCCGCCGACCGGCCACCGGCCGGGACGCCCGGCGCAGTTGCGGCGGACACCCTGGTCGTGCTGGCCTGAGCGCCGGGCAGGACCCCGGACGACGCAAGGAGACCCATGAGCGAGACGACCGACGACCCGGTGGGCGACGACCTCACCCGCCGGATTGAGGACGGGATCTGCTACATCACCATCAACCGGCCGGACGCCGGCAACGCGCTGACCCAGTTCATGCGGGACCGCATCGCCGACTGGGTGGGCGATGCATCGTCCGACCTGTTCGTGCGGGTCGTGGTGATCACGGCCGCCGGCGACAAGGCGTTCTGCAGCGGGGCCGACCTGCGCGGTGGCCGCCTGGCGCCGCGCCCCAAGCCCGATGACGCCCCCGACGACGTGGTGGGCGAGGCCGCCCGCATGATCCGGGACGGCTGGCAGCGCCTGGTCACCTCCATCCTCGACTGCGAGAAGCCGGTGATCGCCG
>PMPX01000357.1 GCA_003169235.1 Acidimicrobiaceae bacterium | reverse complement strand
CTGATTGTGCCACCGTTGCGATCCCTGACGAACGCCAGGCACCGCACGCTCAGGCCGGACCGCCGCCGTCCGGGCCGCCACGACCCGACCAGGTGCCAGGATCGTGGTCATGTCCGCTCGGATCTCCTGCATATGCATCGACGCCGTCGATCCTCGCCCCGTCGCCGACTTCTGGGCCGCTGTCCTGGAATGGGAAGTCGTCGAAGACAGTGACGGGCTGATCAGCCTGGCCTCACCGGGACGGGACCAACCCACGCTCGACATCGTGCCCGTGCAGGAACCCAAGCAGGTGAAGAACCGGCTGCACCTCGACCTCCGCGCCAACCGGACCAGCTTCGAGGCCGAGCTCGGCCGGCTCGAGAGCCTCGGGGCCCAGCGGGTCGACGTCGGTCAAGGCCCGGATGTGACCTGGGTCGTCTTCGCCGATCCGGAGGGCAATGAGTTCTGCCTGCTCCGCCTCTCCGTGCAGGAGGCCTTGGCTGCACCGGACTGATCCCCCACCCCGGTCGTCGTGCCGAGCGTCCCGTCGACCCGGCTCAGCGGGGCAGGTCCTCTCCGGTGGTCGGCGGGGTCGGGGGTGTTCGGTCGGGTCCGACGTCCGAGAGGATGTCGCTCAGGGCCTCACCCAGCATCCCGGGGCAGGACAGGAACGGCGAGTGGTCGCTGTCGATCCACATCGTGGTGTCTGCGTTCTCCGCCATCTGCTCTTGCGCCGTCCGGCTCAGGATCCGATCGTCGGTGCAGACGATGTACGCGCTCGGCAGGACCTGCCACGCCGGCGCAGGGGGCGGCGGAGCAATCAACACCGACGTCGGCATCGTCCGGAGGTGCGCCGTCGCCCAGTCGGCGTCCTCCGTCGAGCAGCGGTTGTAGAAGACCGACCGTGCCGCATCGGGATCGATCGACGCCGTGACCTCTTCGAGCCGAACGTCCGCCATCCCCGGCGCGCCGCTGAAGTCGACGACTTGTTGGGGGGCGGTCATGAAGGCAGTCAGGAAGATAAGCGACGTACTTGTCCCGTAGGGCCGTCCACCCTCCGCCGCCGCAGCACTGATCACCGCGCCGCCGAAGGAGTGTCCGAGCAACGTCACGCGTGCATCGCCGCGGTCAATGACCTTCCTCACTGCGGCGACATCGTCCTCGGGCGAGGTGAAGGGGAGGTCGACGGTCTCATAGGAAATGCCGAGACGGTCGAGCACTGGTTCCAGTCGACTCCAGCACCATGCTCCGTGGAAGGCACCGTGAACCAGAACGAGGCGGGGTGGCGTCATGACCCGAGCCTACGTTTTCGCGTCAACCGTCAGAGGGCCCGACGTCCCGCTGGACGAGCCACCGGATTCGGGAGATCAGCCGGCGCGCACCACGCGGTGGCGCAGGGAGACGACTCCCGAGCTGAATGTGCGGGACTCGACGAGATCGAGATCCACCCGGCGCTCGCGCTGGGGAAAGTACGGGATGCCTCCGCCGACCAGCACCGGGTAGACCCTGACCCGGTACTCGTCGATCAGATCCAACGCGGCCGCCTCCACGGCGAGAGCCGCACCGCCGATCGCGATGTCGCCCTCCCCCGGCTCGGCCCGCCACCGCTCGATCTCCTCCGCCAGGCCGGCGGAGGCCAGGCGGGCATTGCCCTGCACCGACGGCAGCGCCGTGGAGAACACCACCTTTGGCAGCGGCTTCCAGAGCGCGGCCCACTCGAGCATTGCGTCACCGAGCGACGGATCCTGGTCGGCGGTCTCCCAGTACAACATCGTCTCGTACAGCCGACGCCCCAGCAGTTGGACACCGACCCCTCGTATCTCGTCGGTGACGAATTGAAAGACCTCCTCGTCGGGCTCCGTCCAGCCGAACTCGCCGTCCGGCCCGGCGATGTAGCCGTCGAGCGAGACACCCATCGAATAGGTCACGCTGCGCATGAGAGGTCCTCCTGGTCACGGGTCCGACAGGGCGACCACCGGATGCCCGCGGGCCGGGCGGACGCCGGAGACGGGGTCACCCCTCCTGGCCCTCAACCCGGAGTGGGGCGACTGCCAGGTCCGGTGCGTGCGGATCGCCGAACCAGACGATGACGCAACCGGCTTCGATCCGCGCCTGCGGGGTGGGAGGCGTCGTCCGGCCCGGCCAGGGCTCGGTGGTCTCTTCGTCGACGAAGTCCTGAAGATCGCTGAAGGCGAGCCGGGCTGCCTCCCGCACACGCTCCGACATGCTGCCCGTTCCGTGGTGCAGCCATCGACAGGCGTAGGAACCCGACCTCCCGGCGGTGTAGCCCGAGTGGAACACCAGCCGGTCCCCTTCGACGGAGACCCCGATCGCGGGAGGGACCACTCCCCCGTGCGGTCAAAAAGTTCCCGGGCAAGCGTTTCGGGCTCCATACGACCGAAGCTAGAGGAGCGGACAACCGGCGGGATGTGGGCCGCCGAGCCGGCGTACCGGACAGTGGCCCGAGAGATCGTCGAGGCCGTGACCTCGCAAAAAAGGGTCCTGCCATACTGGGACCCACACAGTGGAGGTGCCAGATGGCCGAAGTCCCACCACCAGCAGCAGCAGCGGAAATCCTGCTGACCCACTTCATCGTCTCGGACGACGTCGAGCGTTCTCGGCGCTTCTACACCGAAGTGCTGGGGGGCGAGGTGGTCTTCCAGGGAGCAGGCACGGGCCCGGTCAACGTCAAACTGTCCAACAGCTGGATCGTCATCAATGCCGGCGGAGGCCCAACGGACGACAAGCCTGCGGTCACCCTGGAGACTCCACGCGACCCCGACCGGGTCAGCAGTTTCCTCAACATCCGGGTCAGGGACATCGAGGCCGTGTACGCCGAATGGAGCGCCCGGGGTGCCGAATTCCTGACGCCGCCGAAGCAGCACCAGTTCGAGACTCGCTGTTACATCCGCGATCCCGACGGTCATCTGATCGAAGTGGGGCAAACCAC
>PMPX01000226.1 GCA_003169235.1 Acidimicrobiaceae bacterium | reverse complement strand
CACCAGTTCGCCTTGCCGAAGAGCATCATGAGGGACGGCACGATCGCCATGCGGATGAAGATCGCGTCGACGGCGATGCCGCCCGCGAGCCCGATCCCGAACTCCTTGATCACCCTCTGGCCTCCCAGGATGAAGGAGCCGAAGACCAGGATCATGATCAGGGCGGCNNCAGGAACACCTGGTAGTCCATCGACAGACCGAACAGGATCGCGAAGAGCATCACCGGGAGGAAGGCCTCGACGGGGCTGGTGCCGCTGAGCCCGATCAACCCGCCGAGGTCGCCCCACTGGAAGACCGCGACCACGATGCCGAAGGCGGCCCCGATGGAGAGCAGGTTCATGCAGGCGGCCGTGAGCGGAATGACGAAGCTGCGGAACACCGTCATGAGGAGCAGGAAGGACAGCAGCACCACCAGCCCGATGAAGAGCGGGAGCTTTGAGCTGAGCACGTTGGCGAAGTCGATGTAGATCGCCGTCGTACCGCCGACCAGGATGTTGACCCCCGAGGTGCCCACCGCCTGGGGGATGGTGTCGCCACGGAGGTGGTTGACCAGATCCGTCGTGCTCGCGTCCTGGGGGGCCGAGCCGGGGTAGACGTTGACCAGCACGACGTCGCCCGTGCCGGTCTTGCTCGGGATGTAGATCGGCTTCGCCACGCGGGCCACGTCCGCCTGGTGTGACACGTCCTGCACCACGGTGTCGATGACGGCATGCTGGTCGGGCTGGACCACGCCGACCAGCATGAGTGGCCCGTTGAAGCCGGGACCGAAACCCTTGGAGAGCATGTCGAAGGCCACCCGGGTCGGGGTGCCGGCGGGGTCCGTCCCCTGGTCCGCCGAGCCGAGCCGGAGCGAGAAGAAGGGGAGGGCGATCACGATGATGAGCACCAGCGCCACCCCCGCCGACAGCCACGGCCTCCGCTGCACGCGGTCAGCCCAGTTGGGCCAGAAGCCCTTGCTGTCGGCGCCCACGATGCGCGGCCCGCTCTCGGCCAGGTTCCTCTTCTGCTTTCGGCTCATCACCTTGGGACCGATGAAGCCCAGCATCGCCGGCAGGAGGGTGAGGGCCGCCACCATGGTGAGGGCGACGCCGATGGCGGCGGCCACCGCCAGCCCGTAGAGGAAGCTGACACCCAGCGCGAACATGCCCAAGAGGGCGATGCACACGATGATCCCGGCGAAGAGCACCGCTCGGCCCGAGGTGTTCACGGCGTTGACGATGGAGGACTCGACGTCCCGGCCGGCCACGAGGCCCTGCCGGTGCCGCGTCACGATGAACAGGGCGTAGTCGACGCCGACACCCAGTCCGATCAGGAGCATGAGCTCGGGTGAGATCGACGGCATGCCGAGGGCGTGACTGAGGAGCCCGATCACACCGACCGCGGTGCCCAGGGCGAAGAGGGCCGAGATGATCGGCAGGATGGCGGCGAAGAGGGAGCCGAAGACCAGGAGCAGCACGATCAACGCCAGCAGCACCCCGAGGCCCGTGCTGCTGAACGACACCTTGTTGGCCTGTTCCGCCAGCTGGCCCGTGACGGCCACCGTCAGCCCGTCACCCGAGGAGCGGGTCACCGTGTCGACGAAAGTCTTGGCCTCGCTGTCCGAGATGGCGTTGGTCTGCTTGTCGAAGGTGACCTGGAAGAACCCGACGGTCTGGTCCGAGTTGACGTTGGCGGAGTCGACGAGGTTCCCCGAGGAGTCATAGGGGCTGGTCACCGCCGTCACGTTGGGTAGTGCGTTGATCTCCTCGACCATCTTGTTGATGCGCAGCCCGACCGCGGGGTCGGTGAGGCGCGTGCTGCCCGAGGTGCCGAAGACCACCTCCTCGGTGTCACCGGATTGGGCCGGAGCGACCGACTTCAGGAGGTTGATGGCCTCGAACGACTCGGTGTGGGGGAAGTTGAAGTTGTTCGAGTAGTCCGTTCCGACCTGCTGCACGGTGAAGATGGAGGTCACGAGGACGAGCAGCCACAGCAGGACGACGACGCGACGATGACGGACACACCACCCGGCCAGGGTGCGCATTAGGGAGATCTCCTCAGGGACGTTCGACGTCGCCACCGACGGCGACACGGGCAGGTCGCCAATCGTACCGGGACCCCGGACGCCATCGATTCAGCCGCGACCTCGACGCTCCAGGTGCACCAGTGCGTTGAAGAGCGGCAGGGCCAGGCGGTGGGCCGACGTCGCCGAGCGGGCGACCAGGCGTCCCGCCAGGACAGGGTGCTCCTCGGGGATCTCGAAGAACTGGCGCCGGCTCAGCGTCAGCAGGGTCAGCGGTGACAGGGCGACCACGGCGATGGGGGATGGGCGCGGGTTGAGCAGCGAGTGCTCCGACCAGGTGTCACCCCGGCCGAGCAGGCCGATCGGGGTGCCGTCGTGCTGCACCAGGGCGTGACCGCCGACGACGACGTGCCAGAAGCGGACCGGCACGTCCTGGGCCTGGACCACCTGGCCCGGATGGGCGTGGGAGACGTCGCAGCGGGCCACCAGGTCCTCGAGCTCGCGATCCGGGAGCCCCGCGAACAGGGCCATGGAGCGGAGCGTGCCGGCGAAGCCGTCGTCCGTCTCGTGGCGGGGGGCATCGGTGCGCACGGCTCAGCGGTCCGTCACGGAGCTCGGGTGGCCGTCCTCGTGGTGGGGGTGCCAATGGGGCCGGCCCGCCATGCGGCGCCACAGCACGAACCCCACGAGCGCGAACAGCAGCCACGGCACGTGGTACATCGGGGAGAAGGGGATGGTCGCCCCGGCCACGAGGGCCAGGAAGGCCACGAGCAAGACGAAGGGCAGGATGCGGCGGTGCCGCGGTGGCGGGGGCGGTGGTGCGCTCGCCAGCGGGGGCAGGTCGTGGAAGAGCCCGTGGAGTTGGCCGCGTGTGGTGGCCGACATCGCGGTGTCGAGGCGGTTCTTGAACTCGACCTCGTCGAGGCGGCCCTCGGCGTAGTGGCGCGACAGCTTGTCGGCCACCGTGTTGCGCTCGTTGTCCGACGCCCGCAGGTCGGCGTCGTAGGGCTGCGTCTCGCGGCGGCCCATCGGGTAGGCGGGGTCCCAGCGGTAGCGCATCAGGTCTCCTCTCGGTCGTGTGGGNNTGAGCGGTCGTGACCGGTCGTGGGCCGGTTCGGTCGGTGCCCCGGGGCGCGGTCGCCGTGCCCCGGGGACGCGGCCTCAGGAGGCGCTGCGGGCCCGCTCGCGGGCCACGAGCTCCTCGGCGACGGAGACGTCGGAGTCCTCGTCGGGGATGAGCAGCCATCCGGCGAGGTACAGGGGCACGGCCAGGCCGCCGAGGAACGCCAGGGCGACGAAGGCGATACGGACGATCGTCGGGTCGACGTCGAAGTAGTCGGCCAGGCCGGCGGCGACGCCGGCAAGCATGCGCCCACGGCCGACACGGTGCAGGCGTTGCCCCCCCGGGTGCCCCGAGTGCCCCGTGTCGTCGGGGTGCGCGGGATAGCCGGGACCCCCCGGGTGCCCGTCTTCCTGGCTCGGGGGGAGCTGGTGGGCCTCGCTGGTCGGGGCGTCAGGGGTCTCGTCGGGTCCGGTTCCGGATGCGGGTGCAGTGTCCATGCACCCAGCGTGACGGTGCGTGGCCAACGGGGGAATCCGGCAACACCCTGGTCCGACCCTGAGGGCGCCCCGGAGGACTCGGGGATGTCCCTGATAGCCACCGTGGCCGGGGCGCGCGATCATCGAGGTATCGCAGAGGCACCCGATCCCGGCACGCGTCCGCTCGAGGAGGGTGGCCGCCCGACGGCACCCCCGAGGGGCGCGCCCGGGGACTGGGTGCCGCCCACGGGCCGGTGGGTCCCACCCGACGGGGGCTGGAGCGGAGCGAACGGGCACTGGTCGCACCGTGGGGGCTTCTGGTCGGACCGGCGCCGGCACCACCACTCCCACGGGGGGGGGAGGCTGCGGAGCCTCCGCCGGAGCCCGGACAACCGTGTGCTGGGTGGCGTCTGCGGCGCCGTCTCCTCGGCCACCGGGATCGACGCCACGTGGGTCCGCATCGGCTTCGTGCTTCTCGCCATCGGCAGCGGCGTCATGGTGCTCGTGTACGCCGCGGCCTGGCTGTTGATCCCCATGGAGGGCGAGTCCTCCAACATCTACTCCCGCGCCATCAACGACCGTCGCGGCATCCGGGTGATCGCTGCCGTCCTCATCCCGCTGCTGATCGCCGTGTCGGTCATCACCAGCACTCTGCACGTGGGGTTCGTGGGGTTCATCGGCTGGCCCACCTTCCTGGCGATCGGGGTGTTCGTCCTCATCTGGCGCAACGCCCACGAATCGGAGAAGGCGTTCATCGACCAGGACGTCGTGCCGCTCCTCGGCGCCGACACCCACGGCGAGGGACGGCGTTGGCTCATGGCGCGGGTCGCCGTGGGCGTCCTCGTCGGTGCCGGCGGGATCGTCCTGCTGGTCGACGGGCACGCGACCGCCGCCGCGTTGCGCCCCGTCGGTGGCGCCGCCCTGGTCGTTGCGGCCAGCGTGATCATCTTCGGCCCGTGGTGGCTCAGCCTGGTGCGGGACCTCATCGCCGAGCGCCAGGCCAGGGCGCTGGCCGAGGAGCGGGCCCAGATGGCGGCCCACGTGCACGACTCGGTGCTCCAGACGCTGGCGCTGATCCAGCGCTCCTCCGACGACCCCCAGAGCGTGGTGCGCCTCGCCCGCGCCCAAGAGCGCGAGCTGCGAGCCTGGTTGTTCGAGGGCCGGCCACCGGGGGCGATCGGTGAGGACGCCACCATGCTGGGCGAGGGCGTCGGCCTGCTGCAGCGGCAGGTGGAAGCCGACCACGGGATCGCCGTGCAGGTGGTGATGGTGGGGGACTGCGAGCTCGACGAGGCTCTGCGTGCCCTCCTCGAT
>PMPX01000236.1 GCA_003169235.1 Acidimicrobiaceae bacterium | reverse complement strand
ACGACGGTGTAGTCGTCCTGGTTGACGCTCGAGATGAGCTGGTAGCCCAGGCCCGGCATCTGCAGCAGGAGCTCCACGATGAAGGTCCCGGCGATCAGGCTGCCGATCGTCACGCCGGCCGAGGCCAGGAGGGAGATGGACGAGGGGCGCAGGGCGTGCCGCCACATGATGCGCCGGTCCGAGAGGCCCTTGGAGCGGGCCATGGTGATGAAGTCCTCCTGCAGGGTCGAGATGAGGTCGTTGCGCAGCAGGCGGAAGTACACGACGATGCCGCCCAGGGCCAGGACGATGGACGGGAGGATCATCGTGTGGATGTTCGACCAGAAGTTCTGCGTCAGGGGTACGTAGGAGGCCGGTCCCGGGAAGACGTGCCAGTGCACCGCGAAGATCAGCACCAGGACCGGCGCGATCACGAACGGCGGCAGGGCCAGGAAGGCGAACGTGGTGCTGTTGGAGGCCTGGTCGAAGAACTTGTTGGGACGGCGGGCCGAGTGCATCGCCATCGGGAAGGCGATGACGAACGCGATGATCTGGGAGAAGATGATGAGTTCCAGGTCGATGGGGAACGACTGGGAGATGATGCTCGTGGTCGTCTGGTGCGTCGTGTAGGACTGCCCCAGGTTGCCCTGGAAGATGTGGCCCATCCAGATGAAGTACTGCTGCCACAGGGGCTTGTTCAGGCCCAACTGGCGGTCGAGTGTGGCGACGTTCTGCGGGGTGGCATTCGGCCCGAGAATCGTGTCCGTGGGGTTGCCCGGCAACAGGTGGACCAGGTAGAAGACGGCGACCGACACGAAGGCGATGATGATGATCAGCAGCACCAGCCTCTTCAGGATGTAGCGGACCACAGCGCCTCTTTCCCCCCTTCGGTCTGTCGGTATACCCCTTCGCTTCAGCCGACCCTTCCCGGCGGCGAATGATCCTAGACCTTGACCCCTTTGTCCTACCATGCGCCCATGCCCGAGGAGGTTCCCGCTCTCAGCGGTCGCACGCGCATCGTCGTCGGGGTCGGGGTCGGGCTCGTCATTGCGGCCGGCTTGGTCCTGCGCTTCTGGACCCGGTCCGGCCTGTGGCTCGACGAGGCACTGACCGTCGACATCGCCCGGCTCCCGCTGGACCAGATCCCCAACGCCCTCAAGCACGACGGCGCCCCGCCGCTCTACTACTACCTGCTCCACTTCTGGATCGTCCTCTTCGGGCAGTCCAACGTCGCCGTGCGCTCGCTGTCGGGCGTGATCGCCGTGATCACCCTCCCGGTGGCCTGGCTGTGCGGCAAGCGCTTCGGGGGCCGGGCCGTGGCGTGGACCCTGCTGGTGCTGCTGGCGAGCGCGCCGTTCGCCGTCTACTACGCCACCGAGTCGCGCATGTACGCCCTCGTGATCCTGCTGACCGGGTGCGGGTTCCTGGCCCTGCAGCGGGCGGTCCAGGCGCCGCGCCCGGCCAACCTGGTGGCCGTGGCCGTGGTGGTGGCCGCGCTCCTCTACGCCCAGTACTGGTCGGTGTACCTCGTCGCCATGGTCGTCATCTGGCTCGTGGCGTCCATCGTGCGCACTCGTCACCACGGGCATCCCGAGGCGGCGCCGTGGGCCGCGCTCGTCGCCGTGGCGGCCGGGGGCCTGCTCTTCGTGCCGTGGCTCCCCACCTTCTTCTTCCAGACGGAGCACACCGGGACGCCGTGGGCCGCGCCGCCCAACTTCTCGGCCGTGATCAACGCGTTGACCGGCTTCACGGACAACCAGGGCTCCACGCTCATGACGGCGACGAACCAGGGGCGGCTGCTGGCGGTGATCTACTTCGCCATGCTGGCCCTGGCCGTGTTCGGCGTGGGCCTCAGCGGTCGCATCATCGAGCTCGACCTGCGGACCCGGCCCCGGGCCCGGGGCGTGGGCTTCGTCGTGATCGGGACTCTGTTCGCGGCCATCGCCGGGGGCATCGTGACGTCCAGCGCGTTCTCCTCACGCTACGCGGCCGTCGTGTTCCTCCCGTTCCTGCTGCTGGTCGCGCTGGGGACGACGACCCTGCTCAATCCGAGGGCCCGGGTGATCGTGGTCGCGCTCGCGGTGGCGGCCGGGCTCGTGTCGTCGGCCCAGAACGTGACCACGCAGCGGACGCAGGCCGGACAGGTGGCGGCGGCGATCAACGCCGAGGCCAAGCCGGGCGACATCATCGCCTTCTGCCCGGACCAGCTCGGTCCGGCGGTCTACCGCCAGATAGAGGATCCATCGCAGTACGATATGATCACCTTCCCCCGCCGGACCGCGCCACAGATCGTCGACTGGGTGGACTACGCCAAGACGGTGGGGGCTGCGGACCCCAATGCGTTCGCCGATGCGGTGTTCCAGCGGGCCGGGACCGACCGTCACATCTGGCTGGTCTGGTACCCGATGTACCAGACGTACCAGACCAAGTGCGAGACCATCGCCTCGGACCTCCTGGCGGCGGCCACCAAGGCCGGCGGCGGCGGCCGCAACGTCGTCACCGGGCACGACGCGCTCTTCTACGAGCCGATGAGCCTCACCGAGTACGCGACCTCGGGACCCTGACGTGACCGGGGCGACCGAGGCGGCGACGGCCGAGGCCGGCGAACCCGGGGCCCGTCCGGGTCGGACCGCCGGGGCGTCCCTGCGCCACGCGTGGGCCCGGCTGCCCCAGTGCCTGCGCGAGGCGCTGCTGCCGTTCGCCGTCGCCCGGGTCGTGGTGGTCGGCGCGCTGGGGCTGGCCCACTTCATCGTGGACCGCACGCACCCGTCCACGCCCGGAGTGGCGGCGCGGGTGCACGCCGGGCTCCTCGGCTGGGACGCCGGCTGGTACGAGACCATCGCCCGCCAGGGCTACGCGCCCCTGGGGCGCCAGGCGCTCCGCTTCTTCCCGGCGGTCCCGCTCCTGACCCACGCGCTGGCCTGGGTGCCGGGGCTGGGGGACGGCCCGGCGCTCGTGCTCCTGGCCAACGCAGCCGCCCTGGCCGCCACCGCCATGCTCTACGTCCTGGTGCGCCGGGAGACCGGGGACGGCGCGGTGGCCCGGCGCTCGCTGTGGGTCCTCAGCCTGCTGCCCGCCGGCTTCGTCCTCGTCATGGGCTACGCCGAGGCCGTGCTGCTCGTCCTCGCCGTCGGGTGCTTCCTCGCCCTGCGGCCGCCCGCCGGCACCCCCGCATCCCGGCCGCACTTCGCCGTGGCCGGGGTGCTCGCCTTCGCGGCGGCGCTCACGCGGCCCATCGGCGTGCTGCTCGTCGTGGCGGTCGTGGCCGAGCTGGTGCGCTGGTACCCGCGGCTGGGCCGTCCGGAGCGGTTGGCGGGCATCGGCGCGGTGGCGGCCCCCTTCGTCGGCCTGCTGGCGTTCCTCGCCTGGTCCAAGCACACGGTCGGGGACTGGTTCGCCCCGCTGCGCGTCCAGCTGCAGAGCTCGCACCACGGCGGCCTGTCGGACCCCTTCACCACGCTGTACCACGACGCCACGGGCGTGCTGCACCATCACGTCGGCACGGCCCTGCACGTCCCGTGGGTGCTCCTGGCCGTCGCCATGCTCGTCGTCTGCTGGCGGCGGCTGCCGGCGCCGTACACCCTGTTCGCGGCCGCCGTGCTGGCCACCGCGGTGGCCGGCTCCAACCTCGACTCCTTCGAGCGTTACGCGCTCAGCGCCTTCCCGCTGTCGATCGCCGCCGCGCTGGTCCTCCGGGAGGCGCAGCTCGAACGCGCCGTGCTGGCATTGCTGGCGGCCGGCCTCGCCGGCTACGCGCTGCTCGCCTTCCTCAACATCTCGGTCCCCTGAGCGGCGTCGCGGCCTCCAACCCCGGTTGTCCAGGCACCACCCTCCCCGGAAGCGCACGGGGGGTCCACTAACCTGCCTAGGTCGTGGCCGCCCCCGCTGAACCGCCCGTCGTCATCGCCGGCGCAGGCCCCGGCGGGCTCACCGCGGCCTACCTCCTCACCAAGCGCGGCGAGCGCCCGCTGGTGCTCGAGGCGGACCAGGTCGTGGGGGGCATCAGCCGCACGGTCGAGCGCGACGGGTGGCGCTTCGACCTGGGGGGACACCGCTTCTTCACCAAGGTTCCCGAGGTCGAGGCCCTCTGGCACGAGATCCTCCCCGAGGGCGACTTCATGCTGCGTCCGCGCATGAGCCGGATCTACTACCGGGGCAAGTTCTACGACTACCCCCTCAAGGCGCTCAACGCGTTGCGCAACCTGGGCCTGTGGGAGGCCGTCCTGTGCGGCTTCTCGTACCTGTGGGCGCGCCTCCGCCCGCCCAAGGACGAGTCGAACTACGAGAACTGGCTGGTGGCGCGCTTCGGCTGGCGCCTCTACCGGACCTTCTTCAAGACCTACACCGAGAAGGTGTGGGGGGTGCCGGTGGCCGACATGCCCGCCGACTGGGCGGCCCAGCGGGTGAAGAACCTGGACCTGCGCAAGGCGGTCGTCAACGCCATCCTGCCCAAGCGAGGCCAGACGGACATCACGACGCTCATTGAGGAATTCCAGTACCCGAAGTACGGCCCCGGGATGATGTGGGAGGTCTGTGCGGACAAGGTCCAGGCCGCCGGGGGGACCCTGGAGCTGGGAGCGCGGCTGGCCCGCATCAACGTCGAGGCCGGCCGGGCGGTCAGCGTGACGTACGTGCAGGACGGCGCCGAGCACACGGTGGCCGCCTCCCACGTCATCTCGACGATGCCGATGCGCGAGCTGGTGAACACCGTGACGCCCGCCCCGCCGCCCGAGGTGGTGGCCGCGGCCGACGACCTGCACTACCGCGACTACCTGACGGTCGCGCTCGTCGTGCCCGAGGCGCGCAGCTTCCCCGACAACTGGATCTACATCCACGCCACCGACGTCGAGGTCGGGCGCATCCAGAACTACGGCTCGTGGTCGCCGTATCTGGTCAAGGACGGGCGGACCTGCCTCGGCCTCGAGTACTTCGTCTTCGAGGGCGACGACATGTGGAACACGCCCGACGACGAGCTCATCGCGCTGGGCACCCGGGAGCTGATCGCCCTCGGCCTGGCCGCCGAGGGCGACGTCGAGCGGGGGTACGTCGTACGGGTCCCCAAGGCGTACCCCTACTACGACTTCTCCTACAAGACGAACGTCGAGACCATCCGCAAGTGGATCGAGACGGAAGCCCCGAACATCCACCCCGTCGGGCGCAACGGGATGCACAAGTACAANNAAGTACAACAACCAGGACCACTCCATGTACACCGCCATGCTCACCGTCGAGAACATCTTCGGCGCCGGCCACGACGTGTGGACGGTCAACGTCGAAGAGGAGTACCACGAGGCGGGGTCGACCGGACGCGACGCCCCCGTGCTGCCGCGGCGCGCGGCTGCCACGGCGGGCACGATCGACCCTGGCTGAACACGCGCCCGCACGGGCGCTGCGGTGGCGACCGTGGATGACCCTGGCCGCGGTGGGCCTGGTGTATCTCGCGCTCGGGTTCGCCCTGTGGGTACGCGCCTGGGCCGAGGGCGCCTCGACCCACACGCTGTGCGGGTGCGGGGACCCCGCGCTCTTCCTGTGGTTCTTCCAATGGCCCGCCACCGCCCTGGCCCACGGGGAGAACCCCTTCTACTCCACCGCGCTCTTCCACCCGACGGGCATCAACCTGCTGGCGCAGACGTCGGTCACCGGGCTCAGTCTGCCGCTCGTCCCGGTGACGTGGATCTGGGGCCCCGTCGCCTCGCTCAACGTCGCCTCCACCATCACGCCCGCGCTCACGGCGTTCACCGCCTTCGTGGTCGTGCGGCGCTGGGCCCCCTGGACACCGGCCGCCTTCCTCGGCGGGCTGCTGTACGGCTTCTCGCCCTTCGTCCTGACCAGCCTCGAGTTCGCCCACCTGATGACCGCGGCGCTCATGTTGCTCCCGCTCATCCTCGCCGTCCTCGACGAGATCCTGATCCGCCAGCGCCACGGGCCCGTCGGGGCGGGCCTCCTCCTGGGCCTCCTCCTCTTCGGGCAGTTCTTCCTCTCGTCCGAGCTGCTGGCCATCACGGCCGTCGTCGCCGCGGTGTCCGTCGTCGTGCTCGTGGGCGTGGCGCTCGTGGCCGACCGGGACACGGTGCGGCGGCTGGCGCCGCACGCCGCCACCGGGCTGGGCGTCGGCCTGGGCGTGGGCGTCGTGCTGCTGGCCTGGCCGGTCTGGTTCGCGCTGGACGGCCCGGCCCACCTGTCGGGGTTGGTGTGGCCCAACGTCGGGATCATCGGCGGCTTCGTGCCGTCGAGCTTCGTGTCGACCGATTACCCGCCGGCCCACAACGTCTTCGCCTCGCTGGGCGGGTACGAGGGCGCGCAGCTGGCGTCGGCGGCCCTGCTCGGCTGGGGCCTGCTGGCCGTCCTGGTCGCCGGCGCGGCGGGCTTCCGGCGTGATCGTCGCCTGTGGTGCTTCGGCTTCGTCCTCGTCCTGTGCGCCGTGTTCTCGCTCGGTGAGCGCCGCGGGCAGTGGTGGGAACCGGCCCGGATCCTGGACAAGCTCCCGGTGGTCGAGAACGTGATCGAGCAGCGGTTCATGGTCATCGGGTTCCTGGCCGCCGCCGTGATGCTGGCCGTCGTGCTCGAACGCATCCACGCGTCGGCGCCCGATTGGCGAGGTGTCGCCGGCGCCCTGGCCGCGGCGTGCGTCGCGCTCGTCCCCCTCGGCGTCACGTTCGGGCCCCGGCTGCCCTTCGCCATGCGGCCCGTGGTGCTGCCCCGCTGGTACGCCGAGGTGGCGCCGACCCTTCCCCCGGGGCGCGTGCTGCTCTCGTACCCGCCCCCCTTCTCGGGGATCCAGTCGGCGATGGCCTGGCAGGCCGTCAACCGCATGCAGTACAGCCAGGCGGGGGGCGGCGGTCCCCAGGGGGTGGCGCGGCGGGCCGGCCCGGCCCGGCCCGGGTTCGAGGTGCTCAGCGCTCTGGCCTTCGGGGTGGGGTTCACCCAGCCGACCGGGACGCCGTCCCAGTTCGCCGCGGTCCGCCGCGCCCTGGCGGCCTGGGGGGTCACCACGGTGGTCATCGCCACCAACCCTGCGGCGTCCACACTCGAGCAGGGCCGGGACCCCACCTACGCGGCGGCCTTCATGACGGGCGCCCTGGGGGGGCCGCCCCC
>PMPX01000013.1 GCA_003169235.1 Acidimicrobiaceae bacterium | reverse complement strand
ATAAGGTCACGTAAGGTCACGCCGCAACGGAGTCGGAGCGTGGCCATGGACCCGTACTCACGTCCGATCGGCAGGCTCTCGCAATGCGCAGCGAATGGCGTTGTTCCCCTTGGCGACGATCACGTTGCTCGGCGAGCAACAGGACATCACCGACCCTGAACCGGCGCTGCCTGTTGCCGGGCAGACAACGGAGCGCCCATGTTTCTGTCCGCCAGCTGCCGGTCGACGACCTGTGGGTCACGCCCACCAGGTCACCCGCCGGGCCGTCTCCTAATCCTGGGTCGAAGGCAGTGCCCTTCACTTTCGGGTTATAAGAACCTTCCGGGCCTGTCTAGGTCTGGTCCGGATCATCTGGTCTCAGAGGGTCGGGATACCGTCGCGCTTCGGTCGTAGCGCGCCGATTGCCGGGGTGTTCGGAATGTGGAGCGCGTCGACGATTCCTGGTTCAGCTGCGCACACCCAGGGGATGGCGTTGACAGCCCGCATCCCCGTTGCCAGGAGGCCGTGGGGGGTCGAGTCCTCGTTGGCGTTGAATCCGACTTCGAATTCGGCGTCGAAGCTCGGTTCACCTTCGATGATGACCCGCCACACACCGTCGATGCCTCCCATGCGGCTCTTCGGCCAGTCCGGCGCCACGTCGTTGCACATCCGGTCGATGTGTTCGATGGTGATGGCTTCCTCTCCGTCGACCACACCGATGCATCGGAACCAGATCGCACCCACCGTCCCCGGCTCGATCACGCCGGAGGCAGTCTCAAGTCGACGCGGGGCGGGGGCGAACTGACAGGACTCGCGGATCTCGTCGAGCTGCGCGCCGAGCGCCTCGGCGACCATCGTGACAGCCGCACCCCAACCGAACGTGATGACACCGGGCATCATGACTCCACCCTGGTAATCGAGCCGTTGGCCGAAACCGAAGAGTTCACGCATCTCGTAGACCAAGTTGTCGCGGGAATAGTCGGTGATCTCGAGCCCGCGGATCGAATAGATGCGGCTCGACATAGATGTGAGCGCGACAGCGAACAGGTCGCAACCGAAACCGGGTTCGATCCCCGTGGAGTAGATCGAGCTGTTGCCTCGATCCGCCGAGTCACTGAGGCGTGTCAATGCGGACTCGCGCATGGATCCCCGCGGGTACACCAGACCGGGTAGCGACGTCGTCACGATGTTCTTTCCGGCTTCGAGAATGCGGCAGAAGTCCTCCATGGCTTCCCGTGGCCGGTTAGTTGCAGGTCCGGTGTAGACGACGCAGTCCGCGTCGCTTCCGAGTATCGCGTCCTTATCGCGCGTCGAAGTGACTCCGAGCGAATCAATCTCGGCCAGGGCACCGGCGTCCTGGCCATCCTTCGATTCGGAATGGACCCAGACTCCGACAAGGTCAAGGTTCGGTCGATCCGCGATGGTTCTGATTGCGAGCTTGCCGACACGCCCCGTCGCCCAGACGACGACCTTGTACCTTCGCTCGGGTGAATCAACCGGGTTATGGATCATCGTGCTCCTCAGCCTCGCCCTCCGACCTGGTAACGGCGATATGACGTATCAGCGGCGCGGGGAAATGTCACCTCGTCCGCGGCTTTCGAGATGCATTGTCAGCAGATCAACGAGCGCGCGCCGCTCGTGCGTGAAGTCGAGTGGTTCTCTGACGACCATTTGCGCCAAGGCGAGACCGCGCAGAGTGGCCCAAAATAGGTTGCCAATTGCTTGACGCCTTCGTCCCCGACCGAGAGGATCGAGAGCACGTCCGAGGCGGGCCAGCTGGTCCGCGAGGTCGGCAAGGTGCTCTTCGAGCCACGGTTCGCGGCTGGCTCGCGTGGCGACAAGGATCTCGAACGCTGCGAGGGAGGCTGGATTGCTGAATGCGTTCCAGCCGGCGTCGACAACGGCCTGCACGCGTTCGCGCGTCGAACCGACCGGTAGTTCGACATCGTCGATCGCATCATGCAAGAGGTCGTAGCCGTGGTCGACCACAGCCATGAGCACGGCGTTGCGATCTCCAAAGTGATATTGGATCACACCCCAGGTCACCCCAGCGCGTTCGGCGATATGGCTCGCAGATATCGCAGCGAAGCCTTCTTCGCGAACGCAGCGGATGGTCTCGTCGATGATGAGCTGGCGTGTCCGGTCACCTCGGGTCTGGCCTTTTACAGCTCGCCGCGTGGGAGCGATCCGACGGGTCGGGCGCGCCTCGAGGGTCTTCACCGCATGAGTCCGCGTACCTGCGAGACTGGGAGGTCGCGCAGCGAGACGAGGCCGGCTGGCGCGGCGCACACCACCGGAATCGCGTTAACAGCTTTCATCGCGGTGGCAATCACGCCCGCCTCGTTGTGGTCCGTTCCATGGAGGCCGACATGGGTGTTGATCTCGACCCCAGGGCGGCCGGCCACGACCACTCGGTGCACGCCGGAGCGTCCCTCGGGCGGGAAGGGCCACTCGGGCGCCGCAGCCTGGGTGAGACGGTTGACGTGTTCCATCGTGATCACGGTGCGGCCGTCTACGATGCCTTCTACAGCGAAGCGGACCGCCGCAACCCGTCCCGGATCGACGTGCATCATCGTGCAGTCGATCGGCTCGGTCGCCGTCCACCGTTCCACACGCTCGCGTATCTCGTCGAGCGGTATCCCCAGCTCATCGGCCAACAGCTGGACTGGCCCGCCCCAGATGGACCGCAGCACGCCGGGAAGGAAGAGCGTCGGGACCTGCTCGGGTGGCGTGCCGAATCCGAAGCTGACACCGGTGAACTCGGCGTCGTCATACGTGCCGTAATCGCAGATCTCCTGTACGAGGACGTGGTCTGCCCGCTCCACCAGGCTGAGCGCCGCCAGCGGCAGGAGATCGCCCGAGAATCCGGGATCTATGCCGTTGATGTACATCGTGGAGTTTCCCTCTACACACGCGCGCTCGAGGGGATCACGCAGCCAGGCGTCGGCGTGCGGGGGGTAGACGAGCCACACCAGCGATGTTCCGACGACATTCGTGCCTGCCGTCAGAAATGCCGTCAACTCCTGGAGCGCTACGTCGGGCCGCGTCTCGGCCTGCGATGTGTACACGACGCAGTCCGCCTTCAGGCCGACGAGTGCCGTCAGGTCGTCGGTTGCGACCACTCCGGTGGGCTCCGCAAGTCCGCACAACTCTGCCGCGTCACGGCCGACCTTGGTGGGACTTGCTGCATGCAAACCGATGAGCTCGAGCTCGGGTCGTTCGATGATGGCCCGCAGCGAGTGCCGGCCGACGTGCCCGGTAGAGAACTGCACAACTCGTAGGGTCACAGCGTCCGTGCTCAGAGCAAGTCAGTGATGGTCTTGAGCCCGGCTTCGTACAAGACACCAGGCAACATGCCACCATCGATTTCGATCGTCTTTCCGTTGATGTAATCAGCCTCGCCACTGCAGAGGAAGACACAGGCCCGACCGACCTCACTCGGCTCGCCGGCGCGCCCGAGCGGCACGCGCGCGAAGTATTCCGAACCCGTCGGATCGTCGGCAGGCAGCACGAACGCACGAAAGTTCTCGGTCATCGTTGGTCCGAGCGCCAGGCAGTTGACGCGAGCGTTCGGCCCCCATTCCTCCGCCAACGAACGTGTCAAATGGTTCAGTCCGGACTTCGCCGCACCGTACGACACGAGCGTCGGGCTGCCGGCTGGATGGCCCGCGCCACTCGAGATGTTGATGATCGATCCGGTCCCGTTCTGTTCGCACATCTGGCGGTAGGCGCGAATGGCGAACCATAACGGACTGATGAGATTCATCTGCACCGCGAAGGCATGGAACAAGACGGTGCGTTCGAACTCGTCGTCACTGCGCGGGGTGCCCTGGAGCTTCTGCACGAGCTCGGGAACCGCCTCGACGTGTGGGGTAGGCACCGTTCCTCCGGCGTTGTTCACGAGGATATCGAGGTGGCCGTACGTATCGACGACCCGCTGCACAAAGGCGTCGATCGCCTTGTGGTCGGCCTGATCACACAGCCACTGCTCGGAGCGCTCTACTCCGCCCGGCACCGTGTCGGCGCCGGGAAGGCCCCGCAGCTCGGACCGAGAGCACCCCACGACAGTCGCGCCGGCGAGCAGCAACTCGCGGGCGATGCCGACCCCCACACCGCGACTCGTCCCGGTGACGATCGCGACCTTCCCGTCGAGCGAACCCATCGGACCCCCCGAAGATAATGAACTCTTCTATTACATTGGAGACTCTATGGTTATTCCGTCCACCGATCAAGCGGGCGACTCCTCTTTCCCACCCGTTGTCGGGTCGAGCGCCGCTGAGCACCGAATGAAAGCAGCACGACATGAACCCTGCGCCAAGCCTCCATCACGTCGTGTTCTGCGTTCAACCCGACAATCAAGACGCTGCGGCCGACGTCTGGCGCACGCTCGGCTTCGAATTCGTCGAGATCCTGCTCGCCGACGTCTCACTGCGCGTTCTGCTCGACTGGACGCGGGGGATCGAGATC
>PMPX01000103.1 GCA_003169235.1 Acidimicrobiaceae bacterium | reverse complement strand
CGCTGTCTCAGCGCGGCGAGGATCGCGGTCGAGGCATAGACGCCGGTGAACAGATCGACCACCGCGACGCCGACCGTCTGCGGCTCGCGCTCCGGCGCGCCGGTGATGTCCATCAGGCCGCTCATCCCCTGGATGATGTAGTCGTAGCCCGCCCGCTCGGCGTACGGGCCGTCCTGGCCGAAGCCGGAGATCGAGCAATAGACCAGACGCGGGAAAGCGGCGCGCAGGCTCACGGCGTCGAGGCCGAACTTCTTCAGCTCGCCGACCTTGAAGTTCTCGATCACGACGTCGCATTCGCCGGCGAGGCGGCGGATCGTCGCGCGGCCGTCCTCGCTTTCGAAATCGATCGCCAGCGAACGCTTGCCGCGATTGCAACAATGATAGTAGGCCGCGCCCCACGCCTCGCCCTTGGCGTCGACGACGAACGGCGGGCCCCAGGCGCGGGTGTCGTCGCCGACCTCGGGTCGCTCGACCTTGACCACCTCGGCGCCGAGATCGGCCAGGATCGTGGCCGCCAGGGGCGCGGCCACGTACTGGCCCACCTCGACCACGCGCAGACCCTGCAGCACCCGCGACGGTTCAGTGGGCACCGGTGGTCACCTGTGCGGGCATCAGGTCTCCCTCTTCGTCGCGCGGCAGGCCGAGCAGGCGTTCGGCGATGACGTTGCGCACGATCTCGTTGGTGCCGCCGCCGATGGAGGCCGATTGCGCGCTCAGCAGCTGGGAGCACCAGCGGTCACCCTCGGGGTCGGTCGGGGCCCAGGCCGTGGCGCCCATGCCGGCCACCTCCACCGCGACGAGCGCAGACTCCTGCACCAGCTGCGCCATGGCCAGCTTGAGCAACGACGCCGCCGCGCCGTCGCCGGCGCGCGCCTTGACCTGCAGGTAGCCCGAGAGGTGCTGCAGAACCATCTGACGGATGCGCAGCTGCACCAGGCGGTCGCGCAACGCCGGGCGGTTCGAGAGGTCGCGGCGCCGGGCCTCGGCCGCCAACGCGGCGAAGCCGCCCTTGCCGCCACCCCCCGCGCCCATGCCGCCCAGGGCCTGGCGCTCGAAGGCCAGCATGGTGCGGGCCACCCGCCAGCCGTCGTGGATGTCGCCCAGCACGTTGGACGCCGGCACCCGCACCCCGTCCAGGAACACCTCGTTGAAGTGGGCGTCACCCGTCATCTGGCGCAACGGCCGCACGGTGATGCCCGGCGAGTGCATGTCGACGATGAGCATCGTGATCCCCTCGCGCTTGGGGCGCGCCGGATCGCTGCGGGTCAGGCAGGCGGCGTAGTCGCTGTGCTGGGCCCCCGAGGTCCACACCTTCTGCCCGTCGAGCACGAACTCGTCGCCATCGAGCCGGGCGCGGGTCTGCACGCTGGAGAGGTCCGAGCCCGCGCCGGGCTCGCTGAACAGCTCGCACCAGATGTGCTCGCCACGCAGGAGCGGGGGGATCAGCGCCTGCTTCTGCTCCTCGCTGGCGTGCACGAGCAGCGTGGGGCCGCACATGCCGAGCCCGATCTCGAGCGCGCGCGGGGGGACCTGGAACGCCTTGGCCTCGCGGTCGAAGATGCGCTGGAACCTGCCCGGCAGGCCGCGACCGCCGTACTCCACGGGCCACGTGATGCCGGCCAGGCCGGCGTCGGCCAGCTGGCGCTGGAAGGCGACCGAACGGGTCACGCCCGTGCCCCCCGTCTCGACCGCCGCGCCCTTCGGGGGCAGCGTCGCCTCGAGGAAGGCGAGCACCTCGGCCCGGAACGCCGTCTCGTCGGTCACGCCGGGACCACCGCGACCGGGCGGGGAACCCCGACGGACAGCAGGCCGCCGAAGACCATGTCCTTCATGACCCGCGCCAGCTGCTCCTGGTCCGCGCCGTCGAAGGAGGTGATGGAGCGCAGCATCCCGTCGACCATGGTGACGGCGGCACGCGCCTCCTCGTCGCTCAGGCCGGGCCGGACCTCGCAGAGGAGGTGCACCCACTCGGCCATGCGGACCCGCTCGATCCGGGCCACCCGACGCCGCGCGTCGTCGTCCAGCGAGCGGTACTCCTTGACGAAGACGTCGCGCAGGTTGCCGTTCTTCAGCTGCAGCACGATGGCGGCGTCAATGAGGCGCTCGAGGGTGACCATGGGTGGCGTGTCCTCGTTGAGCACGTCGTCGACCGTCTCGCGCCACGTGATGGACGCCTCCTCAATCAGGATCGAGAGCAGCTCGCCCTTGCTCTTGAAGTAGCGGTAGATGGCCGGCCCGCTCACCCCGGCGGCGGCACCGATGTCGCCCAGACTCGTCTCCCGGAAGCCGCGGTCGCGGAACAGCTCGGTGGCGGCCGTCATGATCGCCTCCCGGGTCCGCTCGCCTTTGGTCCGTCGCCCGGTACCGGTCTGGCGGGAAGGCGGCGTGGTCCCCTCCGTCTGGGTCATACGCCGTCGGATGTTAGCCATCCGTCACAAAAGCAGCCCCGATCACGTTGACTCCGGGCTTCGGGCATGCTTAGATTTTAATGCTCATTAACAAAAGTGCAAGGGGGACGCCCGTGGAGTTCGGCATATTCATGGAGCTGTCGGTGCCCCGCCCGTGGACGGCGGACTCCGAGCGGCAGGTCTACGAGAACGCGCTCGAGCAGGTGCGCCTCGCCGACGAGCTCGGCTTCGACTACGTCTGGGCCGTCGAGCACCACTTCCTCGAGGAGTACTCGCACTGCTCGGGCCCGGACATCTTCCTCTCCGCCTGCGCCGCGCAGACCAAGCGCATCCGGGTCGGGCACGGGGTGATCCCGTGCGTGCCGCAGTACCAGAGCCCCATCCGGGTGGCCGAGCGGGCGGCGGTGCTCGACATCATCTCGGGCGGGCGGTTGGAGCTGGGGACCGGGCGGTCCGCCACCTGGCCCGAGCTGAGCGGCTTCAACGCCGACCCCGACGAGACCAAGAAGACCTGGGACGAGTTCGTCCGGGTGATCCCCAAGATGTGGACGCAGGAGCGCTTCTCCTGGGACGGGCGGATGTTCTCCATGCCCGAGCGGGCCATCCTGCCCAAGCCGCTGCAGAAGCCGCACCCCCCGATGTGGGTGGCCGTCACCTCGCCCGGGACCGAGGTCGACGCGGCGGACCGCGGCCTCGGGTGCCTCGGGCTGTCGCCGGGTGGGTTCGCCGACTCGGAGAAGAAGGTCCTGAACTACCGCAAGCGGATTGAGGTGTGCGACCCGGTCGGCGCCTTCGTCAACGACAAGGTGCTCACGGTCAACTTCCTGTCCTGCAACGAGGACGGCGACCTCGGCCGGCGCAACGGGCTGAAGGTGGCCTCCATGTTCAGCTACATGGCGGCCCAGCTCCTCTCGGCCAAGGAGGTGCTGCCCACGCACTCGTACCCCTCCGAGGGGCTGCTGCCCGCACTGCGCCGCGAGTCGGGCAGCCCGGGCGACGCCGCCAAGTCCTTCAAGGGCGTCACCATGGGCACGCCGGACGACGTGGCCGACGCGATCACCGCCTGGGAGAACGTCGGGTTCGACGGCATCAACTTCATCCACCAGTTCATGGAGGTCATCCCGCAGCAGTACGTCCTCGACAGCATGCGGCTCTTCGCCGAGGAGGTCATGCCCCGCTTCAAGACGGGGACGACGACCGGGTCGGCGGCGGCGGCGGGTCGTCCGGTCCCGGCAGGGGTGGCCTGATGCCTCTCGCCGGCTCACTCGACATCCGCCCGCTGGTCGACGGCGCGCCCGAGGTCGTCCTGGACGACCACGAGCTCAAGGTGGACGACGTCGACATCCTCCAGGTGCTCTACGAGATCCGGGTGGACGATCGCGAGGCACTCGTCCCCCCGGCCCTCAACCCGACCATCCCGCTGGTCATCAGCTTCCTCGTCTACCGGGCGAAGGAGAGCGTGTACGGCCCCTTCGCCCTGGCCCAGCTGCGCCTGACCGCCCGCTCGGGCGTCCGGCCGCGCTGCTACCTGATCTCGGCCCGCTGCGACAACCCCGAGCTGGCCGAGGTGCTGGCCGGATCCTGGGGCTTCCGGGTCAGCCCGGGGGAGATCAGCCTGCGCCGCTTCCACGACCGGGTGGACTGCTCGGTGCACGAGGACGGCCGGTTGATCCTGCAGACGTCGCTCGTCGACCCGGTGCCGGTGACGGGGCACGACGTCCAGTACCCGCCGGGCATGCACCTGGCCCGGGTGACCCGCGACGGGGTCCTCAAGCCGCGCATCGTGCAGGTGGACTCCGAGTACGTCTTCCGCCGGGCCGACCGCGGCCGGCCGGAGCTGACCCACTTCGACCGCCAGGCCTGGGGTGACGCACGGCTCGTGCCCGACATCCCCGTCTCGGCGAGCTTCGCGGCCTGCGACCTGACCATCGCCAACGTGCGCTACATCTGCAATCCCGACATCCCCGCCTCCGAAGGGACGGAGAAGGTCAGCGACGCGTGACGGCACCCGCCCGTTCCCTATTCTGAGCCAGGTGCCCGCGGACGCGACCGACGAGGGGCTGCACCCGGCGGGTGACGCCCCCGACTGGCAGGAGAGCGCCTACCTGGCCTGGCGCGACCCGGTCAGCGGCCTGGGTGGGAACCACCGGATCGGCAACGAGCTCAACCGCGACACGGCCAACCTGTGGTGCGGCGTCTACCACGAGCGCGGGACCCGCTTCCGCTGCAACGGCGAGGCGCTCCCGCTGGTCCGCCTCGACGAGGAGGGACTGTGTGCCGGGCCACAGCGCCTCTTCCTCGACGGCGAGCGGCTGCGCTTCGTGCTCGACGGCGAGGGCTGCCGCGCCGACCTCGAGATCACCGACGAGGGGTCACGATCGTTCGCCAACGCGCAGACCTTCAGCGGGACGGCGGGGGCGACGGGCACCATCTTCTCCAACAACTTCCACGTCTTCTGCCGGGTGCGGGGCACGGTCGAGCTCGACGGGACCACGGCGGAGGTGGAAGCTCCGGCCTGGCGGGACCACTCGTGGGGGGCGCGCCGCTGGGACAGCTTCGTCTCGAGCCGGAGCTTCGGCGGCTCCCACGGCGAGGGCGGCGAAGCGCTGCAATTCCGCTTCGCGTCCATGGTGGGCGTCAACGGCAGCTTCTTCCGGATCGGCTCCCTCTCCCGCGGCGGGGAGCCGATCCCGGTCGCCGGCGCCGAGATGCTCGTGCACGTCGACGACGACTCCGTGCGCTGCCCCTCCGCCGAGGTCCGCTACCGGCTCGAGGCCGGCGGGACCACGAGCGTCCGGATTGAGACCATCGGCGGCATGATCGGCGCCACCTCCCAGCGGTACGGCTGGGAATCGGTCGGGGACGTCACGGTGGACGGCGATCCGGGCGGGTGGGGCTTCCTCGAGACCAACCTCAACCCCCGTAACGGCCAGGACCCGCCCGCCTTCGTCCTGGCCGACTCGCTGACCAACGGAGTGGTGCGACCGTCGTGACGTCGACGGTCCCCGCCACATGAGGCAGCCGTCCGAAGACCGGGCGCTGTACCTGCGCCAGCTGCGCGCCACGGTGATCGGCACCTTCCTGCCGGAGCTCACCAGCCCGACGGCGGTCGACGCGGCCGGCCTGGTCGACCGGATCCTCGCCGAGCTGATCGTCGAAGAGGAGTGGGCCGAGGCACTCAGCCGGGAGTTCGGCGCCGAGTTCTCGGCGCTCCTGCCCGACGCCGACGCCGACGCCNNCCGACACCGACACCGTGACGCCGGAGCGCTTCGGCGAGCTCCGCCGCCGGGCGGCCGAAGTGGTGGCTGAGCATGCCGCCAGCGACGTCGCGGCGGAGCGGGAGCAGTGTCGCCGGCTCGTCGACGTCGAGCACGGCTTTCTCGAGCGGGTCGACGAGCTCCGCCGCGACGTGCTGGAAGAGCAGCTCGAAGCCGACGCGGGGGCTTCGCCGACCGCGTGCTCGCTGTCGAGGGAGCAGCTGACCGACTATCTCCGCGTCGAGCTCCCCGCGTCGCCCGACCTGGTCGTGGCGAGCATGGAGGTCATTCCCGGCGGCCGCTCCAAGGAGACCATCCTCGTCTCGCTCACCGGTACATCCGAGCTTCCCGACGAGGTCGTCGTCCGCCGGGACCGGCCGGTGGGCATCCTCCAGACGAGAGCAGCCGACGAGTTCGCCATTCTCCAGGCCGTGTACGCCCAGGGCGACGTCCCGGTGCCACGGCCCTTCTTCGCGGGTGAGCTCGAAGAGGGCACGCTGCTCGTCATGGCACGCGTCAGCGGCCGCAAGGCGGGGGAGTACTTCCCAGACCTCGCCGCCCCGACGGAGCACCGGCACACCCTCGGAGAGCAGCTTGCGGCCGCCCTGGCCCACGTGCACCGGGTCCCGCTGGAGAACTTGGCGGCCTCGAGCCTCGACGTCGATGCCGCGGTGACCGAAGCGAGCGTCACGGCGGCGGTCGAGGGGATGGCGGCTCGGATCGCCGAGCTGAGCGGGCCACCCATCGTGGCCGTCCCACTGGCACGGCAGTGGCTGCTCGACCACGTCGCCGACGTGGTGCCCTCCGGTCCGCTCCGCCTCCTGCAGGGCGACGTCGGCTTGCACAACATGCTCGTCGACGGGGACCGCGTGACGGCGCTGGTGGACTGGGAGGCCGCCACCGTGGGTCCTCCCGCCCGCGAGCTTGCCGCCGCCTGGCCCGCAGCCACCGCGCTGATGGAGTGGGCGGAGTTCGTCGACGCGTACCGCGCCGCAGGCGGGCCGCCCGAGGGGACGAACGAGCAGGCCGTCGCGTTCTACCGGGTCTTCTTCGCCCTGGGGGCGTGCATGTCCAGCCGCACCGGCGGGCACTTCTTCCGGACCGGCGCCAAGCGCGATCTCCTCACCGCCCATTCGGGGCTCGACGCCCACTTCCGGGCCCAGCGCAACCTCGCCCGCGCCCTGGAGGACGCCCTCACCGGGTGACGCCCCGCCGCCGAACGGACCTGCCCGGCGGGGCTGCCCGGCGGGCAACACGGCGGAACGTCGGCGGCGTGACACGACGAAGCTGACCGTTCATGTCAGACGTGTTGCGGTACTTTGTCACCAAATCATTCGGTGTCCTCTTTGTTGCCCATCGGGTTCGCCCTGTCATGGGAACGGACGCCGCGCCGCGTCATGCCCGAGGAGGAGAGCGTGCACCCATCAGCTCGAACCGGCCGGTCCCGCGCCGTGCTGGCCCGCGCCGCGCTCGCCGTCGGGGTCCTCGGTGCCGTCTCGCTCGCCGTGCCGGGTGGGGCCGGTGCCGCGTCGGGCGCCCTCGGCACGCCTCGTCCGGCCAGCGGGACCCCGGTGACCCTCGGCATGATCAGCGACGGCGGGTCGGGCACCGTGGGCACCGCGCCGCTCGTCGAACAGGGAGCCAAGGCGGCCGTCGCCTACCAGAACGAGTACGGCGACGGCCTCGAGGGCCACAGGATCGAGCTCTACATCTGCGAGAACCAGGAGACCCCGGCGGGCGGACAGGCCTGTGCCAACGACATGGTCCAGCACGGGGTCGCCGCGGTGATCGAGCCCTTCACGGGTCAGGGCCAGACCGAGGTGCCCACCATCGTGCAGGCCGGCATCCCCTACATCACCATGTCGGGCGGATCGACCGCTGAGCTCACGACGCCGGGCGCCTTCGCGCTCCAGGGCGGCTTCCCGGCCATCCTCGGGGCGATGGCCATGCAGGCCAAGCGGGAGGGCTACAAGAAGGTCGCCCTGCTCGTCGCCAACGTGCCCTCCGTCGTCCAGGCCACCCAGGGCATCGGCGGGATCGTCTTCAAGGCTGCCGGGGTCGATCTGCAGGTGGTGGCGGCGAACCCGGGGACGGCGGACATGACGCCGCAGCTGCAGTCCGCGGTGACGGGCGGCGCCTCCGCGATCGGGGAGGCCGGCGACGTCAGCTTCTGCAGCTCGTTCCTCCAGGCCTACGCCGCGCTGAACCTCCACCTGCCCCGGTACGTGGTGGCCACCTGCCTCGACCCGAGCATCCTGAAGTCCCCTTCGCTCGACAAGATCATGAAAGGCTCATGGCTGGCGGGCGCCGGCACGGCGAGTGCGGGCAACGACGCCCTCTACGCGGCCATCGTGCAGAAGTACGCGCCGAAGGTGAACCCGAACCCGAACGCAAGTGCGAACGACCTGGCGGGCATGCTGCCGGTGCTCTCGCTGGCCGCCATCATGAAGGGCTCCGCGCAGCCCGTCACCGCCGCCGGGATCCTCAAGCAGACGCAGTCGGCCACCGACGTGGTCCTCCCGATGTTCGGCAAGGTGACGTTCACGTGCAACGGCACCGCCATCCCGCTCCTGAAGTCGATCTGCTCGTCCACGGCCGGCATCGGCGTGCTGGGCAGCGGGTACGCCGTCAGCCACGTCACCCTCTACAACCCGACGCCGCTGTTCTCCGGTTAGCGCCAGGCGAGCTCCCGGCGGGCCCGGCTCGAGCGGAGCGAGCGCTGATCAGGCTCCGCCGCCACCGTCCACGGTGACCGCCACGGCCCCCTCTGACCCTCCCGCCGGGCCGCTCCGGGGCTCCCAGAACGGGGGTGACGTTTCATTTCAGAAGTGTTGCAGTACGTTGGCCTTCGGAGGGGCTAAATGGTATCCTCTTTTCAGTCGTAGCTGGGGGGCCGCTGCGGCTGGACATGAGCAGCGAACGTCGCCCCCTGATCCCCAAGGAGGAAACAGTGCTCATATCAGGTGCGATGGGGCGGTCCGGCAGGAAGGCGAGACGGGTCTTGTCGACCGGCTTCCTCGCGGCCGGCGTCATGACGGTGGCGACCGTGTCGACTGCCGTGGTCGGCGTCGGCGCGGCAGGTGCCAGCAGTGCACTCGGCACCGCACATCCGGCGACATTGCCCGCGGTCACGATCGGTCTGATCAGCGACGGCGGCGGTAGCAGCGGCATCGGCACCGCGGCGCTCGTCGAGCAGGGCGCCAAGGCGGCCGTCGCCTACGAGAACGAGTACCAGGACGGCCTCGAGGGCCACAAGATCAGCCTGTACATCTGCGAGAACCAGTCGACCCCGGCCGGTGGACAGACCTGTGCCAACGACATGGTGCAGCACGGCGTGGTCGCCGTCGTCGAGCCCTTCACGGGGCAGGGCCAGACCGAGGTGCCGACCATCGTCGGGGCCGGCATCCCCTACATCACGATCAGCGGGGCGTCGACCGCCGAGCTCACCTCGCCCGGCGCTTACGCCATCGAGGGAGGCTTCCCGGCCTACCTGGGTGCCGAGGCGCTGAGCGCCAAGCAGCATGGCTTCACGAAGGTCGCCCTCCTGGTGGAGAACGTGCCGGCCGCCATCCAGGGCGCACAGGCGCTCGGCGGCATCGTCTTCAAGGCGGCGGGCGTGGGCTACACCGTCGTTCCCGTCAACGCCGGCACGGCAGACATGAGCCCGCAATTGCAGTCGGCCGTCTCCGGTGGCGCGCAAGCGGTCGGCATGGTCGGAGACGTGACGTTCTGCAGCTCCTTCCTTCAGGCCTACAACACGCTTGACCTGAAGCTCCCCAGGTACCTGCTCTCGACGTGCCAGGACCCGAGCATCCTCGACTCGGCCACGCTCGACAAGGCGCTCGC
>PMPX01000049.1 GCA_003169235.1 Acidimicrobiaceae bacterium | reverse complement strand
GGTGAAGAGCCTCGTCGCCGAGCCACCGGCGGACGGGACGCCCGAGACCGCTCCCCCATCGACGGCCGAGACGCCGGCGGTAGCCGCCGAGGCGGTCCCTGCTCCCCCACCGGCGGGTCCGGAGACCGCTCATGCCGCCGAGCCCCCCGAAGCCGCCGTCCCGGCCGGGTCCTCTCCGGGGGCGGTCGACCAGGCCCCGGCCGCGCAGGCCGTCGTGACCACGCCGGCGCCGACCGACGAAACCCCGGACGCAGTGCCCGGGCCGATCCCGGAGCCCAACGACACCCTCGAGACCCCGGCACCGGCGCCCCCCGCCCACAAGGCNNCGCCAACCAGAAGGGCGGCGTGGGCAAGACGACCACCACGGTGAACCTCGGGGCGGCCCTGGCCGAGCAGGGCTACCGGGTCCTGGTGATCGACCTGGACCCCCAGGGCAACGCCACCACCGGCCTCGGGGTCGAGGCCCGGAACTTCGAGCTGTCGATGTACGACGTGATCATGCGGGACCAGCCGCTCGAGGACTGCATCGAGCCCACCAGCGTCAAGAACCTCTTCGTGGCCCCGGCGACCATCGACCTGGCCGGGGTGGAGATCGAGCTGGTCCCGGCGTTCAGTCGGGAGTTGAAGCTCAAGCGGGCCATCGACACCGTCGTGGACGACTTCGACTTCGTCCTGATCGACTGCCCCCCGTCCCTGGGCCTGATCACCGTCAACGGGCTGGCCGCCGCCGACGAGGTGCTGGTGCCCATACAGTGCGAGTACTACGCCCTCGAGGGTCTCAGCCAGCTCCTGCGCAACGTGAACCTCGTGTCGTCCAACCTCAACGAGACGCTCGAGGTCTCGACCATCGTGCTGACCATGTACGACGCCCGGACCCGGCTCTCCGTCGACGTGGCCAACGAAGTGCGGGAGCACTTCGCCGACCGGGTCTGCCGGGCGGTCATCCCCCGGACGGTCCGCCTGTCCGAGGCACCCTCGTTCGGTCAACCCATCACGGTCTTCGATCCTGCCTCGCGGGGTGCCGTGGCCTACCGCGAGCTGGCCAAGGAGGTGAGCAATGGCGCGCCGCAGCGGTCTCGGTAAAGGGCTGAGCGCTCTCATTCCGAGCGAGGCGACGGGGGAGACCGACTCGCTCCTCCGGGTGGTGCCGATCTCGCACATCCGCCCCAACGTCTTCCAGCCCCGCAGCCACTTCGACGAGGAGTCGATGGCGGCCCTGGCGGCCTCCATCAAGGCGGTGGGCCTGCTCCAGCCCGTCCTGGTGCGCGAGCTGCACGACGAGGCGGAGACCTACGAGCTGATCGCGGGGGAGCGGCGCTGGAGGGCTGCCCGCCGGGCCGGCCTGCAGACGATCCCCGTGCTGGTCCAGGTGGCCGACGACGTGGCCAGCCTGGAGCAGGCGCTGGTCGAGAACCTCCACCGGGTCGACCTCAACGCACTGGAGGAGGCGGCCGCCTACCAGCAGCTGATCGACGAGTTCGGGTTGACGCACGAACAGGTGGCGACCCGGATGGGCAAGGGCCGGGCCACCGTCACCAACACCCTGCGGCTCCTGCAGCTGCCGGCGGGGGCCCAGCGGGCCCTGGCCGAGCGGGACATCTCCGCCGGTCACGCCCGGGCCCTGCTCGGGACGCCGGACCGGGCGCTCCAGGAGAAGCTGGTGCAGCGCATCGTCGACGAGGGGTTGACGGTTCGTGCCGTCGAGGAGCTGGTCCGCGAAGGTGGGGCCGAGCTGCGCGTGGTGCCCCCGGCGCCCGAGCCCCCCGCACCGGTGGCCGACGTGCCCGAATCCGGTGCGACCCCGGGTACGACCGAACCCAGCAGCCGCCGGGCCCCGACCCGCAAGCTGCCCGAGCCCGGCGTGCTCGAGCTCGAGGACCTCCTCTCGACCTATCTCAACACCAGGGTCAAAGTCGACATCCAGAACCGGCGGGGTCGCCTGGTGGTCGAGTTCGCCACCCTCGAGGACCTCGAGCGCATCTACCGCGCCATGGTCGGCGACGGAGGCGTCGCGTAGTTCACACAACCGTCAAGGGTCGGTACAGCTTCATCCACAACCTGTGCATGACGTTGTGGATTGTCACTCTGTTCACCTGCCGGAAGCTTTGATCGCGTAACCGTCGCCGGCGGCACGGAGGCGCCGGATCGGCGCTCCGCCCGGTCTGACAACGGAATTGTGATTACGGGTAATCAGTCCCAGGAGGCGTCGGCCCAGTGCCCCAGCGCGGCGGAGAGCGCCGCGGCCAGGGCGGGCGCCTGCTCGACCACGGTGCTGGCCGGTCCCACCTCGACCAGGACAGCGGGCATCCGCGTCTCGCGCAGGAGGGGCACCGACATGCCGTGCACGCCGGCGTCGGGCACGCCGAGCGCCTCGGGGACGGCACGCTGGACGAGCTCGGCCAGCCTCCGTCCGCCCGGTGACTCGTCGTGGATACCGGACCAGAATGCGGTGCGGCAGCCCGGGGTCGAGGGATTGAGGCGCAGCCCGACGAAGACGTCGACGTCGAGCTCGTTGGCCTCCTTGGCCTGCACGGTGTCGTCGGGGTGGTGCAGCTCGGTGACCCGGGTCCCGCCCATGGTCAGCCGGCGCCGCAGCGCCCCGCTCACGCTGCCCAGGCCGCCGCTCTCGCCGACGGCCACGTGGCGTCCCCGCAGCGTGTGGGGCGCGTCGCGCAGGGCGGCCCGAGCGCGCACCGCGGAGACCAGCTCGGGCTCGTGGTGGCGGCTCTCGAGTCTCAACAGCTCCTGGAGGGTCGCGCCGCCCACGATCCCGTCGACGGGCAGGCCGGCATTGCGCTGGAACTCTCCCAGCGCCCGCACGGTGTCGTCGCCCAGGATGCCGTCCACCCGGCCGGCGTCGAAGCCCAGTGTGCACAGGCGCTGCTGCAGCTCGGCCACGTCGTCACCCCGCAGCATCGGGGTCCGGCGGTAGAGGAAGCGGTCACCCAGCCGGAAACCGGCTTCCACCAGGGTGTTCCATGTCTGGACGCCGCAGATCCCGTCCACCCGGAGGCCGCGCAGGCGTTGGAAGGCCTCGAGCGCGGCGCGGGTGGCGGGACCGAAGATCCCGTCGGCGTCGACCGGGGCGCCGGGGAGGATCGCGGTGAGGCGGTGCTGGACGTCGGAGACCGCGGCGCCGCGGTCTC